>CAKOMU010000001.1 GCA_934096755.1 uncultured Bacilli bacterium
CTTCTAGAAAGGTAGAGGCTTCTAGAAAGGTAGAGGCTTCTAGAAAGGTAGAGGCTTCTAGAAAGGTAGAGGCTTCTAGAAAGGTAGAGGCTTCTAGAAAGGTAGAGGCTTTTTATTTATGAAAAAAATTAATTTGGACAATAAGAAAACACTTGTTTTATCGATAGTGACAGTATTAACGTTGATACTGGTTGTAATCGGGGCAACTTATGCGTATTTTGTGGCTCAAGGTGGTTCATCATCACAAGCAGATGTAAGTGTTAAAACAGCTACAACTGATGTCTTGATATTGTCAACTGGAGAAGAAATAAATATAACTGCTGATCAATTTACTTTTGGTAAAGATATGGGAAATAGGGATGGATCGACGTATGCCAAAGCAGAATTAAGAGCTAATAATAGTACAAATAATGCTAAAGCAAATTATTATGTGTATCTAGATATTAAAGAAAATAGTTTTATATATACAACTGAAAATAAAACAGCAGAATTAATATTAACGGTAACTGATCCAGATGGAAATCCTGTAACTAAAGTAAATGGACTAGAATATGTGACTGTCAATGGAATAAGTGGATTTGATGTTACAGATAAAAGTGGGTTATTTACGATAGTAGATAATCATGAAATAGTATCAACAGGAACAAAGATAGAGAATTGGAATGTAGTATTAACGTTAGTAAATTTAGATAGTGATCAATCACAAAATGCTGGACATGGATTAAAGGCAGTATTAGAAATAACGAAAGATGCTAAAAGTAAAGATAGTACACTAGCTAGTTTAATAAAGTCACAATATACTGGAACCCAAGGGGAAAATAATTTATATTTGCATGATAGTACTTTAGAAAATGGAGCGGGTGATGGTTCTTATAGATATTCTGGAACTAATGAAACTACCAATAACTTTGTTTGTTTTGGTTATGATTCCAATGACGGTAGTTGTCCAGATGATTATTTGTATCGTATTATTGGTCTTTTTGGAAATAATATAAAATTGGTTAAATATGAGTATGCTAAGTCTACTTTGTTAGGATTAGATGGTAATTATAAAGAACAATATAAAGATGATACGGATTCAGATACTACAGGTGGTTATGTACCACAATATAAAGGAAGTAATTCCACTGGTGAGTTAGGAATGTATGTTTATAGTAATGATACTAATGATAATGCATGGAAAAATAGTAAATTAAATACGATTAATTTGAACACTAATTATCTTAATAATCTTGGTTCAAAATGGCGTGATATGATAGCTGAACATACTTGGATTGTTGGAGGTTTTAAGATTGATGAAGGATTTAGTATTTATGGTTATGTTACTACACCTGCCAACCTGTATGCCGACGAAGTAGCGAGCCCTGCATCTAATGAAGTATATGTTGCTAAGATTGGCTTAATGTATATGAGTGATTATATGTTTACCGCTGAAAAAAATTCTTGGACAGTGGTAGATGACTTTTATAGCGAAGATAATAAATGGATAAGCATGGGGTTGTCATTTGAAAGTTTGATTACACCTAGAGTTGAAATTGAAGATGGAGTAAGGCATATATATATTGGTCAGCAAGGTGGCATTGGATATATGAAGTGTAATACTGCAGCTTTAGTAAGACCTACTTTTTATTTGAAAGATTCAATTAAAAGTGTGGGTGGAGATGGTACTAAAAGTTCACCTTATTTACTTTCTTGAAAAATAAACTAATTTGTAAAAAAATGAACAAAGTGCTTGTAAAACAAGCACTTTTTTGGTAGAATTTAAAGTGCTGTAAATGCAAAAAAATAATCATTGATATGGATTATTATAACGAGTGCCTGAAGAAGGGTGTTATGGTAAGTAGAAGTATCAAGAAGTTAAAACAAAGGAGGGAATAATTTATGGCAGTAGTTTCTATGAGTTATTTATTAGAAGCTGGAGTTCATTTTGGACATCAAACCAAAAGATGGAATCCTAAAATGAAAGAGTATATTTTTACATCTAGAGATGATATTTATATTATCGATTTAGAAAAAACAAGAGCATGTTTAGAAGTGGCATATGAAGAAGTGAAGAATATTGCCAGTAATGGAGGAAAGTTCTTATTTGTAGGAACTAGAAAACATGCACAAGAAGTTTGTTTAGAAGAAGCAACAAGAAGTAATTCTTACTATGTAACTGAAAGATGGTTAGGTGGAACTCTTACAAACTTTAGAACTATTAGAAGAAGAGTTAAAAGACTTGAAGAAATCGAAGAAATGGAAAAAAATGGAACATTTGATTTACTTCCTAAAAAAGAAGTTATTGGTCTTAAAAAAGAATATGAAAAATTAAATAAAGTTCTATGTGGTATTCGGGGAATGGATAAACTTCCACAAGCATTAATTATAGTTGATCCTAAAAAAGAATATAATGCAATTAAGGAAGCTAGAAAATTAAATATTCCAGTATTTGGTGTAGTTGATACTAACTGTGATCCAGATGACGTTGATTATGTAATTCCAGGTAATGATGATGCAGTACGTTCAATTAAAGTTATGCTTGGTGTTTTAACAAATGCTATTTGTGAAGCAAATGATTTACCTATGGATGATTATGTTACTGAAGATGATAAAAAAGATACAGTAAAAGAAAAGAAAAGTGAAAATAAAGATAACGTAAAAGTTGATGAAACTGTTTTAGAAGAAATTAAAGAAATGGAAAAAGCTGATGAACTTGAAACTAAGACATTAGCTGACCTTAAAAAATTAGCTAAAGAAGCTGGTATTAAAGGTTATTCAACTATGAAAAAAGATGAATTAATTGAAAATTTAAGTAAATAAGGAGGATAATTATGGAAGTAACTGCAAGTATGGTTAAAGACCTAAGAGAACAAACTGGTGCAGGAATGATGGATTGTAAAAAAGCTTTAGCAGAAACTAATGGTAATATGGATGAAGCTGTTAATTATTTAAGAGAAAAAGGAATTGCTAAATCTGCTAAAAAAGAATCGAGAATTGCTGCAGAAGGTCTTGCTAATATTTATATTGAAGGAAATAAAGCTGTTATATTAGAAGTAAATAGTGAAACTGACTTCGTTAGTAAAAATGAAGAGTTTAGAGCGATGATTGATACAATCGGTAATACTTTAGTTAAAAGTGATGTTAATACAGTTGATGAAGCTAAAGAACTTCAAACTGAAGAAGGTACTATTGGAGAATTAATTATTAATAAAACAGCTAAGATTGGTGAAAAATTATCTTTAAGAAGATTTGAAATCTTAGAAAAAACTGAAGATGAAGAATTTGGTTCATATATTCATATGGGAGGTAAGATTGCTGCATTAACCTTAGTTAAAGGTGCTAGTGAAGATGTTGCTAAAGATGTATCAATGCAAGCTGCTGCAATGAAACCTTTATATGTATTTCCTAGTGAAGTTCCAGCAGATGTTTTAGAAAATGAAAGAACTGTTTTAAAAGAACAAGCTATGAATGAAGGAAAACCTCAAGATATAGCTGAAAAAATGGTTGAAGGAAGAATTAAAAAATTCTATAAAGAAGTTTGTTTAGCTGAACAAGCATTTATTAAAGATGGTGATATTTCTGTTTCTAAATATGTTGCTAACAACGGTGGAGAAATAATTAAAATGGTACGTTATGAAGTTGGCGAAGGTATGGAAAAACGTAATGATAACTTTGCTGAAGAAGTAATGAACCAAGTAAAAGGTAACTAAAGTAATCTGTAAAGATTGCTTTTTTTATGGTATTTTGATATCATTGGTGTGAATAGGAGAGTGGGAAAAATGAATAAGCATCAATCGTTGTTTATGACTGTAGTGGTGATATTTTGCATTGTTTTAGCAGGTGGAGGATGTTTTTATTTAGGAACTAAAATGACTGATAAGAAACTAGAAACAGTTAACACTGATGAAAAGAATGATGAATCTAAAAATAATACTAACGAAAATTCTAAAGAATTTGCGGTGGTAGAATATCCATCGGCAGTAAACAATATTTTATATAATTATTTAAAAAGTGATGGTAAAAGTTTTGTTGATTATTTGAATAATTTATCTAATAATTATAAGTTGTATTTGGCAGGTATTTTAGATAATAGAGATTTTAGCAGTTTAAAGCAAAATTTGGTTCAATTTTTTGGTAGTGATTTAGATATTAAAGGTGAAGATTTTTATGATATTAAAAGTGATGCAGAACCTTTGTTTAGATATGATGAAAATACAAAAAGCTTTATATATAATGATAATGCTCCGGCCGGTTGTATTGGTGTTGATTTAGATAGTACTGAAGTATATAACTATCAATTGGATACAATAGATTATAAAGATGATAGTGTAGTATTAACTTATTATGGATTATATGCTATGCCAGGTGATGTTGGACCTACAACAGTTACTAATAATAAAAATGTTGAGAGAGTATTGAATTATGATCAAGAAACAGATGGATTAACTGATGAATATTATTTAAAAGAAGCTTTTACTAAAAATAAAAATGATTTCTTTAAATTTGAATATACTTATAAATTAGTAGATAATAAGTACGTTTTAACTGATTTTAAACAATTATAGAAAGTGTGCATACATTTTGTATGTTGCTTTTTTTATAGTATTTTGATATCATTAATATGAATAGGAGAGTGGTAAAAATGAATAAACATCAATCGTTGTTTATGACTGTAGTGGTGATATTTTGCATTGTTTTAGCAGGTGGAGGATGTTTTTATTTAGGAACTAAAATGACTGATAAGAAACCAGAAACAGTTAAAACTGATGAAAAAGAAGATGAATCGAAAGATAAGGAAAATGATACTTTTAAAGAATTTACTGTGGTAAGTTATCCAACTGCTGTAAACAATATTTTATATAATTATTTAAAAAGTGATAATAAAAATTTAGATGATTATTTAAATAGTATATCTAATAATCATAAATTGTATTTGGCAGGTATTTTAGGTTATGATGGTATTGAAAATGATTTAGAAAATAAAAAATTAGAGGATTTGAAGAAAAATTTAAATAAATATTTTGGTAGCGATTTTGGTCTTAAGGGTGAAAATTATTTTATTAGCGAAGATGATGAAGTTTGTTTATTTAAGTATAATGAAAATGATAAAGCATTTGTTTATAATGAAGATACAATTCCTACTGATGTTTTAGTGGATTTAGATAGAACGGAAATATATAACTATAAATTAGATACTATAGATTATAAAGATGATAGTGTAGTATTAACTTATTATGGATTATATGCTGTGACTGATACTGTTGGACCTACAACAGTTACTAATAATAAAAATATCAAAAGAGTTTTAAATTATGATCAAGAAACTGATAATCTAACTGATGCAGCATATTTAAGTGATGCTTTTACCAAAAATAAAAACGATTTCTTTAAATTTACTTATACCTATAAACTAATAGATGAAAAATATGTACTAGTAGATTTTCAACAAGCGTAAGGCTTGTTTTTTTGACAAATAATTTACAAATCGAAGGGACTAATCTTTATAAAAAAGACTTTATTTGGTAAAATAAAGATGGAGATGTATTTAAATGGCAGAAGAAAAAATTTATATAAAGAATCAACATATGTTTAAAAATAAATGGCAAATGGTTATTTATGCAATTCTTTTTTTGTTTCTAATTTATATGTTTATTTATTTAGGGGCTAAAGATTATTCTCATGATATTAGTGATAATAAAAAATTTGCTCAAGATTTTAATTTAGTTAGTGAAGACAATGTTTTTACTTATGTAAATGCCACTGAAGCTAGAATGGTGGCAAGTGGAAAAAAAGGAATAGTCTTGTTTGGTACGAAAAATGAATGGGTAAATTATTATGCTTCCATTGTAAATAAGGTGGCGAAAGAGGCTGGTATTACGGAAATATACTATTATGATTTTACTAAAAATAGAGCTGATAATAATGGTACTTATGAAGATATTGTAGCTAAGTTAAAAAACTATGTGACTTATAATGATAAAGGAGTTGGTGAAATTTATGCTCCTACGTTATTAGTGGTAAGTAATGATAAAGTTCTTATGTATGATAGTACGACAAGCTTTGTGAAAGGTACTATGACTCCAAGTTCTTATTGGAATAATGTGGTAACAGAAAATAAAGAAAATGAATTAAGAACTGTCTTTAATGAATATATGAAAAAATGAGGTTGTTTATGGAAAATACAAAAAATATTATAGGCGTTTGTTTTTTGGGGGGGATTATCTTATTATTTGTAGTTGGTGGTTATTTTTTGATGGATTATATGACACATGAAAATCATACTGGGACAACGGTAGTAAATGATGACAATGATATGAGAATTGATAGTACTAAAGATTATGTCTATTATGAAAATAGTGAAGAAATTATTGATGAAATATATAAAGAAGATGCTGTTTTAAATTTTAAGGGATTAGAAAATATTAATGCTGAATTACATCAAGAGTTAAATGAAATTAGTAATACGAAAGCTTATTATACAAATCAAGAATTACCTGAAGGAACGACATGTGATAATAATTTATATTCTTTTACATATAGAGAATATAGTGATAATACTTTTAATGATTATGTTAGTCTGGTTGTAAATACTTATGATTATACTTGTGGAGTTGGAAGTAAAATAAAAAGTATTAAAAGTTATGTTGTAAATAAAAAAACTGGTGAATTATTAACTAATCAAGAATTATTAGATAGTTTTGGGGTTAGTGAGGATACTATTTATGAAAGCGTACAAAAAAGATTAAATAATACACAAGTACTTGATGGTGAAGAACAAGTAATAAATATTAGTGAAACTCTTAATAACTTAAAAAGTAGTGATTATGGAGTTAATAAAGCTTTAAGTGTCAGTAAAAATGGTAAATTGATGTTAAATTTTATTGTAATATCTAATAAAATTAATTATAATGATAGTATAGAAATTTAAGTGAGGAGAAATTATGGATAGTACAGAAAAAAAGATGGTTAATGCGATTGAGAGCTTAAAAAATAGATTATTAAATATTAGAGCAGGTAGAGCTAATCCAGCGATGCTAAATGGTATTATGGTTAATTATTATGGTAGTTTAACACCAATTCAAAGTATTGCTAATATTACTGTGCCAGAAGCAAGGCAATTGTTTATTAAACCATTTGATCGAAGTGCATTAAAAGATATTGAAAAAGCAATTCATGAAGCTAATTTAGGAATTGCTCCTACTAATAATGGAGAAATGATTATTTTAACTATTCCTGAATTAACGGAAGATAGAAGAAAAGAATATGTTAAACAAGCAAAAGTAGTAGGAGAAGAAGCCAAAGTTGCTTTACGTAATATTCGTCAAGATGCTAATAATCAAATTAAAACTTTGGAATTACCTATGGATGAAGAAAAAATGGAATTAGAAAATGTTCAAGAATTAATAACTAAATATAATAAGTTAGTAGATGAAGAAATTAATAAAAAATGTCAAGAATTAATGCAAGTTTAGTTAGAAATAATTGTAAAAGTTTGGTATAATAAAACTATGAAAGAAAATTACTTTCATAGTTTTTTTGGGGGATTTATGAAAAGTTATATTGTTTATCGTAAGGAAGTATGTGAAATACTAAAGGAAGAAAATGGTATTTATGAGTTGGTGCCGATTAGTGATGATTCGATAAAATATCATATACCAAAGGATTCTCAAGTGTTGAGAAAAATAATATCTAAAGAAGAAATGGAAGAATTGTTAGATTTAATTCCAAGTATTGAAGTAATCCCAAGTAAGGATAAAACTTTAGAGAATGTTTATAAAGAATTATTAGCGCATGGTAAACATGAAGATTTGATTAAAGTGATTAAGACAGCATATTTAAGAAATCAAGCACGTTTATTAAATAATAAAAAAATTAGTGATAAAGACGATGAATATTTAAAAAGAGCTGAAAAATATTTGTGTGATGAATTTAGCGTTATATTGAATATGAATTTTGAAGATACTAAAAACTTTGTTATAAATAAAGTAAAAGAAGTCAATGTTTAATTATTGGCTTCTTTTGTTTTTCATAATTATAAGAATTAGTGTGAGTAAGTATGTCATAGATGATACTAGCATTCAGTTCCGTCTTATATTCTAAAGAATTGATATCAGGGGTAGTAGGAATAGTTGTTTTTATTTGCTTAAGATATTGTTGTCCCTTAGTATTAAAACCTAATATTTTTGTATATCTTAATTCTTGAGAGTAATTTTTAGGAATACTTAAAAGAATATGGATGAACATTCTGTTTAAACGATTGTAAGTATATCTTTTGGTTTTAATTAATTTTAAGAATTCTTCAAGAGTATTAGCTTTTTTAATGTATTTTTGCAATCTATATTCGATCCCTTCATCGACATCTAAATATTCATTTAAGTGTTTGTCGGTAAGAATTTTTGTCTTTAATAAATAAAAGTACAGTTGGTGATTAGGTTCTTTAAGTAATTTACTAGAAAGTGCAGGTAAATATTTTTTTATATCTTCTTTATGTTTTAATTTATTTCTTATATTACTAGCACTGATGATGGTATTATTACTAATAGTATCATGATAACTGTTGGTTCTTTTTATTGTAATGGGTGTGATAGGATAATTGTTTTGTTTTATTTGCGATATATAAGAAATTCCTAATAAGTCATTTGGGGAAAAAGAAAATGATATGTTGGTAGCTTTGGCAAGGGCAGTTGGATAGTTAAATCCTTGATTTAAATATGATTTTACTTCTTCTTGATATTGTGTATTTTGCTGCATATTTACTATTTGCAAAAGAAGTTGGATATCGTTACATTCACTACCAAAAATAAGTTTGGAAATATGAAAATTATTTAAAATAGTGAGTGCATATTTAGCAAATGTATCTGCAGATTGAGTACCATAAAGTGTAGGTAATTCTAAAACTATGTCTATATTTTCTTCTAAAGCAATTTGGGTTTTGGCTTCTTTTGATAAATAGGAAATTTCTCCTCGTTCTAAGAAATAACCATTTAAAACTAATATAATTATAGCGTCTGGGTAGAGTTCTTTAATTTTTTTTATGTGATAAATATGTCCATTATGAAATGGGTTATATTCACAAATTATACCGATTGCTTCCATAGTTAAATATAAAAATATGTGGAATTCATGATGGCGATTAAAACATCATTTGAATCATAAATATTAGTGTTTAAGATACAAGTTTTATGGCCTTTTTTAATGACAGTACTTTTAGCAATTAAAAAACTACCTGTACTAGGTTTTAAATAATTTATTGAAGCATTTAAAGTTAAGCTTTTTCCTCCTAATATATTAGCATGTACACCCATAACAGTATCTCCTAATGAAAAAATTAAACCACCATGAACAATACCAAAGGGATTTAAAGAGTTATCAGTAATTACACATTTGCCAATCGTTTCTTGTTTATCTTCCTTAATTATTTCAATATTGTTATATTTAATAAAACTAGTATTTATATTTTGCATATTTTTCCTCCTGATATGATTATAGCATTTAAAAAGTACCTAGTAAATGTTATAATAGGATAAAAACGGAGGAGTTATGAAAGTTGTAATACTGGGACCAACAGGTGTTGGTAAAACAAAAATGAGTATAGAATTGGCTAAGTGGTTAGATGCTTGGGTTATTAATTGTGATGCTGTTCAAGTTTATCAAGAATTAAATATTGGTAGTGCTAAAGTGACAGAAGAAGAAAAAGAAGGTATTAATCATTACTTATTTGATCTTAAAAGTCCTAAAGATGAATATACAGTTAAAGATTATCAAAAAGATGTGAGAGATATCTTGGATAATAATAAAGATCGAAATTTAATATTAGTGGGTGGTACAGGTTTGTATGCCTGTGCAGCGTTATATGATTATCGATTTTTAGAGGATATAGATTCTAATGATTATGATGATTTAAGTAATGAAGAGTTATATCAATTAGCTTTAGCAAAAGATGAAAATTGTCAAATAGATAAAAATAATCGAGTGCGTTTGTTAAGATTTATTAAAAAAAGTCGTAATTATGTAGAACCAAAGTTATTATATCCTGATACTATTTTTATAGGACTTACCACCGATAGATCTAATCTTTATGATATTATTAATAAAAGAGTTGATAAAATGATCGATACAGGGTTAATTAAAGAAGTTGAAGAGTTATATCATAAATATCCAGATAGTAGTATTTTAAAAAGAGCGATTGGTTATAAAGAAATTATTAGTTATTTGAAACAAGAAATATCTTTAGAAGATGCTATTAATTTAATAAAGAAAAATAGTAGACATTATGCTAAAAGACAATATACATGGTTTAATAATAAAATGAATATTAATTGGTTTAACGTTAATTATGATAATTTTGAGTTGACAATTAAAGAAGTAGAGAATTTTATTTCTAGTTGTCAGGATAATTAATTTGTGATATAAATATGGTTGTGTGGTGAAATTTTATGCATAATAAGAAAAAATTAGGGGTTATATTTATTTGGGGGAGTTTGTTTTTTTTATTTACTTCTATAGTATTTGGTGTTATTGGTATACATTCTAATTTGTTGGTTAAAAAGATACTTTGGTATATAGTTATTGGTATAGGTATTTTAAGTTTAATATTGTTATTGGTGGGTATTTTATTAGTAAGAAAAAAGAAATGGCGTAGAAACTTTAAAAAGTGGCAATTAATAGTAGTATCTTTATTTATTAGTTTATATATTTTAGGCTGTTCTGGTTTTTTGTTTATTTTATATGGCCCAATTGATACTTTTCGCAATTGGTTAATTACGACGGCGATGGGGACGATGTCACATCAATATTTATGTCAATGGTTTTACAGTACAGATGAAATTAATACAGTTTTAGGAGACAATTATATTGATGCTGGAGATGCAGAGACTGATGCTAGTTTGATAGATCATAAAGAAACGATTCATTATGCTAATGAATATGAAAAACAAATTTTAGAACGTAACAAAAATGATTTATATAAAGTAATTACTTTTGAAGTTAATGGGGTAAAAGCTTATTTGGCAGCGGTTTATGATGCTAGTAAAATTAGTGTTGGTTATTCTAAATGGTTACATACTAGTGGTCAATATATATATGATATGGCTAAGGAACAAAATTCAGTATTAACTATAAATGGTGGAGGATTTAAAGATCCTGGACAAAGTAGTAAGGGTGCTGATCCTATAGGGGTGACCATTAGTAATGGTAAAATTATTACCAATGAAAATATTGGTGGAGCTTATGGTGTAATTGGCTTTAATAAAGATAATACTTTGGTTTTAAAACAAAGTACTTCAGCACAAAAATTAATTGATGAAGGAGTTCGTGATGCTGTTACAATGGCGCCTTTCTTAATTGTTAATGGTAAGCCATCATTTGTTAAAGGTAATGGTGGATGGGGTGTTGCTGCCCGTACAGCGATTGGTCAAAGAAAAGATGGTATTGTATTGTTCTTAGTTATTGATAGTAATTATAATCGTACTAAAGGGGCAACAATGGCTGATTTAGTAGAAATAATGCAAAGGTATGGTGCAGTTAATGCGGCTAATTTAGATGGTGGTACTTCGAGTGTTATGGTAGAAAAACATGGCAGTGGAGATAGTGCTACTTATGATATGTTGAATGATCCAATTGATTCAGCTAATAGACATAGAACAAGGGGTATACCAACTATATTTAAAGTTGTAGAATAAATTTAATTATTTTACAACTTTTTATTTTTAAAAAACTGTCCGTAGATAAGTAATTAAAATTATTAGTTAATTACTTTTTTTTAAAACAAAAAACTAGAAAATTTTTCTAGTTAAATTCTAAATAATATAATTTATTGAAATTGTGTTCTTCGATAACTGTTTCGCCTTTATCAGCTTCATGCATGGCTTCTGTAGTTACTAAAAAGTAGGTGTGGAATAAGTAATCTTTGTTATCACTACTAACTGGGTCATCCCAAGTAAGATCGATGTGTAACCATTCATCATTTACTTTAACAGCGTTCCAAATATGACCTGTTGCTGAATAACTGATTTCATCTGGTGTCGTTGCTATTTTATAATTATCGTAGCCCAATTTCGTTAAATAGATAGCCATTAAATCTGTATAACCATTACAAGTTGCAAAACCTTCAAATAACGGACCATAGGCATTATATGATTTATAATTGCTGGTTTTAGATTCATTTCTTTCAACATCATACTTAGCATGATTGACAATGTAGTCATGAACTGCTTTGATTTTATCGTAATCTTCCATATCATCAGTGATAAGAGTACTTAATATCTCATCCGTTTTATTGTCAATGGCTAAAATCTCTTCAGGTGTATATAAGTAATTAATTTTTAAGGTTATTTCTCCTGAATCATTAATTGTACTTTTAATATTTGTAAAACTATTAAAAGGGTGAACATAATTATTTAAATGAGTAAGAATTAATTCATCTCCACTAATTTTAGTTGCATCTTCGACACAATTTTGATATTCCTCTGGACAATAAAAAGTAAAAGTGCTCCATCCATTATCAATCACAGTGTAATAAATATTTAAAACATCTTGAAAAGAATAGGGAATATAATCAGTACTTCTTTGAACATATAAATAATCTTTATTTTTAGTATAGTTATTTAAAGGTTTTAGTACCAGTTGAGGCTCTTTTTCAATTATATTGACAATTTTATCCGTGATGGGATTCATAAAGGCAATAGATACTATTAAAATACATAAACAACATATGGGGATAACCATTTTTTTCATTAAAATTAATCACTCTCTTTATTTATATAATAGCAAAAAAAAATAAAGTAAACAATTGTTACTTCATATTTTTAATTTTTTGTGTCAATCTAGATTTTTGACGATCAGCAGTATTTTTCTTGATTAAACCTTTACTAACTGCTTTATCTGTATATTTTTGAATATCTTTGTTCAATTTGTTTGCTTCTTCAACATTGTCAGCGGCGATAGCCTTTTCGCAGTTTTTAATAAGGTTTTGAACACGCATTTTTAGTTCATGATTATTATCTGTTTTTTTAGCAATTACTTTAACAGCTTTTTTTGAACTTTTAATATTTGGCATAATCTTTGCTCCTTCCTCATTTCTTACTAATTTTAACAAAATTTTTCATAATAAGCAAGGCATTTTGTAAATTTTGTACGCTATTTCGTTATTTTATCTTGATTGTTTATAAGAATAGTTTTTATTATTTCAATTAGTAATTTTTTTTCATCACTCGTTAAATTAGTAGTTTCTTTGATTAAACTGATTGTTTTAGTAAGATGAATTCCGTTTAATTCACTTTTTAACGTGTATCCGGAATTGTATAATATTTTAAAGAATGTTTGGCAAAAGCTTTGTCGTTTATTTTGAGGAATGGTTTGAAAGATTTGTTCTATTTTTTGATGAAAAGCTAAAGAATTAGGAGATAATGTTGTTTCAATGAATTTGTCGTTTTGAATTAACCATGAGTGAGCATTATGTTGATAGATCCCTAAAGCGTTACTTTTGATAATTTTTTTGGGGCCATCATTATTTAAAATCATGCCAATTAAAGATTCTTCAGGATAATAAGCCCGAATTTTCTCTTTAATTTTTTGATATTTATGGCTATTTACAATCTCTTTGGCAAATCCAGGACCATCATAATTAAAAGCATAAGCAATTTTATAACGATTTAAAAAATTGGCTTCCATAAGGGCATACATGGCTAAATTTCCTCCCTTAGAGTGACCACCGACGTAGATTAATAAATCATTTAACTTGATGTTTTCTTTTAAATACTTAGTGGCTTGAATTTGAGCTGGTATGGGATAGCGATAACTCATCATAAAGTTTTCTTCCCAACCGACGATTAAATCATTGGTACCTTCAAAAGCAATAAATTTAAATAGATGAGGTACTTTAATTGTAATGGCTCCAAATTGTGTGGTTTTACTTTCAATGCAAGCGTAAGAATCTATAATATTGTTTTGAAAACGTTTAGATGTGGCTAAAGCTTTCAATAAACTTTTGTTTTTTTCGGTAAATTTATCTTTCGTTTTAAGACTGAATTTGTTAATTAAACGTTCATAAGCATTTTTAATTGTCGTTGGATGATTAATTAGTCCACGAAAATCAATATATGGAAGTAGAGAATAAATGAGAGCATCTATTTCATTAAAAGCTTTTTCTTGATAGGTTAAATCTTTGTTTGCCTGAATATATTTTAAAATGTTGTCCATTTAATATCACCGTTACTATTATAAAACAAATAAAAATAATTTCCTAGTCTGGTTATTCGACATATTTTGTATTAGTGTCATTATATAATTAATTTGGGATCGATATGAAAAAAAGAATGAATTTAAGAAAAAATGTAAAAATTGAATTGGTGAAATTAATAATTATTTTGGGAATTTTAGGGCTTTCTTTTTGGCTTACTTTTAAAATACTTTATAATTCATTAAATATACAAGTAGATAACTCGTTATATTTAGATTATTTAGTAAATGATTCGATGAGTACTTATAGTTTAGCGGATCTAAGTAATATGACTAGTACTGAGTTTTTGTTAAAGTATTCTTTTGGTATTGATAAATTTAATAGTGGTACAGAACTTGATATAACGACACCGGTAGTTAATACTAAAAGTAATGTGGAACAATTAGATCCAGTGGTCTATATTTTTAATACACATCAAACGGAAGGATATCGTAGCAATTTTTTGGATACTTTTAATATCAATAATACTGTTTATTTAGGAAGTCATATTTTAGGAGAATATTTACGAGATTTAGGAATTGGCGTAATAGTTGAAGAAAATAGTATTGTAGATATTTTAAATGCTAATGGTTGGAAATATGGTTATAGTTATAAGGCTAGTCGCATGTTGTTAGAAAATGCTTATCAAAATAATAATACGCTTAATTTTTTTATAGATTTACATCGTGATTCTGCCAGTTATGAACGAACGGTTTTGGAAGATAATGGTGTTAAATATGCTAAAGTTTTATTCGTAGTTGGGTTAGAGCACGAAAATTATCAAGCTAATTTAGATTTGGCTAAAAATTTAAATGAAAGATTAAAACAAATAAAACCAGGATTGAGTCGAGGGGTGTTAGAAAAAAAAGGACCAGGAGTAAATGGTAAGTATAATCAAGATTTTAATCCTAATACAATATTGATTGAAGTAGGGGGACAATATAATTACATAGAGGAAGTTAATAATAGTTTAAAAATAGTAGCTCAAGTTTTATATGATTATTTGAAGGGATACTAATGAAAAAGAAAAATAATTGGTTTAAAAAAATTATGATTGTTTTAATAATTATCTTTTTGGGATTATACATAGCTTCTGTAAGTGGTTATTATGAAGCCCAAGTTAGTAATAAAGTGGCTTTGACAGATGAAGCTATTAGGGATTTTGAAAGAGATGTTTTGGAAGGAAAGACAGTAGATATTAATACTTATATTCAAAATGAAGATGTCGATTATAGTAATAAGTTTACGAAAACAGGAGAAAATGTTGCTCAGGCAATCATTGATATTATTACAAAATGTTTTAGTGGATGTTGGGATGCAATTAAGGTTTTATTTTTTTAAGTGTTATGTTAAAATAAAAGCTGGGTGATGTACTGTGGCTAAAGAACATATACGTAATTTTTCAATTATTGCCCATATTGATCATGGGAAAAGTACGTTAGCAGATAGAATTTTGGAAATTACAGGAGCTTTATCAAAAAGAGAGATGAAAGATCAAATTCTAGATAATATGGATCTAGAAAGAGAAAGAGGTATAACAATTAAGTTAAATGCAGTGAGGCTTAAATACCATTATAACGGTGAAGACTATAAAATTAATTTAATTGATACTCCAGGTCATGTCGACTTTTCTTATGAGGTTTCACGAAGTTTGGCGGCTTGTGAAGGAGCTTTATTAATTGTCGATGCTGCTCAAGGAATTGAGGCACAAACTTTAGCTAATTTGTACTTGGCGATGGAACAAGACTTAAAAATTATTCCAGTTATTAATAAGATTGACTTACCAAATGCAGATATTCCACGAGTAACTAAAGAATTAGTAGATGTCTTAGGTTTTAAAGAAGATGAAATAATTTTATGTAGTGCTAAGACAGGTGAAGGTGTTGAAGATATTATAAAAGCGGTGATTGAAAGAATTCCAGAACCGGTGATAGATGTTTTTAAGCCTACGAGAGCTTTGATATTTGATTCTTATTTTGATTCTTATCGAGGCGTTATTTTATTAGTTAAAGTAGTGGATGGTAAAATTAAGCTTGGTGATAAAATTAAAATGATGGCTAGTGGTAGCACTTTTGAAGTAGTTGAGTTGGGAGTTCATACCCCAAAAGAATTAAAATATAAAGAATTGCTAAGTGGAGAAGTAGGGTATGTTTGTGCAGCGATTAAAGATATTAGTACCGTAAGTGTGGGAGATACTATAACTGTTTTAGGAAATGAAGATGTTATGCCTATAAAAGGGTATAAAGAAATGAAACCAATGGTATTTTCTGGAATTTTTCCAACAGAACCTAATCGTTATGAAGAGTTAAAAGAAGCCTTAATAAAATTAAAGCTAAATGATGCAGCCTTGCATTTTGAACCAGAAACTAGTGAAGCTTTGGGATTTGGTTTTCGTATTGGTTTTTTAGGACTTCTTCATATGGATGTCGTAATTACAAGAATTGAAAGAGAATTTGGTATCAATATTATTGCTACTAGTCCTAGTGTTGTTTACAAAGTGACTTTAACTGATGGCGATGTGGTAGATGTCGATGCTCCTAATAAAATGCCAGATCGAGCAAAAATATTGAAAATTGAAGAACCATATATATATACTAGTATTATTGCTCCATCTACTTACATTGGTGCAATTATGGAACTGTGTCAAAATAAAAGAGGGATATATAAAGCTGTAGATTATATAGATGCTACGAGAATTAATGTTCACTATGAAATTCCTTTGGCGGAAATTGTTTATGATTTTTATGACCGTTTGAAAAGTACGACCAAAGGGTATGCTTCTTTTGACTACGAATTAAACGGTTATAAAGAAAGTAGTTTAGTAAAGATGGATATTTTATTAAACGGAGAAATAGTTGATGCTTTAAGTGTAATTGTTCATAAAGATTTTGCTTACCAAAAGGGAAGAAGTATTGTTGGAAAGTTGAGAGAATTAATTCCTAGACAAATGTTTCAAATTCCTATTCAAGCTAGTATTGGCTCTAAAGTTATTGCTAGAGAAAATATTAGTGCTTTAAAGAAAAATGTGTTGGCTAAATGCTATGGTGGAGATGTTTCACGAAAAAGAAAACTATTGGAAAAACAAAAGGAAGGAAAAAAACGAATGAAAATGGTTGGTTCTGTTGAGGTGCCACAAGAAGCATTTTTAGCCGTTTTGGGGGATGAATGATGAAAGAAAAAATTAAAGAAAACGTATTGAATAAAGCAATTAAAGTTGATCAAAATTTATTAAGAGAATGGTATCCAATGCCATCACGAAGAAGTAATTTTATTGCTAATTGTGCACTTACTTTTGGTTTACAATTAGAGACTTTAGCTGTTATTTTTGGTAAAACAGAATGGGAAATGCGCAATTATTTGTTAAAAGCTGATTGTGTTTCTTCTTTAAATCGTTTATTTTATTCAGGTGTAATTAATCAAGAAGAAGCAATTGCTAATTTTAATCAATTTTATACCAAGTTGACTGATGCTTATAATAATGGGCAAAAGGTTAAGGATATTTTGGCAGAAATTTATGATTATAAAGTTTATGAGTTTAAGAAAAATCATAAAGCAGGTCAATCTCTTAGTACAGAAAATATCATGATGTTAATGAAGTATCAAGTCAAACATTTGATTTCGACAAAAGAAATGGGGTTGTTATTTAATTTTAATCCTGGGCATTACCGTCGACAAATTAACAAAATAAATTATGAAGTAAAAAATAGAGAAATTAAAAAATTATTAGCTAATTACTATTCTTTAATTGATAAGAGTGAAAAATCTTTTAAAGAAAATACATTAAAAAGAGTGTACCATGGCTAAGGCCGTTTATGTACATATTCCTTTTTGTCATAATATTTGTTCTTATTGTGATTTTTGTAAGTTTTTATATAATGAAAAGTGGGTATATGCTTATTTTAAAGCATTAAAAAACGAGATTAATGATCGATATATGGGAGATAAAATTGAAACTATATATATCGGTGGTGGGACGCCTAGTTACCTTAGTTTAAAAGAAATTGAAAAATTAATGGGGATGTTAAGTGTCTTGGATACTAGTGAGTTAAAGGAATTTACATTTGAGTGTAACTTAGAGGATATTACAGAAGAATTATTAGATTTATTAAAAAAATATCGAGTAAATAGACTTAGTATTGGGATTCAATCATTTAATAAAAAAAATTTGGCTTTTATGGAAAGACAAGCTGATTTTAAAGATGCATTATATAAAATGAATATGTGTCGTAAAAAAGGATTTCAAAATATTAATTTGGATTTGATGTATGCCATACCAGGTGAAACATTAAAAGATTTGAAAAAAGATTTAGAGTTGTTTCGTAAATTAAATCCTACCCATATTAGTGCTTATAGTTTGATATTAGAAGAGCATACCAAAGCTTATGTCAATAAAACTACATACATAGAAGAAGAATTAGATTATGAGATGTATAAATTGATTACTAATATGCTTGATGGTGCTAATCATTATGAAATTAGTAATTATGCAATTGAAGGCTATGAATGTTTGCATAATTTAGTGTATTGGAATAATGAAGAGTATTATGGGTTTGGTTTAGGGGCTAGTGGTTATCTAGATGGTATTCGTTATACTAATACTAAAAATTTAAAAGATTATTTACTAGGTAATTATGTTAGTAGTAGAGAAATTATTAAAGATAAAGAAGCGATGGATTATGAACTTATGCTGGGGTTAAGAAAGTTTTCCGGCATAAATATTAAAAAATTTTATGAAAAATTTGGTTATAATTTGTTGGAAGTTTATGATTTGAAGAAACTATTAAAAAATAAAGAATTGATTAAAAAAAGAGGATATATTTACGTAAATCCTATGTATATGTATGTCATGAATGAGATACTTCTACAAATAATTTAAATGTTTTAGAGCACACTATAAAGGGAGATGATAGTGTGCTTTTAAATTTGGAAGTTTTAAATGGTGTTATGACGATTGATTTTGATCCATTAATTGATACTTACACTGTTGATGTTGCTAGTGATGTCGATAGTTTGGTTCTTAATTATGAATTGTCTACTGATAGTAATCTTAAAATAATCAATAATGAAGATTTAGTAGAGGGAGAAAATATTATTTATTTAGAAGTAAGTAGTCAAAAAGATATGAATACCTATACTTTATTAGTTAATAAAGAAAGTACACAAAGTGTATTTAATTATGAAAATATGGCTGATAGTTTAGATGTTTATCATGAAAAACAACCCAATAGTGTATTAATTGGGGGTGGCACTTTTTTAATCATTATTCTTTGCTTTATAATTATTTTTCGACCAAGACTCAAGCATAAAAAAGTAAAATAACTTTTTTTATCAAAATTTTAAAAAAAATCTAAACGAGCCTTCTTTTTAACTAATAAATATAGTGAAGGAGGTGAATAGATGAAGATAGTTTTACAAAGAGAAGAAAAAGATTGTGGAATATGTTGTCTTAGTATGATTATTCAGTATTATAAAGGTTTTGTACCATTAGAAGTGTTGCGAATGGATGCTAAAACTGATAAAAATGGAACATCAGCTTTAAATATGGTTTTGACAGCGCAAAAATATGGTTTTGATGCCATGGGATTAAAATTAGATAATCTAAGTGATATACCCCAATTGCCTTCGATTGCTCATTTACAATTAAAAAATGGGTATACACATTATGTGTTAATTTTAAAAGTAACTAAAAATAAAGTAACTATTATTGATCCTGCAAAAGGAAAGGAGGTTTTAAGTCTTGCAAAATTTAAGCAGGATTGGACTGGAGTAGTTATTGTTTTTTATCCTAAACGGAAAATTGTTGTGTTAAAAAATAAGACTACTTTATTCAAAATATTAAAAAATATTTATAAACAAGAAAAGAAAATTATAAATATCATTATGATTGTCAATTTGCTTTTTATTATTCTATCTATCATAGGTGAATATTATCTACAAACTATGATGGGAGTTATTAATGGTTTTTATGATTATCGGTATATCAAATGGTTGTTTTTGTTATTCTTTTTCTTTTTGATAAGTAAAATTTGGATGGGAAATTTTCGCCTTTATTTAGAAAATCATGTTCATAAAAGTGTTTCTGGTGTTTTATATCGTGATTTTTTAAGTCATCTATTTAAACTTCCTTTAGAACAAATTACTTCGCGAAAATCTGGTGATATTGTTGCTAGAGTAGAGGATTTAAACAGTATTAGCCAGATTCTCGTGGAATTTGTCGGTGGAATTGTTTTAGATTTAACATTGTTAGCTTTGGTCTTAATAATCCTTATAAATATCAATCTTTATTTATTTATGAGTGTATTTATCTTGTCTTTAATTTATCTATTTATTTGTTTTTTTACCTATAAGGTGATTTATAAAAAAGCATATAACAATATTTGTTTAGCTAATGATAGTTTAAATAGTTTATATGAGAGCGTTAAAATGATATCTAGTATAAAAAATATGAATTGTGAAGATGTTGTTTTAAAGAAGATGGAAAAGAAAGTATGTAATTTTTTATTTGATGAGTTTAAGTTTAAAAATTTATTAAATAAGATAGGTATTTTGAAAAATATAATCGATGAATTATATTTTTTTATGACTACTTCTTTGGGGATTTGGTTGGTTTTTAAACAAAAAATAGATATTTGGCATTTGATAACATTTAATATGATTTTAAATTTATATGTAAGTTTTATCAAAAAAATAGGTGATGGTTTACCAAAGTTAAGTATGCTTAGAGCTAGCTTAACTAAGGTTAATGAGTTTTTAAATATAATACCTGAAAAAAGTGGAAGATTAGAAGTATTGAATAATTATAGTCTTAAAGGTGTTAATCTCAGTTATCAATATAATTCGCTTAAACAAATTTTTACTAATTTAAATTTTGAAATTAAAGAAGGAGAGTTTGTGTTATTAAAGGGGCCAAGTGGATGTGGAAAATCCACGGTTTGTCATATGTTAAATAAATGTCTTAGTGATTTTCAAGGTTTGCTGATGATTGGTGATGTTAATATTAAAGATTTAAGTGTGCAATCCGTACGTAATAATATTTTGTATGTAGGACAAAATGAAGCTTTGGAAACAGATTCGATTTATAATAATATTATCTTTAATCGAGAAGTTTCAAATGAACTATTTAGAAATGTGTGTGAGATTTGTCATTTAGATCAAATAGTAGAAAATAAAGTTTTACGATATGAAAGTATTATTAGCGATGAAGAAGGGACTATTTCTGGTGGTGAAAGACAAAGAATTATATTAGCTCGAGCTTTACTCAATCAATTTAAGATACTTATTTTAGATGAAGCTTTAAGTGAGGTTGATATGGGGATGGAAATGGATATAATTACAAAATTAAGAAATAGTTTTTGGCAAAAAACAATTATTTTTATTAGTCATAAAAAATATAAAAAAATATTTGATCAAGAAATTGATTTAGGAAAATGTCAATGAATTATAGTTATTTAATTAATATACCAGTCAAAATAAAATTTATTTTAGTAGTGTTTATCATACAAATAATTTTTATTTTGATACTCATTTTATTTTTTCCTGTTTATCGAGTCTATTCGACTTATTTTTATGTCGATCAAGATTTGATATACATTAAATTACCTATTAATAACCCTGATATTATTGAGAAAATGGAGTATGGAATAATAAATGAGAAAAAGTATAATTTGATAGTAAAAAATATTAGCCCAGTGATGGTTAATAAAGAAACAATGGAAAATTATCAGTTGGTAGCGCTAGAAAGTCCTAAGGAATTTTTTAATGATGAAATTATTAAAATAGATATTTATTATGATAGACAAAAAGTGTGGAGAAAAATAAAACAATGGTTATTTTAGGAGGTAGATGTGAAATTATCAGTGAGTGAATTAGAAAATATTAATGGTGGAAATGTCACGACTTGGTACATATTAGCTGGAGTTGGGGTATTTTTAGCAGGACTTTTTGTAGGTTTTTTTAATGGTAAATCTTGTAAATAGGAGTATTTTATGAAACTTAGTGGAGAAAAATTAAGCCAAATAGTAGGTGGAGGAGTGACCGTATCCTTGCTTAATTCGTTATCAAGAATTGCAAGTACAATATATGATATTGGCTATGCGTTGGGATCAACTGTGCGAAAGCTATTTGGATCAAATACTTGTTAAAAAGGTTTAAATAACCTTTTTTATTACAGAAATTAGGATAAGTTAGCGATTTTTGGCAAAAAAACGTTGTAAAGCTGGACCTCTTTTGTTATAATATTTTATGAAAAACGAAGGGAGGGCTGGAAATGACAAAAGTAGTTGTACAAAATGGGAATGTTGATTTAGCATTAAAAAAGTTTAAAGCAAAAGTTGCAAGAAGTGGAGTCCCTTCTGAAATCAAAAAAAGAAAACACTATGAAAAACCTGGTGTTAGAAGAAGAAACGAAATTAAAGAAGGAATTAAAAATTCTCATAAAAGAAATAGAGGATAGATAATGTACGAAAAGATTAATGAAGATTTGAAATCAGCGATGAAAGAGAAAGATACTTTTAAATTATCTGTGTTGAGAATGTTAAAAAGTGCATTGCAGTTAGAAAAAATTGCCAAGAAACATGAACTAGATGATAATGAAGTAGCTGGTGTTTTAAAAAAACAAGTTAAATTGAGAAAAGATTCTTTAGAAGAATATGAGAAGTATAATAAGGTAGAATTGATAGATTCTTTAAAAAAAGAAATAGAAATTCTGGCGATGTATTTACCACAAGAGTTAAGTGATGCCGAATTAGAAAAAATTGTTGATGATACTTTTATGGAAGTTAATCCGGAAAGTATGAAAGATATTGGCAAAGTTATGAAAGTTGTAAATGAAAAATTAGTTGGTAAAAATGCTGATATGTCAAAGATTAGTAAATTAGTTAAAGAAAAATTAAGTACGAAGTAAAAAATCAAGAAAAAAACTTGGTTTTTTTTTGAAAATGTGATAGAATAACCTTCGCGAAAGAGAGGAAGTTTTTATGAATAAAATAAATAATGAAGATATAAATAAGATTGCTAAATTATTTAAAGAAGAATGTACTAAGGAAGATGTTGCTAAGTTATACAGTGATCCAGAAAAAACGAATAGAATAGATCAAGTATTAAATGATAATAAAAAGGATTTCTTGAATTATATAGGTGAAAATAGTGAAAGAGTGCAAAATATTGATACTGTTAAGGTTGTTTTCTTTATTGGTTTAATAGTAAGTTCTTGTGCTTTAGTTCAAAGTGTCGTACTACCAATATTTAACTTATTAATGAACCCTGTTATGTTAGGAGTTGCTCAAACTATATTTCCCATATCGTTATTAGGAACTGTATTTTGTCAAGGAGTTAAGCATCATTATGTTAGTAAAAAATATAATGAAGTTTTGGCTAGTATAGATAAATATAAAAAGGAATTGGTAGTAGAACCAAAGAAACAAGAAATGTTAAAAAAAGAAAGAAACATTACGGAAAAGGAATTATTTCAACAAATATTGAGTGATATTAAGATATTAGAAAATAATTATAAAGATGAATTGTTTCAAGATCGTTGGGAATTAATTATGTTGGCTAAAGAAATCACTGGTAATTTTGGTATTAATAAAGAAGTGTCTTTTGATGAGTTAGAAGAAACTAAAAAAGCAGAATATGTAAAAAAAGTTAGTAGTATAGAACAACATATTTATATGAGTAATTTAAAAACATGGGATAATCAAGAACAACATGCGGAAATTCATTTGGAGAGTGATAAATCCTTTTCTTTAACTAGAAGTAAAAATCATCGTTAGGTGGTTTTTTTATTTTGGTAAATTTTGTTTGTATTAATTAACTTTTTATGATAATATTAAGTAGGATAGAAAATATAGAAGGAGTTTTAATATGAAGAAAAAGATTGTTCTATTAATGACATTATTGTTGATGATGCCATTAGTAGTTGGTGCTAAAAAATTGAGCTATTCTCAAACTGGTGCTGTAGGCGGTTCTACAGTTGGTTCTGGTGGAGTATTTCGTGATGTGGTAGTAGATGGTGATAAGTATGTTGCTGTAGGCTATAGAAAAGATACAAAAGGGTTAATTTCTTTAATTTCGACATTTGATTTTATTGATGAGAAAGAAAATTCGAATCTTGCCCCTAATCCGGAATATTCAAAAGAATATAACGGTAGTGCTGAATGTATTGCGTTTAAGGCAATAGATAAAAAAAGTGATGGATATGTGGTTGTTGGTAATTCACTAGATTGTGGAAATCAATCGCCTAAAGTAGCTAGTATAGTTTTATACGATAAGAAAATAAATTATTATAAAGGTACCAGTATGCAAAATGGCGATAAGAGTATTTTATTTAATGATGTTGTTGCTACAAGCGATGGATACATAGTTGTTGGTGCTAAACAAAATGCAAGTAAGACTAAAGCTTTGATTGTCAAATATAATGCTGATTTAACTTCTGTGACTTGGCAAAAAGAAGTTGATATTATTGATGAAAATGGTTTTAGTTCAGTAGTAAAAACTTATGATGGTAATTTTGTGGCTGTAGGTAAAGATCAAAATAAAAAAGCAGTAATATATAAGTTTGATGCTAATGGTGATGTTATTTGGGTTAAGTATGGGAATAGTGATTTTTCAGCCGATAACTTTAATGATATTACAGAAGCAAGCGATCACAGTTTAGTGGCAGCGGGAAGTTTGAATGATAATTCAGTTATAGTTAAGTTGGATGCTTCAGGTAATATGTTGTGGCATAAGGAAAGTACAGCTAGTGAAAAAAATAATTTTAATTCTATTTCAGTAGATGAAAAGAGTTATTTCGTACTGAAACAAAAACATGAAGGAACTAATGATAATTATTCAACTAAGACATTGGGAATTTTTGTATATGATGAATCTGGAAATGAGTTATATCATCTTGATGGAACTAAAGAAGAATATTGGAATTTTGAAAAGTTAAGAATTTATGGAGGGAATTATGTTGTTGTCGCTGGATATAATAACGCTTTGGAGGGCAATACTTCTAATCCAGATCATGCGATGATATATATGTTATATTATGCAGGACAACATACTATTACTATAAACAATAAAACTAATGGCAGTACTGAGAGTAAAATATATTATGAAGATGATGAAATAATTTTAAAGGATTTATTAGGTGAATATACAGAAATTAGTATTACTTATGTTAATGGTAATAAATTAGAATTTAATGATGGAAAATTTATAATGCCAGATTGTGATGTAGTGATTACTATTATAACAGAAATAAAACAAAACCCTAAAACTGGTAATATTGTGCCAATTTTGTTAGGTACTTGTGGCGTTGTTGGGGCGGTAGTAATTCTTAATTATACTAAGAAACGAAATAAGTTTTTAAAGTAACAAGGTAACGATAAATGAAATTGTAAGATAAAAGCGTACAAAAAAGTGTATGCTTTTATTTTGGTTCTAACTTAGTAGAGCAAATGGAAACATTACTATTTAAAAAAGAAAAATATATTGATTTTGATTGTAAATGTCAATATTTTTTGTAGGTTTTTGTCATTTTTATTTTGTATCGCAATATAAAAAACAGTTGAGCATAGAACTCAACTAGGTTTTAAAGAATATTTTGTGTGTGTCTATTTTTTGTTGATAGTTTCATTTGTTGATGAACTTTTTTTAGTTTTAAAAAATAATAATAAAAATAGAATAATGATAAATCCTAATAAAATAAAAGGAAAGACTTTATAAATAGCAATAGAATTATAAAAGTTATTAGCAACGATTTTATTGGTTAGTAAAAGTATTAAAATTGATAAAATAAAGGAAATTATGTTTTTTTGCAAATTTAATGTTTCTTTGATTTGGACACTTATTAAAGAGAGAGAAATAAATAAATCAAAGAACCAACTGACACTGATAAAATTTTCAATATTTTCGACGAATTGAAAGAAACTAATTTTTCTTAAAATAGCATATTCTGGATAACTATAAATACTGACCATTTCTCCTAAAATGAAAATAATTGTTAATATAACTATAAGATTGGCAAAGGCAGCGATTAAATAGTATTTTAACGATTCTTTGAAAGTGGTTTTGTTACCTAAATTAATTAGAAAAGGGGCAGTGGATAAAATACAGTAAATGCCACTAGATTTAAAAAGATTAGAGGTACTTGTCATCATAATGGGGAATATATTACTGACTTTAAGTTCGTTAGTTAGTAACAAAGTTTTAGTAATTATTGTTAATATACTTAATATAAAAAGAATAAAGGCTATATAATAAATATTTTTAATTTTTTTGCCATTAAGGTAAAAAGCAAGAAAAATAAAGGGAAGACATGACATGATGGTAGGTGTAAAAGGAAGAAAATAGGAATGAATGAAAGTAGATAATATGATAAGAATGATAAAGGTAGTAAATAAAAGATATAGGATATAAATTATTTTAAAGATGATATTTAAAATATTATTTTCTCTTAAGCAGTGATTTAAGCTTGGAGAAATTTTCTTTTGAAAATAAGAAAATAAATATAAAATACCAATACCTAAGAGTGTTCCTAGGATGCATGCAATGTAAGAATCTTTGTTACTATATAAAAACATCATCGAAATTCCACCACCTAGAAAAAGAGTTCGACTAAGAAAATAAGTGAAGATATTTGTGTTAGTTTTCATTTTGCACCTCGTAAATTATCCCTTTTTTATTTATTTTAAATTCAATGTTACTAGTTATGTCTAGAGATTTCCATATATAATCATTTTTAGATCGATTTTTAGCATAATACTTTTGACTTAACCCTAAAATGTCAGTTCCTTTAAGTTGAATTGTTTTGATGAAATTAAAAATTAGTTGATTTATTTCTTGAGAAAAACTTTGATTAATTTTTTGAAGATTATCTAAATTACGAATATCAATATTATCAATATTATCGATTATTTTGCCATAAAGATTACCAGAGACAGTTATTTTATTTTCGTCTATTTCTATTTGCGGTTTACCAGTTAGAATTGAAATAGTAAAATTTTTATCCTTATTGGTAATAATTGGTCGATAGAAATTGGATGTTAAAATATTGTACATTTTGGCATCATCGTTAGTGAGTTGAGAGTTATAATCAAAGTTGTGAAAAGTGGTTAACCCATCGATTAAAAATTCTTTATCATTTAAAGAAATATTTGTAAAACATGTATCTAAACCAAAGGTGATTATTTCTGCAATGATTTGATCAAAACTTTTTAAAACACTAATGTCTGAAGAGTATTTATTGTTTTCTAAAGAATCAATTAATGCTGTACTGGCGATAGGAGATTCATTAGTGGTATTATTTAAAATTTCACTTGGTTTATTTTGAAAAGTAGAAATGACATAAAAGTTTTCACGGAAATAAGTACTTCTTAAAAAATAATCCATAATGTTACTAAATTGTTTTTTAACGATATTTTCGCTGATTACCATCAGTTTGATATGACTATAGTTGGCTTGGTGGGTTAATTTATCACTAGCATTGTTAATGGCTTCTGCTAGAGTTTTACCACTTGCTGTTTTAGTATAAGAGGTGATTTTGGCAGATTTTTTGTCTATTTTATCGTTTAATATTTCAAATGTTACTTGATATTTATCTTCTTCATAATCAATTCCAATTGCACTTATAATAGCTAATTTTTCTATTTCTTTATAATCATAACATCCTGTTGTTAGTGTTAAAAATAAAATTATTAAAATCAGTAATCTTTTCATTTTTCCTCCTTTTGTTTAGTGTAATTATGTTTAGTGAATAAAGTGCTTCTTTGAGTATTTTTTACTAATTCTTCTTTTAGAACTGTATTTTGAAAGTATTCTTTGTTAAATGGAGAAATAGGGGCGAAAAATGGTTTTTGAAATGATTGAGTGTTAATTGTATAAATGAGAAAATAAAATAAACCTAATGTTAAACCGTATAAACCAAAAAAGCCACTAAATAAAATGAAGATAAAACGAAAATAGCGAAGGGCATTATTTAATTCAATAGTAGTGAAGGTTAGACTAGAAATAAAAGTGATAGCAATAACAATAATCGTGATAGGACTAGCAATACCAGCAGAAACAGAGGCTTCACCTAGAACGATAGCTCCTAGAATGGAAATAGCTGATCCATAACTAGAAGGGAAACGTAGATCACTTTCTCTTAAAATTTCACAAACAATAAGCATAATCGTGGTTTCCACTATGGTAGGGAATGGAACTCCACCTCGTTCAATTGCAAAATTGAGAAGTAAATTAGTGGGAATAGTTTCTTGATTATAATTCATTAGAGCAATATAAAAAGCTGGGGCAATCATCGAAATTAGAAAAGCGCTTAGTCTTAGAATCTTAATAAAATTAATGTTCTTGCTTTTATTGTAGTTATCTATGTTAGGATTAATAAAATCAATAAAAAAAGCTGGGACGATTAAAACAAAAGGTGAAGTGTCTATAACAATTGCTATTTTTCCTTCTAAAAGAGCGGTGGCTACCAGATCAGGTCTTTCAGTTTGCTGATAAGTTGGATAAACTGATTTATTTTCTCCATCTAAAAGAAAGCCTATAGAACTGGAATCAATTATGCCATCGATGTCGATTTTATGTAATTTCGTTATTATTTTGTTGACCATATCTAAGCTGGCGATGTCTTCAAAATAAAGAACACTGATATTAGTTTTGGTCTTTCTACCAATGATACATGATTGAGTCTTTAAAGTGTTACTTTTAATTCGGCGTTTGATAAGGCCTAGATTAATTTGAATATTTTCAGTAAAAGCATCTTTAGGACCATTGATTGAAGATTCCACACTACTTTGTTCTACGGCACGATTGATGTCTGCTTTTGTTTCAACAGCGATGATTGTTTCATTTAAAATAACTAGTGTAAAACCATTAGTTAAATAAAATTCACATTGATCTGTTTCTTGAATTTTGATAGTATTAGGAGATGCTAGAAAACTTTCAATGTTGTGAGAAGTGATTTGATCTTTAACTAAAACTAAATTTTTTAAAATATAGTCGTTTACCTTGTTACTACTACTAACTGTTTCTAAGTAAACTAAATAAATGGTTTTAAAAAAATTTCCTTTTAAAGATTTGACAATCAAATCTGGACTATTATTAAATTCTTTTTGTAATTTATCGATTAATTTCAAGGGTATCACCAGTTATATTATTTACCAAATAGTGGTAGTTATGCTAAAATGTTTTTAGGGATGTTTATGAAGTTAAAAATAGAAAAATATGATGATTTTGGTCGAGGAATAGGTTTTTTAAATAATAAAATTACGTTTGTACCTAATACAGTTGTTGGTGATTTAGTCTTGGTCGATATAGTAAAAGAAAAATCTAGATACAATGTGGGTAAAATGCGACAAATTATTGAACCATCAATAGATAGAATTCAAGCTCATTGTCCATATTTTACAATATGTGGTGGTTGTGTGTATCAAAATATTACTTATCAAAACAGCGTGAAAATTAAAAAAGAAATGGTTAAAAATTATTTTCAAAAAGAAGGACTAGTTATCAATCCTGAAATAGTTTTAAATCCTAATCCTAATCATTATCGCAATAAAATTACTTTAAAAATTAAGGATGGTCAACTGGGTTATTTTAAAAGTGATTCACATGAATTAGTAAAAATTGATATGTGTTCTTTGGCTAAGGAAAGTATTAATGAAGTAATCAGGATAGTTAATAATTTGGGAGTAAGTAATGGAGAGATTATATTACGTAGTAACTATCAGGATCAAATATTAGTAATTATTAAAACTAAAGAAACAATAAAAAATAAATATTTAAATTTAAATAAAAATATTATTGGGATTGTTGTAAATGATAAATTAGTAATGGGACAAGATTATTTTTTAGAATCAGTCAATGATTTTAAATATAAAGTAAGTTATAATTCGTTTTTTCAAGTTAATTTGGCAGTGGCTCAAAAAATGTTTAATTTGGTAAAGGAATATATAAATGAAAAAGATATAGTGCTCGATTTATATTCAGGTGTAGGGACATTTAGTTTGACGTCCAGTGGTGCTAAAACTGTATATGGAGTAGAAATTGTGCAAAATGCAGTTTTAAATGCTCGAGAAAATGCAGTAAATAATAATGTGTTTAATACTCATTTTATTTTGAGTGATGCTAAAGATGTTTTAAAGTTTAACCAATATTTTAATAAGTTAATTTTGGATCCACCAAGAGCGGGAGTAAGTAATGAAGTAATTGAATTTATTAAAGCAAAGAAGCCGGAGATGATTATTTATGTCTCTTGTGATTATCATACGCAAGCACGAGATATTAAATTATTAGAAAATGATTATACAATTATTAAAAGTTATATTTGTGATATGTTTTCTTATACATATCATGTGGAATGTGTGATTTTACTACAAAGGAAAGATTAGTAGAAATGCTTAATTTTCAAACATTTGCAGACTATTATAGATTTCTAAAAGTAGATGAAAATAGTCGTTTAAGAGTACTAGAAAATAAAATTTTAGTAAGTGTATGTACGACATTAGAATAAGGAAACACATGACTAAATCACTAATAAATATAATTAAAAAAGAATTTTAATGATGTATTCCTAGACCTAATATATTTATTAAAATATGATATTAAATTTAAGTTAGATGATTAAAAGACGGTGTTAATTATGCTATAATGATTATTATAGGAGGTAGTCATTATGAAAGATGTGTTTTTTGCGAACAATTTATACCAAATAGAAAACCATTATTTGAAAATAACTTGGCTATTGCGTATCTCGATGAATTTCCAGTTAGTAAAGGACACACACTAATTATTACAAAAAGACATGCTGAAACATTTTTTGATATAACTGATGAAGAGCAAATTGCAATAATTGAATTATTAAATAAGTGCAAAAAATATATAGATAAAAAATGTAATCCTGATGGATATAATGTTGGATTAAATTGTGGTGAGTCAGCAGGACAAAGTGTTATGCATATACATATGCATTTAATTCCTAGATATAAAGGTGATGTTGATGATCCATGTGGTGGCGTTAGAGGAGTAATACCGAATAAAAAAAATTATTAAGGAGAATTGAAAATGGAAAGAATATATAATAAATTAGTAAGAGATAAAATTCCAAACATAATAAAAGAAAAAAGAGAAACACCAGTTGTAAGAATATTAGATGAAATTGAATATAAAAATGAATTGGAAAAAAATTATATGAAGAATATAAAGAAGTAATTGAAGCAACAGGCGATGATCGAGTAGAGGAATTGGCTGATATGTTAGAAGTAATTAGAGCATTAGCTAATTTAGAAAATAAAAATTTAAATGAAGTTATAGCAATTGCAGATAAAAAAAATGAAAAACGTGGTGCTTTTGAAGAAAAGATTTTTCTTGAAAAAGTTATTGAAAAAGAATAAAAAAATTATACTATATTATAAAAATCAAATTTAAAAATTAATTATTAAAAAGTAAATATATTAGTCAATAGGTTAATATCTAGTAAAGTATCTAATTAAATAAAACACGTTAAAAATAAGGGATAGATGGTTTTTTATACAACATTTTTGACGTAGTTTTACTACATATTTACTATTGGCAATGATGTGATACAGTATAGTAGAATATGAAATAATTGTATTTTAAGTGCTAATCTTAGGTCAGAGATTAGTATTTTTTTCATCTTTTGACCTCTTAAATTTAATTTTTATGGCCGAACTTTAGGCCATTATTTATCTAAAAAACTATTAAAATTTGGTCGAAAATTGAGAAAAGCTTATTAAAAAAGTGTGTACGTGATATGAACCTCGTTTCTATGTCCAAGAAACGGGGTTCATATCACTTGTGCTAGGGTAAGTACAGATTCTGATGAACAAAAGAATAGTTATTAGTTTGATAAAATAGGCATCATAAAAGATGTTCTATTTTTTTTCTAAAAAAGGGGAATAAATTAAAGACTTCATGCATATAATTATAGTGCAGTAAAATATTGTAGGAGGAACTGTGCATGTAAATACAAAAAGAATTGTATTGTTTTTGATTTTGGGTTTAATAATTTCTGGTTTTATTTTTAAGGGTAGTGTTTTAAGTGATCATCATATTTATGTAAATGGTAATGGTAATGAAGTACAAAAGACCATTAGTTACGTTTCACGAGTGAAAAGTTTGCAAAAAAAACATCATAATCAAGATATTGTAGGATTTTTCACTATTCCTGGAACTGATATTGATGAACCAGTGCCTCAAGGTGAAGATAATGAATTTTATTTGAGTCATGATATAAATAAAGAAAAAAATTTAATTGGATCTGTATTCTTAGATTATAGAGTGAAAATAAATGAACGTAAGAATTTAATTTATAGTCATAACTCTAGTACATTAGATGTGCCATTTAAAGAATTAGAAAATTATTATCAAGAAGATTATTTTAAAGCTCATCAAAAGATTATCTTGGAAGATACTAAAGGAAAACAAGAATATCAAATTTTTTCTATTTTTGTAGAAACTAGTGATTGGCAGTTTATGAAAGTGAAATTTACGGAATCTCAATGGTTGGAACACTTAAAGTACTTAGAAAATAAATCATGGTTTAAAACACAAAATGAATGGAGCAATCAAGATGAAATTTTAATTTTACAGACTTGTAGTCATCATCAAGATTATCAAAATTATGAACGTAAATATTTGGTAATAGCAGCAAAAAAGATTTAAAGGTATTAGAAAGAAAAAAACAGAATATTATATTGGTAAGAAGGAGGATATATGCAAAAATTAAAAGGATGTTTGCTGTTTTTGGTAGTACTTTTAGGAGGGGTTGTATTAAATGTTAAAGCTTTATCAAAATGGGATGCTAAAAAAGAAGATTTAATGAATACATCAAGTGATATTTCGGTTAATCTAACAGGTGATAAAATTATTTATACCATACCAGAAAATTATGACGGAAAGAAAATTTATTTAAATGTCAGTCAAGATGTTGCTAAAATAACTAATGGAACCTATGTGCCTGGGCAATCTAAACCATTTTCTATTGGTATTGTCAATAATTCAAAATATACATTTAATTATTTGAATGATTCTTTAAAATTTACTACAGGTAGTATGAAAGAATTAGGAGATAATAATAGTTTTTATCAATATGATATTAATGGTCAAATTAGTGGTATTTATGTCAAAAATTCTCAAGCTTTTGATGGACAATTAATTGCTGCTGATTGGTCGATTAATCGAACTCTTAATGATGCTTTAAAAAAACTTTATTTAGCTTCTACTAGTCTTAAAAGGGAAAAAGTAGGTAATACTTGGAAATATGTTTATTATTTTACAGATGGTACTAATTGTAATTTTGGAACATCTTGGAGTGCTAATGTTTGTAATAAAATGCTTACAGATGATACTTTGGCTCAAGAATTAATTAGTCAAGGCTATAAAGGCGGAATTCTTGATTTAGATAAGTATTATTTAGATTATTATAATAAATTATTTAGTACTAATGTAAAAACTTTAGAAGAATTACCAGAAAAGGCAATTTATGGTTATCGTGATTCTGTCAATCAATATTTAGGCGGTATTTTAAATGGAGAAAGATATAAAAATCGTGAAACTAATGCTACAGTTAGTGCCTTAGGTTATAATTGGTTTTATAATAAAGGTATTGGTTTTTATCCTATTGAAGATATATCAGGTAATCAGTTAAATGCTAAAAATACCAAAGATAAAAATTTTTATTTAGGTAATTATATGCGTAAGGAAAATGATGTTACAGAAAAAGTATTTAGAAAAGATTTAGGTATTATTAAGAGTAATACTGAAGCCAGTGTAACACCAATTATGATGTTAATAGATTTTACGTATGTTGTAAATGCACATCAAAGTATGGAATTTGCTTTTAATATGGCTTTGGAATTAGAAAGAAAAACAGGAAAACTAATTGTAAATTATGTCGATCTAGATGGAAATAAACTGATAAATTCAATTACGAGTGAAGAAGAAGTAGGTAGTAAATATGTTACAGAACAAAAAGAATTTACAGGTTATCAATTTGTAAAAGTGGTAAATGAACCTAGTGGTAGTTATATTGATGGAACTATTGAAGTTACTTATGTTTATAAAAAAGTAACTAATCAAGTGTTTGAAGAAATAGAAGAACCAGAAATTTTACCACCAGATACTAATGTTGAATTATAAAGTTATTTAGAAGAACTCATGAAGTTCTTTTTTAGTGAATATAATTTTAACGAGGTTAAAATGATCGAATATATATTACAAGCTTTGATGGAGTTTAGTTATTTAGGTCTGTTTTTATTAATCGTTATTGAAAATTTATTTCCTCCCATTCCTTGTGAAGTAATTTTACTTTTAGCAGGATTTTTGGCTACTAAGACTAATTTGTCACTATTATTTATGATTATTGTGGCTACATTGGGCTCTTTAGTTGGGGCACTAATTTTGTATTACCTAGGTTATTTTCTAAATAGTTTTAACAAAAATAGACGGAAATTAAAAATAAAGGAAACAGACCTTAGTTTGGCAAATAGTTGGTTTCAAAAAAAAGGATATAAAGCGGTTTTTCTGTGTCGTTTTATTCCTATTGTGAGAAGTCTAATATCGATTCCAGCTGGTTTTAATAAGATGCCTTTATTAATTTTTCTTATATATACTTTTGGAGGATCTATTATTTGGAATACCGTTTTGTTATGTGCAGGGTTTGTTCTTGGAGAAAATTGGAAATTAGCTTTAGTATTCTTGGATAGATATAAAAAAATAATTTTAATTTTACTTGTTGTATTAGTAGTTAAAAAAATAATAAAAAAATATAACCAAAATAAAATAATTGTTGTCAAAAAAATCTAGTTCTTTTGAATGATTCTTGGTATAATAATGGCGATGGGAAGTGAAGTAATGGAAATATCATTATTGCCGGCAGATTGTTATATGATTATTAAAAAAAGTATAATAACTGATTTTGATAAGAAAATACTCATTTCTTTGTATGAACCAATTGTTGGTCATTTAGCAATTACATTGTATTTAACTTTGTTGAATGATTTGGAAGAATATCAACAAGTTTCTAGAGATTTAACCCATCACCATTTGATGAGTTTATTAAAGTGTCCTTTAAATATTATTAAAGAAGCAAGAGAAGCTTTAGAAGGAGTGGGCCTTTTAAAAAGTTATGTTAAAACTGGCAATGTTAATAATTATATTTATGAAGTTTATTCTCCGTTAAGTCCTAATGAATTTTTTAATCACCCTATTTTAAATATTGTTTTGTATAATAATATTGGGGCTAAAGAATATGAGTATTTAAGAAAGATGTATCAAAAAATAAAAATTGATACAAAAGAATATAGAGAAATAACTAAAAATATGGATGATGTTTTTGATAGTTCCAATAGTATTTCAGCGATTGATACTATTGAAAAAAGTATTAATGAAATTACAGTCAGTGATAAAATTGATTTTGATTTAGTCATGGCTAGTATTCCTAAAGGAATTATTAATGAAAAAGCTCTTAATAAGAAGACCAAAGAATTAGTAAATGAGTTAGCCTATATTTATAAAATTGATACTTTAAAAATGATGGATTTGATTAGAACTGTTTTAAATGAATATGGAATGATTGATAAAAATAGTTTACGAATTGCAGCACGGAAGTTTTATCAATTTAATAATGGAGGATTACCAACCTTGATTTACCGTTCCCAACCAGAGTATTTAAAAACTCCGGATGGCGATAGTTCGATGCGGGGTAAAATTATTAAAATGTTTGAAAGTATTAATCCAGTTGATTTTTTGTTTAATAAATATCATGGTGTTAAACCAACGAATCGTGATATCAAAATTGTGGAAAGTTTAGTAATTGATTTAGAAATGCCACCGGCGGTCGTTAATGTCTTATTGGATTATGTTTTAAGAAAAAATAATAATAAATTATCTTTAAATTATATTGAAACAATTGCTGGTCAATGGAAAAGAGCAGGACTTAAAAATGCTAAAGAAGCTATGGACTTTGCGGAAAAAGAAAATAATAGATTTACCAAAAAATTAAATTCTAAGAAAGAAACAAAAGAACCAGTGTGGTTTAATAAAGTCAGTGAAAAAGGAGAAATGACGAAAGAAGAACAAGAAGAATTAGAAAACTTATTAAAGGAGTTTAAATAATGGAAAAAGTAAAAATGACTTTGGATGAAAAGATAAAATTAGATTTAGAAAAAAATTTAGAAGAATCCTTAAAAAATGATGATTTTTGTACTTTAATAAAAAGGTGTAAAATAAAGAAAAAAGATGCTTTAAATAATAATATGAAATTGTTAGATACGTTAGATGAATTAAATCATTGTAAAAACTGTCAAGGTCTTATGATGTGTAAAAATAAAGTGCAAGGGTATGTGTTTTATCCTAGTTATGAAATGGAATCTTTAAAGTTTGTTTATATGCCTTGTAAATATCAAAAAGAATTAGAGAAAAAAAGATTAGAAAAAGAGAGTAATTTGAAAGTACTTGATTATGCACGAATACGAGATATCGATGTAACTGATAAAAATAGGGCAAAAGTTATTAAATGGTTAAAACAATTTTATGATAATTATGAAAAAGTGAATTCTTTAAAAGGATTATATTTACATGGTAATTTTGGGTGTGGAAAAACATATTTAATTTCGGCTTTTTTAAATGAATTACGAATAAACAAAAACGCTGTAGTAGAAGTAGTTTATTTTCCAGAATTATTGAGATCTTTAAAAGATAATTTTGATGATTTAGAAGATAAAATGAATTACTTACAAAATGTCGATATTTTATTAATAGATGATATAGGGGCAGAGAATGTGACAGCTTGGGGAAGAGATGAGATACTAGGAACGATACTACAATACCGTATGAATCATAAGTTAACGACTTTTTTTACCTCTAATTTTAATATTGAAGAATTAGAAAAACAATTGGCGATTGCTAAGGGTAGTGAAGATTTGGTTAAAGCAAGAAGAATAATTGAGAGAATTAAACAATTATGTGATGTGTTAGAAGTTATTAGTGTTAATCGTCGAAATTAAAAAAAATTGCTTTTTAAATTATTGAATTTATGGTATTATAGATTTGATGATAGGGTGATTAGAGTGAAAAAAATTGAACCGTTATTAAAAGAAGAAGTGGAAACATTTGGCTTTTTACAACAAGAAAATAAGATGCCAACTAGTAAAGGTACTAATAAAAAGGCTTATATTATCACGGGAATATTAGCTGTGATAGTATTATTGCTGACTTATAAATTTGTGTATGCTTTTTATATGGGCTTTAAATATTTTGATGATGCTCATGTTAAAAATAGTGAACCAAGTGGAGAGAAAGTTAAGGATGAGCAAGAAATTTCTTTGAATTCGGTGGTATTAAATGACACTTATGGAAAGATTAATGTTTCTAGAGGAAATTTGGCTTTAAATATTTATAATGGCAATGCTATTACTAAAGATAATATTACAGATAGTGTACGTTTAGGTATCTTATTTAAAACTTTGGGATTGGATTGTGATAATTTAAATATTAGTGTTTCGTATGAAGCTTTAGTGGCAGAAGATAAAAAAATATTTGGAAATGATGAAGGTTTAGAAAGTTTACAAAATGCAGTGACATTTACAATTGATGAATATAATATTACTTATGATGAAGCGACAAACTTATATAATGTTTCGATGAATGTTTGTGATGACAATAATTTTATTGTTAAAAATATTTCTAAGGCTACGACGAGTGGAGAAGATCTTTATATATATGAATATTTTGGCTATTTTGTGAATAATGGTGATAATACTTATAATGTTTATGGTGATAGTTTGCAAACAGGTAATGTTATTACTACTTTTATAGATAACGATGGACAAAGACATTATGGCAATATAGGTATTCTGGCAACATATAAATGGACATATAAAAAGAGTAACGATAATAATTATTATTTTTCATCAGTTACTCGTCAGTGATTTTAATTATTTGTTTCCAAAATAAAGTGAGATTATTAAGATAGATAAGTTTATTGATTTTATCTATCTTTTTTATTTGTCCTTGAGTGTTTAGAATAAAACCATTTTTATAATAAGCAATGTTAATTGTATTTTTTAAGTAGTAAGATTCCATGATTTTATTTTCAATATTTAGTAGTTCTTCTTCGCTCATAGTAGGTTTAGCAATTTTGCTTTTTTCTTTAATAATTGAATTTAGTACCATTTTATTACTGATAACAGAATTAAATGGTTGCCATTTAATCATACCACGGTCAACTTTATTCATGGTGACCACCGATTTTTTGATTTCTTTCTATTGCGGTGGAATCTTCTAAAAGATTAGAAGCTTTGATAAGACTATTTTTGCCAAAACGAGCTTTAATATCATCGATGACTTGTGATGAATGATTATTGTTATTTTCTTCTTGTAATTCTGTAAATAAATTTAGTTGAATTCCTTGTTTTTTGACTAAACCACCACAAGAAATAGATACTTTACGAATTGGTTTTTGAGTGTAATAGCGATCAAATATTAAATAACACATATCGGTTAGTTCTTTGGTATTATCGGTAGGATTAGCTAGTTTTAAAGAATGATAGAAGCCTCCGGAAATAGTCTTGGAATAACCGATGCCAAAACCTAAAATAGTTGTTTGCATATTGTTGTTGCGTAAGCGGGCAGTGATTACTTCAATCATCTCATTAATAATTAATTTGATATTATTTTCATTGTAATCTTTAAATAGAACTTGAGAATGACTATATGATTTGTCTTTGGGTTGAATTTTAAAGTCACTGATACGGCTTAAATCAATGCCATTAGCATGATTCCATAATTCTTTACCCATAATGCCAAATTTATCTTTTAATTTGTTAGCATCATAATGGGCAAGGTCATAGATACTATAAATATTGAGATTATTTAACTTTTTTTCCATACGGGGGCCAATTCCCCACATTTTGGAAAGAGGAGTGATTGGCCATAACTTGTTGGGGATATCTTCATATGTCCATTTAGCAATACCATCTTTATATTTTTTGGCTTCAGTGTCCATGGCAATTTTAGCTAGTAACATATTAGGCCCAATGCCACAGGTTGCTGTTAGACCAGTTTTCTTTGTAATGGTTTTTAAAATTTCTTGAGCTAGTTCATAGTCTGTTTTTTTATATAATTTTAAATAGTCGGTAACGTCTAGAAAGCACTCATCGATGGAGTAGATATGTAAATCTTCTGGGGCTACAAAATCAAGGTAAATACTTACAACTTCTTTACTTTTAGTAATGTATAATTTCATACGAGGGGGGACAATCATATATTTAATTTGTTTAGGAATGTCATAAAGACGAACTCGAGAAGGAACCCCTTGGTTTTTTAAAGCCGGAGTGACTGCTAATGTAATGGCACCATTACCTTGCTTTTTGTTGGCTACTACTAAAGGAACTTCAAAAGGATTAAGGCCTCGCTCGATACATTCACAGGAAGCAAAAAAACTTTTTAAATCGATACACATAATATTTCTATGGGAATATAAATCAGTCATTATATCATCTCCAAACGTTTGTTTTATAAATATTATAAGCTAGTCTTATTATTTTTACAATTCCTATTTTTGGTAGATTTAAAAATGATTACAAAGTTTATCTGCTGATATGTGATAATAGTTGTTAAAGTCAATATAAAAATGTATAAAGACTTAGTTTAGGAATTTTTTTGCTTAGTTTTTATCATGATAATGACTGATAGTGGTATTTATCAGGAGAGTTATGAAAATGTTTGGTCTTTAGATGGATATTTGCATAAAAAATTGGATATACTTTACTTTAAATAAAAATAAAAAAGTGTTAAGCTAAATATAGAAGTATATTAGAAAATTTAATTGAGTTAATAAGAGGTTAATATGTGGAAGATTGATGAAATAAAACAAAAACAAGAATATGTTAGAGAAAGATTAAATAATTGTAATGATCCAAAAGAAAAAGAAAAGCTGGGGTTAAGTTTGCTTGCATATAATTCTTTATTAGATAAGTTAACGAATAATAATTTTAGATCTCAAAAAGAAGCAGATTTATGGCAATTAGAAGCAAAGTTGATGGTGGGTGATGAAACTTTTTTAAGCGATGAATATTTAAAACTTTTGCTTTTATTGTGTAATAATATTTTAGAAAAAAAAGTGCCAGAATTAGATAAAGATTCCTTTACTTCTATGAGAGTGTCAAAAGAATCTTTAATAAATTTATCAAAAAAATTTTATGCTTCTTTGCATGATAAGGAAATATTGGATTTATCAAATAAACTGTTTAATGATGAATCTTCCATAAACTTTTCAAATGTTGCTAGAAGAGGTATGGCTAATTGTAGTGGTTTAACTTTTAATGACTATGTTTTTGATAAAACTTACATAAACGTGACTAGACAGAATAATATTTGTGATTATCAAGTATTTAATCATGAAATTATGCATAAAATAGATTATTTGTTTATAGATTTTCTTGAAGAAATTGGTTTTCCTACTCGTGAAGTTCAAATATAAAAAAAACAAAAAGACAATTATTTATATTCATTAGCATCTATAACACAAATTCAAATTAAAACACAATTGATAAGTTCATCTGGTTTTAAGAATAGTGTCAATCCAACGATTGAACAAATTAGAAAAATATTAAGTCCATATTTAAAAAACAATTATTAGAGATACAGTCAGGTGTAATGGCTTATGGATTAAAAGAACAAATTAAAGCTAATAAACAAAAGGGGATTTTATATTTAAAAGAATTTATGAGGAGTATTATACCTAAGAATCAAACTCCTGATTTTTCATATATTGGTTTAACCAATGATAAATTATTGCAAAATGAAAATAATATGAGCATTAGAGGAAAAAATAACTAACCAACTTTAATTAATTTATACTATATTAATGAAAGGAATTGATATAAATTATGAATAAAATTTATGATGAATATTATTATAAAATATATAATTGGGCGATCAAAAAAACTAATAATAAAGAAGATGCTGAAGATTTAACCAATAATGTTTTTCTATCTATCTTTGAATATCTTAATAAAAATGTTAATGTGGAAAAATTAGAAAATTTAATATGGAAAATTGCTTATAATTTATGGTGCACCAAAGCCAAAAAATATATTAAAGAAAAAAACAATGTAACTTTTGATGAAATATATCAAGAAGGATATGAGACTGATATGATAGATAAAATTATATATAAGGAAATAATTGTTAATTTAGATAATATTGGCTTAACAGAAAATGAAAAGAAAACGTTCCAATTGTATTATATTAATGACCTTTCAATCAAAGAAATTAGTAATTATGTAAATAACAAGGAATCTAATATAAAATATTATTTATATAATGCTAGAAAGAAAATAAAGGAGAGATATTATGAATAGTTTAAATTTAGAAAAATATTTGGACATTGTAAATGAAGAAAAAATTAAAAGAGGATTAGATAATTACTTGCCCCTTTATCCTATGTTAAGAAATTGTGATGGAAAATTGTATGTTTGTGTGGTTTTAACTAACAAAGAGAAAAATGTATGGGAAATAGATGGTAATACCAAACCAGAGTATTGGATTTTAATTGATATAGAAAATGAGAATATTGTAGAATTTAATAAAACAGTAGATAAGGATTTTGTTAAAGGTAATTTAATAGCTAAAAACAGTAATAACAAGCAAAGCGAAATTTCAAAATATACTGTGGAAAAAGTCTTGCAATATAAGAATTATCTTATTGAAGATATAAAAAATGAAAAATTGCCTTTACAAAAAAAATTATCATCTATATTAGGTGATGAAATGGAAATTAATGGTGAAGTAGTAAATATAAATGATTATTTATTATCAAATTTAGAAGAAGATATTAAAGCCAAAATAAACGATTTAGTGGATATTCTTATTCATTCTAAATATGGTTCGATAACATTTTATTACGATAATTTATTTAAACAAATTATATCTAATTATAAAAACTCTAAAATCATTGATAGTGATAAAATGAAATTATGTATTGAAATAATGAATGATTACTACGATGGAGTTGTAGGTATAGATAATATATTTAATGTTAAAGAGAGTTAATTTACAAATGAATTGAGATTTTGTTTAGATGTTGAAAAATAAAAAATACTTTGTTATGATAAAGATGATTTAGAAAGAAGGATGATTATGATTATTGGTTCTCATGTTAGCTTTAAACAAGATCAGTTATTAGGAAGTGTAAAACAAGCTTTAGCTTATGGGGCAAATACATTCATGTTTTATACGGGGGCTCCTCAAAATACAGTGCGTAAGCCAATTGATTCTAATCTTACTTTCGAAGCCTTGGAGTTGATGGAACAAAATGGCATTGATATTAAAAATGTTATTTGTCATGCTCCTTATATCGTTAATTTAGCTAATAGAGAAAAAGAAGATGCTTGGAATTTTTCTTGTAGTTTTTTGAAACAAGAGCTTAGTCGTATAAGTGAAATGCATGTTCGTTATATGGTCTTACATCCTGGTAATAGTTTAAAACTTGAGCGAACACAAGCATTACAAAATATTAGTGCTGCTTTAAATTTTATTATTGATGAAGAAACAGAACCAATGATTTTATTAGAAACTATGGCTGGTAAAGGTACTGAATGTGGGGTTAATTTAGAAGAAATTAAATTTATTTTAGATCATGTTCAAAGGCCAGAGAAGGTAGGTGTGTGTCTAGATACTTGCCATTTAAATGATGCTGGTGTAGATATCAAATATTTTGATGATTATTTAGAGAAATTTGATAAAGTAATTGGCATTGATAAAATTAAATGTGTACATTTAAATGACAGTAAGAATGAAAGAGGAAGTCATAAAGATCGACATGCTAATATTGGTTATGGTACGATTGGTTTTGAAAATTTAATACATGTCGCTTATATGGACAAATTAAAAGATGTTCCTAAAATTTTAGAAACACCATGGGTTTTGGAATATCCGCCATATAAATTGGAAATTTCCATGATTCGTAATAAAGAGTTTATTCCTAATTTAGAAGAACAACTAGAAAATCTTTATAGAAATGATCCAAATTTTTGATAATATTCATTAAATACTTGTTTGATTTTTTCAAAGTTTTCTTTTGAATAATGATTTTGATAACGATTTAAATCAAAGAGATTAGGATTTTTTAAAACATCATACCAATTCTTTTTGATAAAATTATAAGTAAAATCGATTTCTTGGGGGCTTAAATTAGCTCCCTTTTTTTGAGCAAAAGTATTGATATCATCTTTAGTAAGTTTATTTATATATCGTTCTATTATATTAAACATAATAATCACCCAGTATATTGTATGAAAAGATAGAAAAAAGAAATACTAAAAATATGAAAAAAGGAATTGTTTATAGTTTATTAATTATGTTTTTAGGTATTTTTTGTATTCGTTTAGGGATGATTTTACAAGACTCACCAGAATATAACCAAAAACTTCTAAGTAAAACAGAAATATATGTCTATGGTTTCAGTGCTCCCCGAGGACGCATTTTAGATGTAAATGGTAAAGTTTTAGTGGATAATGTGGGTGTAAAGACAATATATTATAATAAAATTAAAAATATTAAAGCGAGTGAAGAATTAGAAATTGCTAAGATGTTAAGTGATTTAATTGATGTTCCAGAAGCTAGTTTAAAAGAGTTAAAAGATTATTATTTACTTACACATGATAATGGTAAATATTTGATAACTGACGAAGAATATGAATTACAAGAAAGACGAAAATTAACAAGTAGTGACTTAAATAAATTAAAGTATGAAAGAATAACGGAGGATATGTTAGATTATGATGATCATATTAAAAAAGTTGCTCATTTGTATAGTTTAATGAATCAAGGTGT
>CAKOMU010000002.1 GCA_934096755.1 uncultured Bacilli bacterium
GTATTGGTATTGCTTATAAAAAGGCTTTAGAAGAAAAAAAATTAGTACCTGTATGTGAACCAGTTGTAGATGTAACCGGCATTAGTGATGCAAATGTTATTTTTAAGTTTAAAATTGTAACTAAACCAGAAGTTACTTTAGGAGATTATAAAAATCTTAAAGTTGAAAAAAATGTTGTTAAAGTGACTGATGAAGAAGTTGATCATGAAATTGAACATATGAGAAGTCATTTAGCTGATGTTGTTGTAAAAGAAAATGGCGAAATTGTTGAAGGAGATACTGCTATTATAAGTTTTGAAGGAACTGTTGATGGTAAAATTATAGATGGTGCTACTGGGGAAAATTATCCATTAGAAATTGGCAGCCACTCATTTATTCCTGGATTTGAAGAAGGATTAATAGGATTAAAAACTGGAGATGAAAAAGAATTAAATTTAAAATTTCCAGAAAATTATGTTGAGGATTTAAAAGGCAAAGATGTAACGTTTAAAGTTGCAGTAAATGAAATTAAAACAAGAGTATTACCAGAAATAAATGAAGATTTCTTCGCAGATTTAGGTTATGAAGATGTTAAAACTTTAGATGAATTAAAAAAGAAAGTTAAAGAAGAATTAACACATAGTAAAGAACACCAAGAAGAAGATGCATTTATTGATAAAGTGTTAGAAAAAGCTGCTGATAATATGAAAGTGGAAATTAACCCAGAAATTATTGATGATGAAGTGCATAGAATGATTAATCAATATGCTGAACAATTAAAAATGCAAGGAATGAATATTGAAGATTTCTTCAAAATGACTGGCACTAAGGAAGAAGATTTACATAAGCAAATGGAACCAGAAGCTGAAAAAAGAGTAAAATATCGTTATTTATTAGAAGGTATTGCTGAAGCTGAAAAGATAAGTTTTACTAAGGAAGAAGTAGAAAAAGGCGCAGAAGATTTAGCAAATAAATATGGTATCAGCAAAGAACAATTAGTAGAAACTTTTGGTTCTTTAGAAGTTGTTGAATATGATATGAAAATGCAAAAAGCTATCGAAATACTAAAGGAAAATAATTAAAAACTGTTTAAAACAGTTTTTTTTCTTTACCTATTAATTATTGAGTGTTAAAATTAAAGTGGTGTTTTTATGAATGATTCCATTGTAGTTTTTATAAATAATTATAGAAATGTAGACAATTTTAAACAATTACAAGAAATATTTAAATATGTTTTTGTAATTAATAAGCACAGTGTAGGGGAAGAAGTTCATAATTTAAAAGTTGATACTTTTGTATATATAAAAAACTTAGATGAGGTTGTAATCGACGATATAATAAATTGTATAAAAATTTATAATCAAGATAAGTCGTATGTAATTTATGGTTTAAGTGAACAAGATAATCAAAAAATAAAACTATATCAAATATTGAATAAGTGTTTTAATACTAGTTTAAATACTAATATAGCAAATATTATTGTGTTTAAAAATAATTCAGGAACTGAAAATAATTTGTCGTTGATAAGATTAAATACTATGAATAACATTTCTAAGTATAAAAATATAACTATTAAAACAGTTCTTCATAAGAAAAATTATGGTAAAAAAGAAATTAATTGGTCAATATTAAAATTTATTGGTACTTTATTAAGTAATTACTTTTTAATTTTATTGTTATTTGTCCTTAGTTTTTATTTAAGTGATTTTAATAATGATTTAACAGGTATTATATTTGCAAATATGGTTAGTGAGAGTGGGGGACTAGTCATAAATTTGATTTTACATTATAAGTCAATATACATAAATAACTTTATTATGGATAATATATTGTTAATAATTAAATTTTTGATGAGAATTGTTTTGGGTTGTTTTGGAATTTATATTTTATATAATCTATTAAGTATTAACATATTACTTAGTAAAGCCATTATAGATGTTGTTTTAAGCATAATTTTATTTATTATTTATAAAATCATATTATCTCAAAAATAAAGCCCCCTACTATAATTACTGATATAATAATTGTTGATTAGTAATATCTTTTTTTGTTAATATGATCTTATACATGTACGTATTTATAACCTTATTATTATATATAAATAAGGTTATAGTTTATTATTTAAATTTAACTAAAGATATATAATATTAAATTAGAAATTATATTTATTATAACCCAAATATCGTAATTGCATATTGTGTTATTGTTATATTTGTTTGATTGATAATATAATTGTTAAAATACTTAGTTTTTTTATAAATTAATTGTGTATTAATATTTCTAAAATATTTAAAAATAATATATATTATGTTAACTTAATTATGCGAACGAATTTGGTTATTATGGTCATCTAAGTACCGTAATATCAGGAAACTTGAACGTCTAAGGACGTCCCAATATCCAATTTTTGCTATATGTTTAACAAATATTGTATAATCTATATAATCATCAATGCTATCAATTTCCTCAAATATTTCAATTACTTTTTCACTTTCTGTTTTTCCTTCGCCATTAATATAAGTTTCTAAACGCCTTTTTAATGATCCAAAAACGCGATCTACTGGATACTGAAATTTATTTTCATCGTAATAATGTATTAAATACAGTAAAGAACGTTTAAGACTCTTACTCTCCTCTATTTAGGTTGTTAAAATAAAATTTAAACTAAATATTAGTAAACCTATTAAAAAGCCTAAATAAATAAATTTGTTTTCATGATATTTTAATGATGCTGGTAATATTTCTTGAATAGATAAAGTAATCATTAATCCTGCTACGATAATTAAAACGATACTAACCATTAGATTAGATACGTAGTTTTTTAAAAATAAAAATGCTAATATTGCCCCGATCGGTTCTGCAAGACCAGATAAAAAAGTAGTTTTAAAAGCTTTATATTTACTTTTAGTAGAGTAATATATAGGTATAGCAATAGAAATTCCTTCTGGAATATTATGTAACATTATAGCAATTCCTAGTTTTAATCCTAAATGAATATCATGATAACTACTTAAAAATGTGGCGATTCCTTCAGGAAGATTGTGTAATATCAAGACTAACATATTTAAAATACCTAAACGAAATAAATCTTGATTTTCAGTTTCTTTTTTAATTAGGGTATTTAATAAAGTTATAACTATATAACTAATTAGGAAGCTAAATAATAATATAATAACTGTTTTTCTTAGACCAAAAGCTGTTAAAATAGGAAAAAAAGATGACGGAATTAGATCAAATATACTAATACTTAACATTATACTTAAAGAAAAAGCTAAACAAAAACTAATAAATTTATTTAAATAAACGGGTTTAATTTTTAAAAATATGAGAAAAGCTCCTATAACTGTAGATAAACCAGCAATCGAAGATATTAATAATGGATATATTATATGCATAAGCTCTTCCCCCTACTCTAATTATATGGTTTAAAATTACTAATAATTTCCATAAATTATATGATTAATAAAAATAATATAAGCCATAATATTAGTGGGAGGTAAGAAAATACATGAGTAAAGCTAGAGAACAAGCAAGAGAACAAGCCAAAAATAAATCTCGAAACAATGCAAAAAATAATGCAAAAGCTAGATGTAATTCACGTAGTGAAGATTGTAAATAATAAACGAATTTTTATTGTTTAATTATTGATACTAGCATGAGGGTGATTATGATAATCATCCTCTATTTTTTTGTTGCTGATATGAGAATAAATTTCGGTAGTTTCTAAATTTTCATGACCTAATAATTCTTGAATAACTCGTAGATCTGCTCCATTGTTTAATAAATGTGTGGCAAAAGTATGTCTTAAAATATGGGGAGATATTTCTTTTTCAATACCAGCATGTTTAGCAAGACTTTTTAAAATTTTAAAAAAACCTTGCCTACTGATCTTAGTGCCATTTTTATTTAAAAACACATAATTAGTAGTACTTTCTTTTACTAAAAATTCACGATAATTTATTATATAATTTTGTAATGATTCTAAAGCAGTATGACCTAACGGAATAATTCTTTCTTTTTTACCTTTGCCTACTACTCTAATAATGCACTCATCAAAATCGATGTGGTTTAATTCTAAATTGATGAGTTCACTAATTCTAGTGCCTGTGGCATATAACACTTCTAGCATTGCTTTATTGCGATAATCAATTGGCTTTGTAAGCCTTATATCTAATAGCTTATTTATTTCTTCTTCAGTAAGATAATTAGGTAGTGTATGTGCTAATTTAGGGGATTTTATCCCATCACAGGGATTTTTTTTAATTTTGTCCATAAATACATTATATTTATAAAAAGAGTTAAGAACAGTTAAATAGTGAGCTTTAGTACGGTGTGTTGTATTTGTGCTTAGTAAAAAAACTTTAATATCATCTGTGGTTAAATTTATAATATTTTTATTAGTGATTTGACCAATTGTTTTTAAATTTTCTCCATAAGAATCAACTGTATTGATAGAAAGACGACGTTCATATTTTAAATATTCTAAGAAATATCTTACTTCATGATCTTTGATTTCATCAATTATATTACGCATATGATCTCCTTTTTCTTCATTATATCGCTTTTTAAAAATTTATGCTATAATTATGTAGTGATTGTTATGGAGATTTTAGCAGATAAATTAAGGCCTCAACGACTAGATGATGTCATTGGCCAAAAACATTTGATTGGTCCGGGGAAAATTATTACTAATCTTGTAAAAAACAAGAAACTTTTTTCGATGATTTTATATGGAAAACCTGGAATTGGTAAAACTAGTATTGCTAATGCAATTGTCAATGAATTAAATGTTCATTATAAATTTTTAAATGCCACAATAAATAATAAAAATGACTTTGATGTAGCTATTATGGAAGCAAAAATGTATGGAGAATTGGTTTTAATTATTGATGAAATACATCGTATGAATAAAGATAAACAAGATTTATTATTACCCTATATTGAAAATGGAACTATTATTTTAATTGGCTTAACAACGTCAAATCCTTATCATAAAATTAATCCTGCCATTAGAAGTAGATGTCAAATTTTTGAATTAAAAGAACTAAATGCTGATGATATTGTTGAAGGATTAAAAAAAGCTATAACACAGTGGGAAGATATTGATGTTTTAGATGATGTTCTTTTATATATTGCTACTTTAGCTAGTGGAGATATGCGTTTTGCTTTAAATTTATTAGAAGTGGCTTATTATGCAAGTGATAGCAAAAAAATAACAATTGATACGATTAAAGAAATAAATAACAAGCCAGTATTTTTTCATGATAAAGATGGTGATGGCCATTACGACGTTATTAGTGCTTTACAAAAATCTATTCGTGGAAGTGATGTCGATGCTGCCCTACACTATTTAGCAAGATTAATTGAAGCAGAAGACTTAGATATTATTTATCGGCGACTTAGTGTTATTGCTTATGAAGACATAGGAATGGCTAATCCTGGGATTGGTCCTAGATTAATGGCAGCGATAAATGCAGCCGAGTTAGTTGGTTTACCAGAAGCAAGGATTCCTTTAGGACAAATTGTAGTAGAAATGGCTTTATCTCCAAAAAGTAATAGTTCTCATATAGCGTTAGATATGGCTTTAAATGATATTAGAAAAGGAAATACTGGTAATGTACCAGACAATATTAAAACTAATTCTAAAGATTATATTTATCCCCATGATTATCCAAATGACTGGATTCAACAAGAATATATGCCCAAAAATTTAAAAGGAAAACGATACTATTTTCCTAAAAATAATAAAGTAGAAAAAAATTTATATCAAATATATAAAGAAATGAGGAATGAAAAATGAAAGTTGCTGTAGTTGGCTTAGGAATATATAGTTTAGCAATAAGTAAAATGCTTGCTAAAAATGACAATAAAATTAAAATATGGACAGAAGATATAAAAAAAGAAGAAGAATTTAAAAATACTAAACAAATAAAATCTATAGTTGACACAGAAATACCTAAAAATATTTATATAAGTAATAATTTAGAAAAAGTATTAACTGATTGTGATATTATATATATTATTACGGCTAGTAAATATGTAAATAGTATTGTAGAAAGAATAAAAGAATACTATAAAAAAGGTACACCAGTATGTATTGCATCAAAAGGTATTGATGAAAAAGAGGAAAAGTTATTAAGCGATATAGTTGGAGAAAAATTGAAAACTAAACACGTTGCTATGATTTCTGGACCAACTTTTGCCGTTGATATTCTAAATAATGAGCCTGTAGCATTAGCTATAGGTGCAAGTTCTCTTAAAGCTAGAGAAACAGTTATAAAAACACTTGCTAATGATACAGTAAAGTTACGTCCTACCAAAGATATGATTGGTATTGAACTTTGTGGAGCAATTAAAAATGTAATAGCGATTGCCTCAGGTATATTAAGAGGTCTTGGATATAGTGATTCTACACAATGTTTTTTAATCAATGAATCTCTTCACGATATAAAAGATATAATTTATTATTTTGGGGGTAATCCTAAAACCATTCTGTCTTTTGCTGGTGTTGGTGATTTAATACTTACTTGTTCCAGTCCTAAAAGTCGAAATTATAGCTTTGGCTATGTTATTGGTCATGAAAAAAATGAAGTAGCTATAAAAAAATATTTGTTAAATAATACAGTGGAAGGTTATTATACTTTAGCTACCATTTATAAAATGCTAAAAGACAAACATATCAAGATTGATTTAATCGAAGTTATTTATGATATAGTATATAATTATAAAGAACCAGATGCGTTAGCCAAATTTTTAATCAAAAAAAAATAAAGACAAGACTCTTTATTTTTTTAATATAATTTTCTTTTTCTTAAAATATTTTGAGTATTAGTAGATGCCGGTAAATCTGGATTACAAATCACATTATTTCTTAGATGTTTATCAATCTTTATGACATCATTTAATGAAAAATTATCTAAAGTATTAATATTAAGTTTATAGTTCTTATCTAAATATTCTTTCATATTAGGAACTTTAGAAATTAAAGTTAAATAAATATCGTATTTTTTAATTTCTTTTATTTCATCATTTGTTTCTACTAATAATTTAATGCACGAAAGACATGCTGTAGAATAACTGATACCAAAGACAACACAAGCCATTTTAAAAATATTGGTATCACCATTTATTAAAGCAATTAAGTATGCATAAGTTAAAGCTGCTGAAAGTCCAGCACCAGCTGTCATAGCAATTCTCTTTTTAATTAAAGCATTTAAATCATAAGATCGGTTGCGATAAAGAGCTTGAGTTAACATTTCATTTTTAAAATTTTCTAAGTTTTCTTGATTGTTTACCATTATTACTTGATGACCATCTAAATAAGTTATAACCAAATTTGTTCCTACTACTCCATATTTTTGAATAATATTTTTGCGTTCTACTAATTCGAAATCATATTTCATTTTTTTTCCTCCTTTTTAATCACGAACTAGTATTTTATCATTTTTTATTATTTATTGCAAGTAATAATTGCATTTATGACATAATATGCTAAATAAAGACCAGCTGTTGAAGGAACAAAGATACTAGATGCAATAACCGTTTCTTTGTTTAATGGCTGTGATAAAGAATATACCACGGGAATTTTAATATTTAAATTATTTTTTCGAACGTAATAACGTAATTTTTTAGCTAGAGGATCATTTTGAGTTTTATCTAAAGTGGTGATAATCACATTAGTAGGATCTAATCTTTTACCAGTTCCTAAGGCACAAATAATTTTAATATTACTTTCACTAGCAAATCTAATTAAATTAAGTTTAGCTGATATATCATCACAAGCATCTATAATAAAATCAAAATTAGTTTGTAAAGATTTTATACTTTCTTCATTAATTTCCATCTCTAAACCAGTAATATTAATATTATCATCAATACTTTTCACTCTGTCAATAGCTCCTGATACTTTGGATTTTCCAATTAAATCGGCAGTACATAGTATTTGACGGTTTAAATTACTTTTGTCAAAAACGTCCTTATCAATAACAGTAATATTTCTTATGCCACTTCTAACTAAAGCTTCTAAAACGGTTCCCCCTACGCCACCAAGGCCTACTAACAAAACATTTTTATTAGCAATTGCTGTAATATTTTCTTTACCAATTAATCGTTCTAATCTTTCAAACATATTATATTCTCTCCCATAATAAAACCCGAAGGTGTCTTTCTTGATAAAAACCCGCTCTCGCGAGGTGGGCATCACATGAATTACTTTAGGATCCTTATGCACTTAATGGATAAGTCTTCTACACCATAATTCAATTAGATTCCCTTATTATCTATCTAGTCGGTTTTATTAGATAAAGACTATATAACCCTTCGGGTATTTTCATTATATCAAAAATATTATTTATACTCAAGTATTTTTAAGCAAATTCAATTGTGTTAGATCTACTTCGCTATATTCATAATACTTATTTAAAGCATTTGTAACATTGTTAACCCAACTTGGCTTAGCAATTTTAACGCCACTTTCATTAAAGGTAGGATTATAAATAAGACCTATACTAGCAACAGTATTTAGTCCCTTAGCAAAATAACCGTCATTTAATAATTTAATGTACTTTAAAACACCATATTCTATATTTTTATAACGAATTAATCCACCACTATACATTCCACCAAAAATGTTATTACTAGCAAGCATGCCTGGTGCACTATAATTAGATTCAATATCAGCAATCGCCGCAGCTATAGGAAAGTCAACATTTGAATAAATACTACAGAAGTATTTAACTAAAGCTATAATATAATCCCTACTATCGGTACAACCAGTTCTAGTTTTTGTAAATAGGTAATTGTCCGTATTTTCTAATTGCAATAAGTATTCAGTTAAAAAATATGGTAAATTAGTTTGATTTAGTAAATCCAGTGAAACATAATTAGTTCTTAAAATATCTTTAAATGTATTGATATCAATTTGAAATGTATTAGTTAAAAACACAGTTAAATCATTGTTATTATTTAATAATTCTTCTAAAAGTTCTTCTTCAGTCATTTCATGAGCACTTTCAGGTTCAGTCATAAACACATTGGAAACATATGATGAAGCAATTATATTTGTTTCATTATCATATCTGTTGAATTCTTTGGTAATCATCAAGGTGATAACTGTAATAGTGACACCTATTAACACTAGCAAAATCCCCTGTTTATTTTTCTGCACATAATCTGTCATATATTTATAATATTCTCCTTACTTGAAGTATGTTCATTATTATAGCATATATTCTCTTATTTGGCAAATTACCAAATTTTTTTATATCTTTTCTTTTTGCGAATATTAATTATTCCATTATTTTTATTAATATTTTTAGCTATATAATTAGCAATATTCATTATTTTGCTGGCAAAATTAAGTTCATCATTTGATCCTAAAAATATTTTATAGGATAAATCTTCACTAGTTTGAGTGGTCTTTTTATTATCGATGGCATTTTTTATTACCATATGGAAAGTACTGACACCAATACCGTGAATATTACGAGCAATATTAAAATAAAACTGAGAATAAGCATTTTGTATCTGTTCATATATATCAGTTTTATCCAAAATATTTAAAGATTTAACTGTATTAAATATAACTTCTTGAATAAAATACGTTCCTGGATCTTGTTCTTTATAACCTAAAATTAATAAACATTCTAAAATATAGTTGTTTAAATTAATATCGTTTAGATTAAGGTTGCTTTCTAAACTCATTTGTTGATTATTCATTTTTCTCCTTCCTTTTAATTCTATATTTTTTACCAAGAAAAAAGTACAGAATCAAAAATAGTGACTCCGTACTTTTAATACAGTGTAGGCATTTGCCCGAGATAGCTCACAAATAATTTGCTTATATCTCCTCACAGTTAACATTTTAGCAAAATTTAGTGTTTATGTCAAGATGACCTTATAAACCTTATTACAATTATAGACTTACTAGTATTTTAAATATAGTGTTCTTCTTGCGAAGGTGTTAATTCTTCAATGACTATATCAGGAGTTTGATTTTCCACTACATTATTGAAACTGCCTGCGGTAATATTTGGATTTATTTGATTATTAGTTGGTGATGTTACTGTTTTTGGCATTTCTGGTGTTTGCATACTCCAACAGCTAGACACATCGCAGTTACTACTAAATGGCATTGGTGAAGGCATTTCTAATTTAACTATCATAGGAATTTTAAATGCTCCCCCAAAACAAACACAGGTTCCTGGTTGTAGAACTTTTTGTTTATCCAAGATATCTTGAGAAATATTGGGAAGCATTTCACCAATATATTTAATATCTAATGGGTGCGTCATTTTAAAGATTAAAAAATTATTACATTGAGCAATAACAGTATCGCTAATTTCGACAGGACGTTGGCTAATTATATCTAATATTACTCCATATTTACGCCCTTCCTTAGCAATACGATCAAAAATATTATAACCAATTAAAAAGGTATCATTATCTTTTTGAATATATCGATGGGCTTCTTCTAAAAATAAATGAAATGGAGTTTGAGCCCTTTTAGTACTACCCTTAGCAAAGTCAAAAATTAATCGTGAAAATATTTTAACAAATACTTTGGCATAAATATCATCAACATCTTCTAAATTGATATTGATAATTTGAGCTTTTTTCTCACCACTAGCAACAAGAGAAGCAATATAATCTTTTACAGGTATATATTTACTGCTAAAATAATTACCCAGTTTACTATTTATAATAGAATTTAGTCGAACACGTAAGATAACAGCGTCATCATGTAAGTTTTGATTGTGTTGAAATCCTTCACTAATCAAAGTAAATTCCATAGCTTTGGCAAAGTCTTTCAAAGAATAACTTGCCATTTCAGGAGCTTTGATACTATCTAGTTGATCATCAATTTTGCCTAGAATGTAGTTGGTAATTAACACTGATTCCCCAAAATTACCGTTAGAGTCAATCTCAAAACATTCACTAAAAGAACGTGTATAACCTAACCCAGGAATGACAGAATCAAAGTTAAATTCCTTAGTATTACATACTTCAATTATTGTAAATATTTCATTTTTCTTACTGGAAACGGTTTCGTTACTAAATAAGACTGCTAAAAGAGCTTTGGCTATTAAATGATTTTTGTAACGATTCGCTTCTTCACTATTGGTAGCAAATATTTTGGCTAATTTAATAGTATTTTCAATAATGGGTAATTGAGCATGATTTGAGGCTTGTAAAAGTAATGCAAAATCATCAAGAGTTAATAAACTAACTGGAATTTGAATTAATTCATCTGTGGGATCTGTAGGATTCGTAGATATAAATTTATAAGCATAATTGTTGTTAATTTCATTTAGCTTTCCAAAGGCATTTTTATATTCTCCAAAAGCATCAAAAATAAAAATGTTGGCATTATATTGAACAGCATATTTACTGGAAAAAATATTTTGAACGATTCGTGCAACTCCACAAGATTTACCTGAACCAGAATTACCAAATATGGCTAGATGATTGGAAAATAAACTATTAATTTTAGGACTAATCATAAAGCCTTTATAAATCGCACTTTCTCCTAAAATAAAACTAGACGCATCATAAGTACCAACTAATTCCATTAATTCATCACTACGTATCATACGAATTTGTGAACTTAACAAAGGCTTTCTTAAAACCCCATTAACATATTTATCATTAATGTATTCTCCTAAAAAACGAATTTTAATGATATCATTACCTAATTCTTGAACTTCTCCTAAAATACGTTGATTAGGTGCTTCAAAAATAACATTCATATTCATTAAATCGGCACTAGCAACATCTTTTTGAAGATTTTCAACATGAGCTTCACTTTCCCCAATGTATACAATTTTACCAAACATGATTTATCACACATCCTTATTATAGGTTAATTATATCAAATCAAATAAAAAAGTAAAAGTTATTTTACATTAAAACTTCTACTTTTAACATTTATCTCACTCATTAACCCTTTTTCAATAGGAATAAAATAAATTAGATATTTTTTACTACTTTTAACTTTTTTATTGACATTATAAGTAATATTTATTCCATCATCTTCAATTTCCAAATTGATATCTTTGATATCTAAGTCTTTCTCATAATCAATAAAATCCACAATAAAATCATTATCATTAAAACTATTATTGGTAAATAAAACTACATCATTTATTTTGTATTCATTTAATAAATCTGTGTATTCTTCATAACTAGTGATTAATTTAGTTGTTTGTTCACTCCCCTTTTTATTAATTATGATGCCATTAGCAATTACTTCAGTTTTATTGAAAAAACCTCCGGCAGCTATTCCTAATAAGCCAGCAGCAACAACAATAATTACGACTAATATGCCAAATAAAATATTTTTTTTAGTATCACTCATTTTATTTCCTCTTTTCTTATCTATATTTTATCATGAAATTCTTTTAATGTAAATTTATTACCTTTCACTCTAATTAAAACTAAATAACTTTAATACACTAATATAATCATTTTTAATAAATTAATTCTAATATAAAAGATGACAAACGTCATCCCTTAATTATTTTGATCAATTAATGTCAACTAATAAAAAATTTATTAATCTAGTTGGGCTTTTAAAATTTCTTTAGTTATAACTGGATTAGCTTTTCCTCTAGTTTCTTTCATAACTTGACCGACAAAATAATCAAATAAATTAGTTTTGCCAGATTTGTATTCATTAACTTGATGTTCATTCTTAGCTAAAATGTCATTAATAATATTTGTAAGCATTTCTTTATCACTAATTTGAGCATTATCTTTACTAATATAATTTTTAGGTTCTTTTTCTTCTTCTAGTGATTTAAAGAATATTTCTTTAGCTTGTTTTGAAGATATTGTGCCTTTATTTAACTCTGTAATAATTTCATTTAAATAATTTGGCGTTAGATAAAAATCTTTTAATTCAATTTCATACTTATTTAAGTAAGCAATAATTTGAACAGTCAACCAATTAGCAGCTTGTTTTTGATCCATACCTAATTTAATACATTCTTCAAAATAGTCAGCATAAGCCTTTTCTTTAATGATAATGTTGGCATCATATTCACTAAGTCCATATTCATTAACATATTTATTTTTACGTTCTCTTGGTAAAGAAGGAATACTTTTTTTAATTTCTTCTAACCAACTAGGATCGATTTTATATTTTGGAATATTTGGTTCTACAAAGTATTTATAATCGATAGCATCAACTTTACTCCTCATTCTTATAGTGGTGCCACTTTCTTCATCAAAACGTCTAGTTTCTTGTTCTACTTCATCGTATCTACCAGCATCTTTTAATTCACTTTGTCTTTTTACTTCATAGACAATGGCATCATAAACGTTACCAAAGGAATTAATATTTTTAATTTCTACTTTAGTACCTAGTTCAGTTGCATCTTCGTCCATTATAGATACATTAACATCACATCTAATTTGGCCTTTTTTAGTATCTGCTTCCGACACATCACAATATTGGTATATGCGACGCATTGTTTCCAAAAAAGCTACTGCTTCTTCAGCAGAGTTAAGACATGGTTCCGTAACTAATTCTAAAAGTGGTACTCCTGCTCTATTATAATCAATTAAAGAGGTATCAAAATAGTGATCAAGACTTGCAGCATCTTCTTCTAGATGAATATCATGAATTAATACATCTTTTTCATAACCATCACATTCAATTGTAATATGGCCATCCACACCGACAGGATCATGCATTTGAGTAATTTGAAAGCCTTTTGGTAAATCTGGATAGTAATAGTTTTTACGATCAAAATACATATATTCTGGTTGTTTACAATTTAAAACCATACTCATCATTAGAGCTTTTCGAACACATTCTTTATTAACTACTGGTAACGTTCCAGGAAAAGCCATATCAACAGGACGAACATTAGCATTAGCTAGTTCATTATATGAGTTTTCAGCACTAGAGAACACTTTAGAATTACTCTTTAATTCACAGTGCATTTCTAAGCCAACAATAACTTTATATTTACTCATTTTTACCTCCTGCAATCATACCTTTATAATCAAGTACAGATTCTAAAGCATAAGCGATATTTAAAACATTTTGATCATCATAGTTATTACCAGTAATGTTAACTCCTACTGGAAGATTATCGATGAAACCATTAGGTATAGTAATCGATGGAAAACCACCAAAGTTACCAATTTGTAAATGTTCTTCTAAGATAGTTGTATCACTTTTTTCAAGTTCATCTTTGGATCCATCTATATAAGGAGCAACACCAGTTGATACCGGTAGAATCACTGCATCATATTCTTGAAATAAACTTTTAAATTTATCAACTATTAATCTTCTTACTCGAGCAGCATTTAGAAAATAACGTTCTTGATTTTCTTTTTGTAGTACGTATGAACCTATGACAAAACGTCTTTTAATTAAAGGAGAAAAACCTTTAGTACGATGATCTTTCATCATTTCAATATAATTACTACCTTCCCCACGAGGCCCAAAAATAATGCCTGTAAGATTAGACATATTGCTAGTTGCTTCTGCACAGGATAAACATACATAAACACTAGGAATAGCTTCTAATAAGGTTTTGTCAATCGATACTTCGTCCACTTGAACACCAAGACTTTCTAGTTTTTTAAGAGTATTTTGAAAGTTTTCTAGGTGCATCTTTAATTCATGGGAAGCATTAGGATAATTTTTAATATCAGCTATTTCTTTTACATAAAATAATTTTTTACCATCAACATCTTTATTTAAATTGTTATATAATTGAATATTACTAGAATCCCAACTAGTTTGATCATTTTTATCTATACCTTTCATAGCATCGACAACGATGGCAGCATCTTCAACACTTCTAGTTAAAACACCACAATGATCTAAGCTAGATGCAAATGGAAACAAACCATATCTAGAAATCATACCATAAGTTGGTTTATAACCAACTATTCCACAAAAGGCAGCGGGTTTACGGATAGAATCTCCTGTATCACTACCTAAAGCATAAGGATACACACCAGCAGCAACAGCCGCAGCACTACCACTAGATGATCCAGCACACATTCTCTTAGGATCCCATGGATTACGAATAATACCAGTATGAGCAGTAGTTCCTGTTCCTCCCATTCCAAATTCATCTAAAGCAGTCTTATTTACAGCAACAGCACCGTGACGTTTCAAATTGGCAACCGCCGTAGCATCAAAAAATGGTACATAATCTTTTAGCGTATTAGAAGAACCAGTTGATAAAATATCTTTAGTAGAATAATTATCTTTAACCCCATAAGGAATACCTGATAGTAAGTCATCAGTTACTTCCGTAGGTTGCGCATCTTCAATAATTGTAACAAAAGCATTACAAACTTTATTTACTTCATGCGATTTCGCTAAAGATTCTTTAATTAATTCTTCACTTGTAATTTCTTTATTTTTTAACATTTCATGTAATTTAACTAAGCCAAGCTCCGTCATTATCCCACCACCTTTGGTACTTCAATTTCTCGATCATCGTAACGATCACAATTTTTTAACAAATCTTCAATCGGTATACTTTCTTCTTTAACATCTTCTCTTAGAATATAGGTAAAATCATCTAAGGCATGTGTCATTGGTTCCACTTTATCTATATCAGGGAATTCTGCTATGATATCCATTTGAGCTTCAATAATATCAAACTCTTTTAAAACTAATTTATTTTCTTCTTCTGTTAGGCCAATAAGTAATTTATCGGCATAACTATCTACCATTTCTTTGGTAAATTTACTCATTATTTCACTCTCCTTATTTTCAATTTTAATCGTTTTCTGGTTCTGTTATTATTTCAATTCCCAATTCTTTTAATTGTTTATCACTAACTGTATCTGGGGCTCCATCCATTAAATCTTGAGCACTTTGTGTTTTGGGAAATGCAATAACATCTTTAATATCATCTGTATTTGCTAAAACCATAACTAATCTTTCAACTCCTGGAGCTATACCAGCATGAGGAGGAACTCCATATTTAAAAGCATCTAACATGAAGCCAAAACGTAATCTTGCTTCACTTTCACTAATACTTAAAGCTTCAAATATTTTAGCTAAATCACTAGAACGATGATTTCTTACTCCCCCACTAGCTAATTCGTATCCATTTACAACTAGATCGTAACTACGTGAAATACAATGTTCAGGGTCGTTAATAGTGTTAATATCTTTAACCATCGTAAAAGGATTATGTTCAGCTTTCCATCTTTTTTCTGTTTCACTATATTCGAAGAAAGGAAAATCAGTAACCCATAAGAAGTTTAATTGATTTTCAGGAATTAAATTTAATGTTTTGGCAATTTTGATTCTTAAAGCTCCAAGTGCTGCATAAACAACTTTTGGTTTATCAGCGACAATTAAAATTAAATCATTATTGGTAACATTATAAGTGTTTTTAATTTGTTCTAATTTTTCATCTTCAAGATTTTTAGCAATAACGCCATTAAATTTATCTTGATCATATTTTAACCAAGCCATGCCTTTAGCTCCATAGATCTTGGTAAAATCAATTAAATGATCAATATCAGTACGAGAATATTTATCGGCATTATTTTTAACAATTAAACATTTAGCGATACCACCATTTTCAATATTTTGTCTAAATACATTCATTGTAGTATCTTTTAAAATATCTGTTAAATCAAGTAATTCCATTCCAAATCTAGTATCTGGTTTATCACTTCCATATCTTTCCATTGCTTCTTTATAAGTGATGCGAGGAAAATCAGCTAATGCGATATTTTTAGTATCCTTGACAATTTTTTTAATCATGCCTTCACAAACTTGCCAAACATCTTCTTCTTCAGCAAAAGACATTTCTAAATCTATTTGAGTAAATTCTGGTTGACGGTCTGCTCTTAAATCTTCATCACGGAAACATTTAGCTACTTGATAATACTTTTCAAAGCCACCAAGCATCAATAATTGTTTAAAAATTTGAGGCGATTGTGGTAAGGCATAGAATGAACCTTTAGTGATTCGCGAAGGAACTAAATAATCTCTCGCTCCTTCTGGTGTACTTTTACATAAAATTGGGGTTTCAATTTCTAAAAATCCCAAATTATTTAAATATTCACGAGCACTTTTAATAATATTATGTCTTAAAATAATATTATTTTTTAATTTGTCACGACGCAAATCTAGGTAACGATATTTTAAACTAACTGATTCGTTAATTTCTTCATCGTCATAGACATTAAACGGTAATATATCACAAGTGCTTAGAATTTCTAAATCTTCAGCCATAAGTTCAATTGTACCAGTGGTAATATTAGGATTAATCATCTCTTTGTCTCTTAAAGTAAGTTCCCCAGTTACTTTGATTACATATTCATTTTTTAATGATTCAGCTAAACTAAATTCTTGTTTAAGCGTTGAACGATTAAATACGACCTGTAAAATACCAGATCTGTCTCTTAAATCAACAAATATTACGCCTCCCATATCACGACGTTTGTTTACCCAACCATAGGCGGTAACAGTTTCACCAACTTGATTTTCTTGAAAATCAGCATTATTAAATTTTTTTGTCATCTTATCATCCTTTCTTATTAAAAAAAGCCTAAAAACGTAAGGGCGAGAAAAAAGTTCGCGGTACCACCTTACTTTTTAGGCTTTAATTTTTATCGCATCTTTCGCGTTTTATGTTACTAGAAAATTGTTTTTCGATTATTCAGTATTATGGCATTTCCACCATCTAGCCTTCTCTTGTAATACTTCGATAATTTACTCATTTTCCCATAAAATTTAATATGTTTTCATTTTACCTTATTAACAGGACTTTGTCAATAAAAGTCAATTAATATTTTGAAATAATTCTGTTAGTTTTTGGGATAGTGATGCCATAGAATCATTATTGATAATAAAATAATCTGCATAGGCAATTGGCCCCGATTTAGCAATATTTTCAATTTCACTAATATCCCTTTTTTGAGCTTCTTCATTATTTAAAGGTCTTATTTCTCTTTGAGATAGTCTTTCATAACGCAATTTTTTATCTGTGATGATTGCAATTGTTTGTAAAGAAGAAAATTCTTCTTTTAATATTTTTTAATTCATCCATAGTGACACCCCCAAAATAGATCTTTTGGTAACCTTTTTGTTCAAAAAAGCACTCACAATGGATTTACCACTACCACACATTCCTACTATTGCGATTAATTTATTCATTTTTCTCCTTAAATATTTCCTAATAACCAATCAATAATTTCATATTCATCGATTTTAATTTCTTCTTTAGTAGCATTGTCTTTTATTGTTACTAGACCTTTTTGTAATTCTTCATCTTTTAAAATAATTAAAAATTTGGCATGAAGATTGTCAGCTACTTTAAATTGTGATTTTAGACTTAAATCATTATTATTAAGTTCAACATAAAGATTATTTAATCGTAAGTCTTGAGCTATTTGTAAAGCATGAATTTTTTCTTCATTAGATACACATAAAATGTAAGCATCAACTTGTTGATTTAGACAATCGGTTAATTCAGCTTTTTTCAACTCGATAATTATTCTTTCTAAACCGAGAGCAAAACCAATCGCAGGAGTTTTTGGGCCACCAAGATTTTCTACTAGATCATCGTAACGGCCACCACCACCAAGAGTGATTCCATCTTCAGTAAGATATTCCCAAACATTTTCATTATAATAATCTAAACCTCGTACAATTTTATCATTGATTTCATAATCAACATCTAGTAAATTCAGTAACTCTTTTACTTGAGCAAAACGATCTGCACTTGCTTGACTTAAATAATCAGTTATTTTGGGAGCATTTTTTAAGATTTCATTTTCAGCATCCACTTTGCAATCTAATATTCGTAAAGGATTAGTGGTCAATCTTCTTTGACAGTCTTCACAAAGTTCGTTAATATGTGGTGTTAAATACTCAATTAAAGCTTTAGTATAATTATCGCGACTTTCTTTATCTCCTAGAGTATTAATTGCTACACTGATATTTTCAAGTCCCAAACTTTTTAATAAGTAATAGCCCATACTGATAATTTCAGCATCAATAATTGGATCACTAGAACCAAATGCTTCAGCACCAAATTGAGTAAATTCTCGGTTACGTCCAGCTTGTGGTCTTTCATAGCGGTACATCGTGCCATTATAAAATAGTTTCACAGCATCATTACGGTTACCATATAATTTATTTTCGATAAAGCTACGAACAACACCGGCAGTACCTTCAGGTCTTAAAGTCAGTAAACGGTCACCACGATCCTTAAAATCGTATGTTTCTTTACTAACTATATCTGTATATTCGCCAACACTACGGTGATATAATTGTGTATCTTCAAAAATTGGTGTGCGAATATATTCATAATTATAGGCTTCCATAAAAGCATTTATGGTATTAGAAATTGCCATATAATACTTACCATCTTCATTGATTAAATCATATGTTCCTTTAGGTTTTGTAATCATTTTATCAGTCCTTCCTTTGTGTATTTTAACACAAAAAAAAAGAAAATTGAATATAAACAAATCAATTTCTTTTAAAATAATTTAACATGTGCATTAATCTGTTAAAAATGGTGAATCAATGGTCCAATTTCCATTTTCCCATATTTTTTTCGTGCTCACCACGTTCCACAAAAGCACATAATCGACTTTTTACCACTCTAAACTTAAATTATCAACCATATTAATTAGTGACATTCAATTCTTATAAACTTTAGCTAATTTTTCTAGTTTTAATATTTTCAAAAACAACTTCTTTTCATTATTAGTTCTAGGCTAAAAAGGAACAGTTAAGTGATTTTTTTTATAACGATAATGTATTTTTATAGTTAAAGTCATTCAAATCGTCAAATAAATCATTATATTCATGTAGCAAAAAAATATTATTAAAATAAATTAGATTATTTTCAATATACCAAGAATTTTGATTGCGAGCTAAAAAATTAAATAGTTTTTTCTCTTCCTCTAAAAATTCAACATAGTCTTCGATACTATCATTTATAATTGCTAAACCTTCATCATTTACACTTAAAACAAAATCTAAATAATAATCTAAATAATATGCATTTACTTTTTTTTCTAAATAACTCTTTATTTTATAATCTGCATGCATAGATGTAATACTCTTTTTAATATCAATTAATTTTTCATAAGTTTCATTTACATAATTTAAGCTTTTCGTAAAATTTTTACCATCAATTATAAAGTTTTCTATAGTTATTAATTCTGTAGCTTTTTTATCGTTAAATACATCATATAATTTCTTTGATTCGTTTATAAAATCCTTAAGATAATTTTTAGATGCTTTTTCTATAACTAAATAGTCATTATTACTTACATATGTATTTAATTTATTTTCTAAAGATTGGTCCCATAAACCATAATTTTCTATTATATCTTCTATTTCTTCAAATTCTTTATCTAACTTCCAATCATTTTTAACCATATTAAAAATATTATAACCTACAAACGTCCATAAACTTATTATAAAAATCGTCGATATAATTAATATTAATTTAATATTTTTTTCTTTGTCATTTTATCACCTAGGATAATATTATCATTTTTCTATAATTTTTTAAATATATATACATAATTTTTTTAAAATTGTTAACATGTTCAGGAAACAAAGAGACAAACGAATACAAAAAATTTAGCTTATAGTAAACATACATTTCTTTGGAACTGTATAGCTTTAGTAAAATATTAAGAAGATGAGAATTATATTTCCAATCTTATAATAACAAAATTATTAGATAAATTAATTAATGATTATACTAAAATATGTACTAAATTAATTGCTTTATTGGGGAAAAATACAAATGAATGATAAATTTTTATTTAGTAGATGTTATAAATAATGAAAAATGTTTTCTTAACTTAGATCTTTATATGATAGAAGCTAATGCTAAAAATATATAATAATTACTTATATTTTTTTAAAGTCTTAAATCAAATAGTTAAAGTAATATTTAACTTTGTTTATGAATTAAATTTTATGAAATTCAAATTGAAACCGATTTCTAATCGTATCATTTCGATATACGTCTCATACTATTACTCTATTTAATATTATAATTTGATGTTTCTGCTATATAATTCTAATAATGTATATTTATCGTGGTTAATTTGCTTTTACTAGAATCATAATCAAAGTAATTGAAGTTGGTGGTTGTAAGCCTTGAAGTAGTACCATGCAAGTATTTTTGTTAATTTTGATTGGAATTAAAACACACTTCCAAATTGCTATTAGAATCAGCTAAGGATATACCGGTTGCAACCCAAGAATAATTATTTATAAATCTTATAAATGCTGGTATTTTATGCCAATAAATTGTAACTACAGGCTTATTAGTTTTTAACTTATAAATGAATAACTAATAAGTTTGGTACCCATTTTTTGGTGACGATATAATGGATTAACATAAATAGTACATAATTTCTTTTCTAGGCGTTCTTCTTTTATACAGCTAAGTGCAATTACTTGGGCATTAGAATTTAGTATAAAGAGTATATCACCACGATTTAAATAAATACGCATTATTGTTTTATAAAAGAACCAACTTTTAAAATTAGTATATTCTTTGGTTAAAAAGTTGATATTTTCATATAATTGATTTGTTAGTAAAACAAACTCTAATCTATTTAATAAAAAATATCTTCTAAAGGAATCAATATGCAGCATATTAATTTTCTTTGTTTTTGATTGCAATACCAAGTTCATCAAGTTGGGCTTGTTCCACCTCATTAGGACAATTACTCATTAAATCACTAGCGCTAGCAGTTTTAGGAAATGCTATAACGTCACGAATATTATCTGTGTTTGTCAGTAACATTGTTAAACGATCTAGTCCAAAAGCCAATCCACCATGAGGAGGTGTTCCATATTTTAGAGCATCTACAAAGAAACCAAATTTACTTTTTATTTGTTCTTCACTTAATTCCAACGCTTCAAACATTTTTTCTTGTACTTTTTCATCATGAATACGAATAGATCCCCCTCCAGCTTCATAGCCATTAATAACAATATCATAGGCTTTAGAATAACAATGCGCTTTATCGGTAAGTAATTTATCGATATCTTCATCTTTAGGTGCTGTAAATGGATGATGTGTTGCCATAAAACGATTTTCTTCTTCACTCCATTCAAATGATGGAAAATCTACAACCCAAAGTAAACGATACGCATTTTGATCTATCAAATTTAAATCTTTCCCTAATTTATTTCTTAAAGCCCCTAAACTAGTTTTAACAATGTTATACTTACCAGTTGCTATTAAAACTAAATCATTTGTTTCTAAGTGCAAGCTATTTATAAGGTTATCTTTTTCTTCATTACTCATAGCTTTAGCAATCGAACCCGTTAATTCGTCTTCAACTTTTAAATATGCCAATCCTGAAGCTTGATATTTTTTAACAAATTCCGTAAGCTTATCTATATCTTTACGTGAATAAATGTTGGCAGCATTTTTCACTACTAAAGCATTGATAATACCACCTTCTGCTAGATTGCTTGCAAAAAAATTAATACTTGTATATTTAAATATTTCCGTAATATCTAAAATTGGCATTTCAAATCGTAAATCAGGTTTATCTACGCCATAATTTTTGATAGCATCGTCATATTTCATTCTTTCTAAAGGCAATTTAATATCAATATTTTTGATTTCTTTGAAAATGTATGCAATTAATTTTTCAGCTAAACTCATCACATCATCTTCATCAACAAAGCTCATTTCAATATCAACTTGAGTAAATTCAGGTTGACGATCTGCTCTTAAATCTTCATCACGAAAACATTTCGTAATTTGAAAATAACGTTCTATACCCCCAACCATTAATAATTGTTTGAAGATTTGTGGTGATTGTGGAAGCGCATAAAAAGATCCTTTATTTACTCGAGAAGGAACTAAATAATCTCTCGCACCTTCTGGGGTACTTTTGCATAAAATTGGTGTTTCTACTTCAATGAACCGTTCATTATTTAAAAACTTACGAATAGCAAAAGTAATATTATTACGTGTAATTAAATTATTGACAAGACTGTTACGTCTTAAATCTAAGTAACGATATTTTAAACGGGTATCTTCTAAAGCTGTTGTATTATCACTAATTTCAAATGGTAATTCTAGCGATTTATTTAAAATTTCTAAATCTGTAAGAGAAATTTCAATTTCACCAGTGGCTAAATTAGGATTTGCTTTTTCTCTTTTTAAAACTTCACCAGTTATTTTAATAACATATTCATTTTTTAAGGTATTTGCCAAATCATAACAAGCACTATTTGGTCTTACGACTAACTGAATAATACCAGATCGATCACGCAAATCAATAAAAATTACTCCTCCTAAATCACGTATTTTAGCTACCCAACCATTAAGAGTAACTATTTCGCCAATATTTTTTTTGTCTAAATCAGTATTCATTAACATAATATCAATCCTTTCTAAAATAAAAATGAATTAAGAAAGCCTAAGGACGAGTGTAACCCGCGGTGCCACCTTAATTCATAAATTTATGCTCTTTTTTTCTTATCGCGAAAAAACGTTTATTTTTATATTGTTTGCTGTCTTCAAAATGTTCTTTTACTAATTCTCATCTGCCATTAGCTTTCTTTAAAAAGAAACATCTTTACTAGGTCAAACTAAATAAATATTACTTTTTAAATATACTACATATTTGTTTAACTGTCTAGGTTTTTTTAATTGAAAATGTTTTGTTAATTTTACCTAAAATCAAACACAATATCAATGGAAGTGTAGATGCATACGGTAAACAATAACGGAAGTAAGTGTTAGCTGGTCCAATAAAGCACATAAAGATCATTGATACTGCAGGCATTAATAAAATTAAGTATTTCTTTTTTTTAGTTAGAATCAGTGTTAGGATTAAAAATATATAAATCCAAGTATATAAACCACAACTGACAAATAACCTTAATACCGGCACATGCATCCAACCATTGGCATAGCCTTTTAAAATTAAACGACCATGAGATAAACTATTAAAATGATAGTCATATCCAGCTTCTGGTAATTTTTGATTTAAATTGCTATAAATGTACCAACTATAATCTAAAGGATAAAAATAGCCATAACTATTACTCAATGTCGCATTTATATAAGCATCGGGATGTTTAAAAAACATTTTACCCCAAACTTGAAAATAAGCATTTAAATCATCTTTTGTAGCATATTTATTATATTTATTTTTAACTTGATCACTTAATCCTGGATTATATCTAGTAGTTAAAGTATCATATTCTAAAATTTTATCGATTATTGCTTTTTCATCTTTAGTCACATCATCTTCATAATCCAAAACATATCGAGCTGTTTGTTGAAATGGCACCGATAGACCTTCTCTTATCGAAGTATTAGGAATATTAAATATTGGTAATAAGGCATTATAACTAATTAAAAATATTATTACTAATGATGTTAAAACGAGACTAGAAGATTTTGTTTTATTCATAAATATAGTAAATGGTAAACTAGCTAGTATCAAAACGACTCCATTATTACGTAGTAAAATTAATGAGAGCATGATACCAAAAAAGATTAAATAATTATACCATTTAAAAGGATATTTCATATATTTGTAAAGATAAATTAGATAAAGCATTACCCCACATGTGAACAATGTATCTTTAACTGCTGTCAAAGCATAAAACGGATAAAAAGGAGTTATTAAATAACACAATAATACGATTAACAAAACTCGAGAATTTACTCTTTCCTGACTTAAAAAGTGAATTGAATAAGCTAGTGTTAAAATGACGATTAATTCTTGCACCATTGTATACATAAACAATCCTAAATTAGCATTATTAAAATATAGACCTAATTTAAAGAGATTTCCTAATAAAAGTGTATGAATAATAGGATTAAAATTAGTTAAAGTAACATTAGGATCTAAAACAATGATACTATCTAAATACCTAGTATGTAATCCCAACACTTCTTTTATTTGGTTAGCATTGTCATAATTGATCACCCCAGGATAATAAAATAATAAATACATACCATATGTTATAGTTAGCAAAATAAGACTATAAAGAAAGGGATGATGTGCAAATTTAATGGATACATCCTTAAATTTATGATTGATAAAACTATTAAAAACTAAGTTCGTAATTCTTTTAAATAATTCATAGTAACCTATTAGCTTAATAATATTTACTAAAATATGAATATCACTTTGATATATTAAACTAAAATTATGAACTTTTTGAAAACTATAACCAACCAGCATACAAATACTAAAAATAAAGCTTAATATATTTAGTGAACGCTTAGAAGCTGGACATTGGTTTTTAAAAGTTAAATAGTAAATTATAGGAATCCATATGATGAAAGCTAAATAATCCGTAATGTTATAATCCCAAACTAAACCTTTGGAATTTAAATGAAGAATTATGGCCAAGATACTTGCTATTGACCAAAAATAGCTTTTTTTCGAAGATTCTTTGATATCACTTTTAAAAATAAATAATTTTTGTAAAAAATAATTAACAATAAAGATAAGGCCATCGACACCAGCTTTAATTAATGTAGCATTAAATGGTATTTTTTGATAAAGTCTATTTACCAAAATACTTGATACCGTAATATTTATTATAACTAAGATAAAATAGCTTAACATACTATTATCTTTTTGTTCTTTTTTATATTCAAAAACGAAATAACGATTGACTAAATAATTGATAAGGCTAGATATGCCGCGAGCAAGAAATGAAGCAATAATTATGGCATTATGCACTTTATTTTTCAAAAGCCAAAAAATTAAACTAAAACAAGTTAAATCGATTATAAACGAAAGTCCAGATGAACATAGATATTTAATTATTGTTTGATATTTTTTTATAAATGTTTGCATATTATATCTCCAATAAAATGGTGATCGGTCCATCATTTAAAATACTTAATTGCATATCAGCCCCGAATACACCTGGTAATGTTTTAACATATTTGTTCATTTCTTTATTAAACTGTTCATATAGTTTCTTGGCATCTTGGTTATTTAATGCTCTTAAATAAGATGGACGATTACCTTTTTTAGTATCTGCATATAAGGTAAATTGAGAAATAGATAAAATATCTCCCCCTACTTCTAAAATTGATTTATTCATGATACCATCTTCATCATCAAATATTCGCAAATTAGCAATTTTTTTAGCCATTTTGATTATATTAACTTCAGTATCATCTTGAGTAAAAGACACTAACAAAACTAAACCACGATCGATTTTATTTATTAATTGATTATTAACATAAACACAAGAATTTTTACTTCTTTGTACAATTACACGCATCTTTAACTCCTTAAATTTTATCTAAAACATCTAAAACATTGGCCATTTTTCTTATGCTATGTTTAATAGTTTCTAATTCTTCTTTATTTTGAATACGAATATTTAATTCATAAACTAATCGATTATTTATTTCTTTAGTATTGCATGATTTAACTAAACTATTTTTCTTACCAATTTCTGTGATGATATTAGCCAAGATATCTTTATGTTCATTTAAAACAACATATATATTAGTAAAATAATAATTATTAGCTAACATATTCCAAGAAACATTAATAATTCGATCCGTATTAATAGGTACATTGGGACAATCTTTTTTATGAATACTGACTCCTTGCCCTTTAGTAATATACCCAATAATATCATCACCCTTAATAGGCATACAACATTTAGCAATGTTAACCATGATATTTTCTGCTCCATCTACTAATATATCACTTTTATAATTAATTTTAGGTGTAACTATTTTACGTTCAAATAGAGCATCTTCAACTTGATGTTTATCTTCTTTAGTCAAATTAATTATATAACCAGCGGTATATCGTAAAGAACCAATACCTAAATAGATATCTTCTAAATCTTTTAATTTTAAATCTTTAAGTAACTTATTTATTGTTTCAGTAGTAAGTACTTCATTAAAAGCTAATTTTCTTTTTCGTAATTCTGCTTCTAAAATATTTTTACCTTTTGTCACATATTCTTCTTTATCTTGTTTACTAAAAAAAGCTTTTATTTTATTTTTAGCTTGAGAAGTTTTAACAAAATTTAACCAATCTTTATTAGGTGTACTATTGGCATTAGTCTTGATCGTTACCACATCATCATTATGTAATTCATAAGAAAGCGGAACAATTTGATCGTTAACAATAGCCCCAATGGTAGTATCTCCAACTTTGGAATGTATTCGATAGGCAAAGTCTATTGGCGTAGCACCACTTGGTAATTCCACCACATCGCCTTTAGGTGTATAAGTATAGATAAAATCGGCAAATAAATCATTATTAACAGTATTTTCAAAATCAGCATCAGTATCATTATTACTCGATTCAATGACATTACGAAACATTTCTAATTTTTGTTCCATCATATTTTGAATCTTTTTAGTACCCTTTTCTTTATAAGACCAATGACTAGCTATCCCTTTTTCAGCAATTTCATCCATTTCATAAGTTCTAACTTGTACTTCAAATACGTGGCCCTCCACGCCAAAAACGGTCGTATGTAGAGATTGATACATATTTTCTTTGGGACTAGCTATATAATCTTTAAATCTTTTGGGCATTGGTCTAAAACGAGAATGAATCAAACCAATTACTTGATAACATTCTGTTTCCGTATCAACAAAAACACGAAGTGCTAATATATCATAAATTTTATTCCATTCTTTACCATTATTTAATTTATTATAGATACTATAAACACTCTTTACCCGACCTTTTATTTCAAACTTAATACCAGCATCAGTAAGTAGTTCAATGATACTATCCTTCATTTCTTGTAAATAAACATTTAATTCTTCAACCGTATCATTTAATTTTTCTAAAATATCGTTATAAACATCTGGTTTTAAATAATATAAAGATAAATTTTCTAATTCACTTTTAATAGAATTTATACCTAAACGATGGGCAATAGGAACTAAAACAGACATAGTTTCTTCAGCTTTTTGTTTTTGCTTTAAAGGATTAATAGCCCAGTTAGTACGCATATTATGAAGACGATCGGCTAGTTTTATATATAACACCCTAACATCTTCAGCAAGTCCTACAAGTATTTTTCTTAAATAGATGACAGAAGACTCATTATTATCTGGCAATTCTAATTTATTGATTTTAGAGACCGACAAAACTATTTTAGCTATTTCTTCATCAAAATCAGCAACTAAATCTTCATAAGTTTTATCACCATTATTGATTACTTCGTGCAAAAAGGCTGCTATTAAAGTCACATCATCGACATTTAAATCTAAAAGTATTTTAACCACTTCTAAAGGATGCGTAATGAAAGGATCCTTCGTAAGTCTTAACATATCTTTATGTTCATTATAAGCATATTCATAAGCTTTTTTGATATCTGTGTATCTTTCTCTTTTTTCCAGTCTAGGAATTAACTCCTCAAAAGTTATCGTATCTGGCAAATTAATCACCCTCCAACATATATTTATTATATACCAATTTAGGCTTTAATTAAAGGAGAATTTAGCTATGGACAAAAGAAATGTGTTTGTTAAGTCAACATTAATTTTAATTTGTAGTGGTTTTTTAACAAAGATGCTAGGCTTTATCATCAAAATTATCTATACAAGAATTATCGGTGAATATGGTATTAGTTTATATTCTATTGCTCTACCCACTTATTCACTCTTACTTACTATCGCTACTCTAGCTATTCCCATTTCTATTTCAAAGTTAGTCAGTGAAAATAAAGGTCGCAGTATTAGAATTCTTACATCAGCCGCCTTTTTAATATTAGTTATCAATTTTATTTTAATTTTAATTATTTTATTAACTCACCAATTTATTAGTAATGTCCTTTTAAAGGAACCTATGGCTAGTCCTATTCTTATCGCCTTTGCCCTAACTTTACCATTTGTATCGATTTCTAGTGTATTAAAAGGATATTTTGCTGGTAAACAAAACATGGTCCCACACGCTACTAGTAATATTATTGAACAAATCATAAGACTACTTTTAATAATTTTAATATTACCCATTTTAATGAAAAAAAGTGTAATGAGTGCCGTTTTAGGTTTGATTCTTCTTACCATTATTAGTGAAATAAGTAGTATTATTGTGTTTATGTTTTTCTTACCTAAAAGAATTGACTTTCACACCAATATCAAACCTAGCAAAGTAATTACTAAAAACATTTTAGACATTTCAATTCCCACCGTAGGGGGACGAATCATTGGGAATATTGGTTATTTCTTGGAGCCTATTATTTTGACAAACATTTTACTTTTTTCTGGTTATACTAATGCTTATATTTTAAGAGAGTATGGAGTTTATAACGCTTATTGTCTTACCCTGTTAACTATGCCAAATTTTTTTATTGCCGCCATTGCTACTTCTCTTTTACCAGAGATTAGTAGATTTCATCATGAACATAATCATAAAATGGTAAAAAAAAGAATCAAACAAGCTTTAATTTTTGCCTTTTTCTTAGGATCTATTTTTTCTTTTTTAATCTTTACTTTTCGAGATCAATTATTATTTGCTATGTATAATACCACTAGTGGTTCTAATTATATCAAAGTATTGGCGCCCTTTTTTGTCTTATTTTATTTAGAAGGCGTTTTGACTTCTTCCTTACAAGCATTAGGTTATGCAAAAAAAACCATGTCAATTACTTTTGTCGGTGTTTTAATAAAAACTGGAGCAATCTTTCTTTTATCGTTATGCCACATAGGCATTTATAGTTTAGTAATTGCTGAAATTATAAATATAATTATTGTGGTATTTTTATATTATAAAACTTTAGTTGATATTTTAAAAAAACAAAGGAAGATAACATAAATATTACCTTCCCATTAATTAATCAACTGGTTCACTAGAAACCCAATAATAATTTTTTCCATTTTTTTGATAAGTATGTTTATATAATGTACCATATTTTTTCAAAAACTTATAATCCATTTTATTACTGTTATATTCATCATTACATTTATCAATAGTCTTATCAGTTGTAAAACTGCCATAACATTCATCATTAACTATTTTTAAGAAATAATCATATATAATTATTTTATTACTACTCTTTTTAACTTGTTTAATTGATCTATAAGTATGAGGTTCTGCTCCTATAGTATAGGTATAAGATTCCCCTAATCCACAATAATAAGCATCTTCACTATAATAGCAAACAGTAGTACTGTTATATTGAAATTTTTGATTTTCTTTAATATCACTACCATATATGGTTTTATATTCATCATTTATTTTTTTGGCATCAATTTTTGTAACCGTACAGATATCGTCTTCATAATTATCGGTAGCAAAAACTATATCATTATTGATACTACAAGTATTATTTTTTTTACTTTTATCAATTTTCATAGTTGTTATATCATTTTCACTAACACGGGTATAAGCGGAACAAATTTTAAGATCTTCGCTTAAATCTTCGCTGGACACTAACTCATCAGCATAATTATTTAATCCCCCACAAACATTTAAATCATTAGTACCTAAATACGAATAAAGATTGGTTGCTAATTTGCTATCTGGATTTAATGAACGTCTACTTAGCCAAATTGCACCAAGTATTAGTAGTAAAGCAATCACTATAATCGTTATTTTTTTCTTTTTATTCTTCATGTTGCACCTTATACTTTACGTGTTTCAATTTCAGCCATTTTCTCAAAAACTTCAGCAGCATTTTCCGTATTTATGTCGGTATAACCAAGTTCTCTTAATGCTTGAATTTTTACAGTGCTTAATTGTTGCGTACGACTTAATTTTTCTTCATTCTTTTGAGCTATTTCTTGAATAAATTTTTTGTGACATTCTGCTAGTCTATTCTTACTCGCCCCTCCATTATTATAAAGTGTTAAAGCTGAATATAATATCCCTTCAAACACAAATTGTTTATCTTCATCAAAAATGTATTCATCTGGTTTAATAAAGCCGTTTGATTTGGCCATATATCCCATTATATATTTGATTTCGGGAATATTGTCCATAGATTGTAACATATAATACATATAACGAATTGCACTACTGCTAGCTTCATCACTTTCTAATTTTTCTTTTAACAAAAAGACAAAGTCATTAAGTAAAGTTTTATTTTCTTTAGTTAATCCAGTTATATCGATGAAAGAATCAATATTATTGTTGGATTTTAAAGCCGTATTTAATCTTTTTTCTACTTCCATCAAATAATTGGTATCTACAACTATACTTTCAATACTTTTTTTGCTACCATCTTTAATATCTAATAATTGTAATAATAAGACCTTTTTTTCTTTGGGCCATTTATCTAGACTATCTAAAACTAAATAGTTATATACCATTTGACGAGACACGCCTAAATATTTTGCTAATTTAACTTTAGATAAACCTAATTCTTGTAATAATTCATTTAATCTATCCATATTCACTACCTTCTTAATGTTTACACTACAATTATACATAACTTAACAGTTAAAATCAAGGTCAGTTTTGTAAATACCATAAAAATTCTTGATTATTTTTAACAGTTTTAATAAAACCACAACCTAAACATTCTTCTCCTAAATACAAAACACATGCTTGACCAGGAGTCACTGCAGCCACTTTTTCTGGATACTTGACTCTAATCTCGTTATTATCTAAATATTCTAGTTCCACAGCATGGTCTTTATCACGATATCTAAACTTAGCGGTACAAAAGGTCGGTCTAGTACTACTAATGAAATTAACATTTTCAATAATACATTCATCACTTAATAAATACTTGCTATCACTACCAAAAGCAACATATAAAATATTATCCTTAACTGATTTACCGCAGACATAATGTCTTTCTTTATTACCACTGATACCGACATTTCTTCTTTGGCCAATAGTATAATTCATGAGTCCTGTATGGGTTCCTATTTCTTTTTTGGTTTCCACATCGACAATTTTTCCTGGATTAGGAGCTAAATAATTTTGAACAAATTTTTGGTAATTTCTTTCTCCAATAAAACAAATGCCCGTCGAATCTTTTTTACTTGCTACGTATAAATTATTATCTAAGGCTATTTGTCGTACTTCAGGTTTTGTATATTTTCCAACAGGAAACAAAACATTTGCTAAATTTTTTGCTGGTACATCGGCAAGAAAATAAGTTTGATCTTTATTGGTGTCGACACTTCTTAATAACTTACCATCCTTAATTTGAGCATAGTGACCTGTGGCCACATAATCAGCACCAAGCTTTTTAGCTTCCTTTATAAAGAGATCAAATTTAATAAATTTATTACAAAGTAAATCAGGATTAGGAGTGCGGCCTTTTTTTAATTCCTCCAAAAAGTATGTAAAAACATAATCCCAATACTCTTTAATAAAATCTACACGATGTAATTTAATACCTAGTTCATTACATAATTTTAAAGCATCGTTATAGTCCTTTTCTTGCGGACAAATATCATTAAAATCATTAGGATTACCCAATATGTCACCATTGATATTACTATCCCAGTTACGCATAAATAAGCCTTCAACATCGTATCCTTCTTGTTTTAAAAGAAGGGCACTAACCGCAGAGTCAACTCCACCAGAAATTCCAACTATTACTTTTTCCATAACACATCACATGGATAGTATACCTTAAAAAACACAAAAATTCAAATAGTAAACCGTGAATTATGTTTATTGAATTAAAAAAGTAAAAAGATTTAAAAACGGTTTACCACCAAAATATAAGATTATATCCAAAATGAAGATTAAAGCAATTGTTAAGAGACATTTTTTGAATAAAACACTAATGGTTTCTTTATTTCTTTTTTTATAAAAAATATTTTCAATAATAGACCAAGCCAATTTAAAAATAGTAATACTAAATATGAGAAAAAGTATTAAAAATAAACCTTTGGTTATAAAAGCATAAATAATACCATATAAAAGACCTTTAATACCAAAAATATTTGTCAATGATGTAACAATAAAGCCCATGGTAAATCCATTATAAAATAAATAAAATATCACGAGTGGTAAGCCAATAATAAAAAGGCTAAGAATAAAAATAGGACAAATGGTAAATAAATGTGCCAAGGTATTATTGATATTCTTGCCCTCTTGTAAAGAATTATTAATATTTAAAAATAAAATTTCTTTAGTTGCTTCATCTTGCATAATTAAAAATATTACTCCTACTACAATACCAATAGATAACATCGCTAGTAAAAAGATCATCATTTTCTTATTAATGCTTGTCCACATATTTATCACCAATTAAGTATATTGCAAAATATTCATAATTATGATAAATTTATGTGGTAAATGTTTAAAGAAATGTGGTGAGATATTTTGAATAAAAAAGTCCAAAAAATTGCAGTTTGGTTTATGCTTCTTGTAATGGTGGCTAGTGTAATTGTAGGTATACTTGCCTATGTTATATAAAAATTAAACTAAAATTAAGTATAAGACACATTACCTTTTGGTAGTGTGTTTTTATAACCTTATATTTTATTATGTAATAATTTATAATGACAAGCAAAACCTTTGTTTAACAAATTATCATATAAAAAAAGTTCAAAAACAATTTATTTTTAAACTCTTTAAATAATAAACACTAAAGTATAGTAAATGGCAAAACAAATTAGCATAATGAGCCCTTCTCTTTTAGTAATTTTTCGGGCAGTACTGGCAAAGATTAAAATTAATAAAGAGGAAAAAATTAACATAATTAAATCCATCATTTGAAAACTTACAGGAGTTAAAGTACCGAAAATAGCAACCGGAATACCTAAAACTACGCAGATATTAAAAATATTACTTCCAATAATATTACCTACTAATAAATCTTGTTCTCCTTTTTTAGATGAAACGATCGTAGTAACTAATTCGGGCAATGATGTGCCAAACGCAATAATTGTTAAGGAAATTACTCGGTCACTAACACCAATGAATTTAGCTATATAGGATGCACTATCAACCACTAAATCACTACCTATAATAATGCCAACAATGCCAAGAACTACGAATAAAAGAGATTGCCATAATGAAAATTTAGGTGTTTCTACTTTGTTTTCTTCATTTTTGTTTTGCCTTGCTAAAGTGATTAAGTAATAAATAAAAACGCTGAAAAATAAGAGTATGACTAGTGCATCTTGTCTAGTAATTTTATTTACACTACCTTGAGCTAGATTAACATCTAAAAATAATACTACTAATAAACTAGATATTAAAAATGCTAAAGGCAACTCTTTACGCACAGTATTATCTTTAATATGAATAGGATTGATAAGCGCAGCTATACCTAATATTAAAAGAATATTTAAAATATTACTACCAATAACATTTCCTAATACCATATCAGCACTACCCGATTTTAAAGCACTCATGGAAACGGCAAATTCTGGAGCACTTGTACCAAACGCCACAATAGTTAAACCAATAAGCATTTTAGAAACTTTAAAATTTTGAGCTGTCGAGGATGCACCATCGACAAATAAATCTGCCCCTTTGATAAGTAGAAAAAAACCAAAAATTAAAAATATAACATGAAAAAACATAACATCACCCTCTTAATTATTAAATAAATAAAAAATGAAACAAATTTAAAAATTTTTCTGCTGTAAAAAAGACGATAAATAAGGCTCCAACCAAAAATGGTCCATAAGGAAACTCATGATTTTTAGCTAAATATAGTGTTGTTAAAGCATATGGTAAAGCTAAAAACGTAGAAAGAATCAAGGCAATTAATCCCAATCTTAAACCAAGAATTAAGCCAATTACAAAAGCCAGTTTAATATCGCCGCCACCAAGAGATTCTTTTTTTAGCATAAATCCTCCAAATTTAGCCACAAATAGCATCATGAAAAATAAAACAATTCCTGATGCAATACTACTTAACACATTAGATAATCCAAAATAATAATATTTTAAAATAATGATTAAGATACTTGTGATGATAAGTGGAGAATCTAAAATAATCATATATTTGAAATCACTAATAAATATAATGATCATCAAAGAGCTGACGATTAGACCACCAAATAATTCGTAACCAAATGGCAGGTATAGGTATGTAAATAAAAATAAAATACCGGTTGCCAGTTCAACTACTAAATTATCAAAGGAAATTGGTTGGTGACAATAAGAACATTTCCCTTTTTGTATTATATATGATAGTATTGGAATAAGATTATACCATTTAAGTGTTTGATGACAAGCATCACAATGACTCCGTGAAAAAATTACATCTTCCTCCTTTGGCAGCCTTGTCGCAATAACGAGATAAAAGGAACCGAGGATGGTTCCAATTATAAAAATGATTATAGCAATATACATTATATTCCCCCTAACTATTTTGAATTTGTGCATACATGTCAAACATTGGCACAATGACAGCAATTATGATGGCTCCTACCACTAAGGCTAAAACCGAAATCATGATTGGTTCAATAAACGATTTCAAATTATTAATAATATTTTTATGAAGTAATTGATAATACTCACTAACTTTTTGCATCATATTAGCTAAGTCACCAGTCGATTCACCAGTAACTATCATGTAATAAGCCACATCAGGTACGGCCCAATGATCTTTAAAAGCTTCACTGATTTTTTCTCCTTTAACTATATTATTAATTGTTTTATATAAGATAGCTCTATATACTTCATTATTAGTAATTCGACTAAGAATGTCCATACTATCGGTGATAAAAACATTATTACGTAGTAAAGAAGCAAAAGTTTTAGAAAATATAGTAAGTTCATTGTAAATTATTACATCTTTAATAACTGGAATGTGCATTAATACGATTTGCATGGTTGTTTTAAATGCTTTAACTGTTTTATATAAAATGACAATTACAGCTATTATAGCAACTATAATTCCAATTAAAGTGAAAAAATTATTTTTAAAAAAATAGCTTAAGTCAACGATCATTTTAGTAATACCTGTAATTTGTGTACCATTAGCTTCGTAAATATCGATAAACTGTGGTACAACATAAAGCAAAATGAAAATAATAACCCCTATAGAAAAAACTGTAATAATAGCTGGATATGTCATAGCACTTACCATTTGTTTATGTGTTTCATTGATTTCAGTATAATATGCTGCCATATCATCTAAAGTTTCAATTAATGTTCCACTAGCTTCCGCGGCTTTTATCATATTAATTAATAAGGCTGGAAACATCGTTCCTTGTTTTTCTAAGGCTTTAGAAAATGATTCTCCTAATGTTAGTTCATAAGAGATTGCTTTAAATGCCGTTGTTCGTGCTTTATTTCCTTTCATTTGTGTAGTTAATATTTTTATTGCATCATTTAAAGTTAAGCCAGCTTTAATATAAGTAGATAATTGGGTTAACCAGAAAATTAAATCTTTATTAGACATTTTTTTGCTCATAAAACTTGTATCTTTATAAACAAAATCAATCATCGGAGATGTTTTAATGACATAAACATCATAGCCTTCATTTAATAAATAAGCGTTGATATCCAATTTGCTTAGACCATTCATAGTCCCAGTTATTATTTTACCACTATTATCACGAACTTTGTAATAATATACATGTGGTTCTTTACTTCTAGTAGCTCCTGAAGTTTGTAAATCAACTAGTAAAGCCTTTTTTTCCATTTCTAATTTAGCCAAAGTTTTAGCACTATAATTGTATTCTTTAACTTTCTTAGCTTTTTTCTTTGTTCGTTCATATATTTTTTCTTCATCTTTTAAAAATGCTTCTTTGGTTTGTTGGTATGTGCGATTGACACGATAACCAGCCCCATTATAGAGATCTACCCACATATCAAAACACAGATATTTGAAGCCGGTTAAAGCATACTTGAAAATATTATAAATAATCATAAATGGTGTCAACAAAATATTTTCTTTACTTTGAGCTTTTGTTTCTAGCATCTTAATCAATCCTCTACTATTTATTAGTATAGCAAAAAAGTTAAATAATCGCAATAATTTTAATATAACGCACTCTACTCTTTTTTACAAATTTGAATTATTTAATAGTAAGCTATAAAGTGATTTTTTATTATTAAAAAAGAAATTATATCACTACAATTTCTTCTTTAATTCATTAATATCTTCGATGGATAATCCAGTTATTTTACTTA
>CAKOMU010000003.1 GCA_934096755.1 uncultured Bacilli bacterium
CTACCTTATAGTTTAAATTTATATTTATAAAATCCTTAAATATTTCTTCAATCCTATTGATATCATTTGTTTCTAAAGACTCAATTAAATCTGTAATTTTTTGATTAGAAACACTACCTATTTCTTTATTTACAAATTCATCTGTAATAACTTCTTCACTCTTCGATAATTGGTCCAATATGCTTAAAGCATCTCTCATTCCACCATCAGCTAAATTTGCAACTTCTTTTAACCCATTATTCTCATATCTAATATTTTCTTGATCACAAACATAAGCAAGTCTTTCTACTATTTCTTGATCACTTATTTTTCTAAATTCAAATCTTTGACAACGAGAAATTATTGTTATAGGAACACTTTCCAAATTAGTAGTAGCTAAAATAAAAATTACATGTTCAGGTGGTTCTTCTAAAGTCAACAGCAAAGCATTAAAAGCACTTTGACTCAGCATATGAACTTCATCAATAATATACACTTTATATTTTAAACTTGTTGGCATAATCTTAACATTATTAATTAATTCACGAATTTCTTCTACACCATTATTAGAAGCAGCATCAATTTCAATAATATCTGGATTAGTGTTAAAAGATAGACAATTTTCGCATTTTTCACAAGCAACACCATTGTTGTTATTCAAACAATTAACTGATTTTGCTAAAATTCTTGCCGTTGACGTCTTACCAGTTCCCCTTGGGCCCGAAAACAAATAAGCATGAGATATTTTTTTTTCTTTAATCGAATTCTTTAATATTTCTACTACATGCTTTTGACCAATCAAGGAATCAAAAGCATCAGGACGATATTTTCGATATAATACCTTATAATTCATTGTTCACCTCACAAACAAATTATATCATAAATTATTGTTTTTTTCTCGTAATTCTTTAAAAAATTCACTTAATTTCATACTATAATTTTCTCTATATAATTGTTCGTTAGCATAAACAAATTCTGTTTTATCATACTCTTTTTTACTATCAGGTTTTTCAAGTAAATAATAAACCTTATTAATTCTACATTGCTTTAGTATGGATTGACACATTGTGCATGGTTTTAAAGTCACATACAAATCATAATCATTTAAATTCCAATTTTGAATTTTTTTACTCAATTGTATTATTGCATTTATTTCAGCGTGACCCAAAATATTATTTTCAACTTCTCTTGTATTAAACGCTTGGGCTTCAATACTTCCATCTTTAACTAGAATTGCACTGATCGGTATATCGCCATTTTTATACGCTTTATCTGCTAGTTCCATCAATTTATCATAATATATTTTATTCATTTTTTCTCCCAATAAAAAAGCGCACACAAACAGGGGCTGATTTGGCTGCTATTTTCCAATCCTGACCAGGTTACAGCGTATTTGTTGCACAAATAAATATTAACAAATAATAAATAAACTGTCAACATATGATTATATTGTTTTAATGAACATCTGTCTTTAAAATATTTCCCAGGCAATATGAAATTTTACCAAATTATTTTGTTAATAACTTATAATTTAATAAAATAACTTTTCGTTTTTTGGCATATATATGCGAAAAATTGCTTATTAGTAATAATTTTAAATTTAAATTTTCAAATATTTCTACAATCACTTAAAAATATTTCCCGGGAAATATTTGTTAATAACCAATAAAGACTAATTTTATTTATTTTAAGCTGTTTTGGGCAAATTTTAGTTATTTTCTTACTCAATTTATTTAATTTCTAGTCCAAAACATACATTTGTTCGTATATATTATATAATGTTTCACGTGAAACATTATATATGCCATAATCTAAAAAAACTTAAGGTAGTCACAACAATATAAACAGTTTATTAACAACGTTTCACGTGAAACATTTTTTATTATCAAAATTATTTCTCTGCTTATATAGAAATACTAACAAAATATTAACTTAAATATATGTAAAAAATTTAGCTCGTTAATTTACACAGAAATTAAAAACACTATAGTAAGATTAAATTAGTAATAACTGATTTTATCTACAAATTACCAACAATGTTTCACGTGAAACATTGTAAGATTTTAATATTAAATTTAATTTTTTTGAATCTTTTTATTGATCTTGTAAATTATACTTCAAAGACTTGTTCACCACTTATCAACATATGTTTCACGTGAAACATCAATTTTCAATGACGGTATAAATAAAATAGGTTCAATTTTTGATTTAAAAATAGACTAATAATTTAATTTACCATAAAATAATTAATTAAAGTATTTTTTTAAAACAATCACAAGTTATCAACACAATGTTTCACGTGAAACATTGCTTAACTAGTTAACTTTATTAGTATTATAGTTTAATAAATTATTTTTTTATTACAAACTTAAATTAAAATATTTTTTAAGATAATTGTATTTATTATTAATAAGTTAAATATATATATAATTGTAAAAATATAATCAATAGTTAATATTGTTCAATTTACCATGTTTCACGTGAAACATGATTTATTTATAAAATAAATTAAATATATAACTAATTTTATTAAAATCATAATTATTATTTAAAGCATTAATGATAATTTACAGTATAATTAAGAAACACATACAATTGTGTATACTTTATATATACTCTAATATTATAAAAAAAGTCACTAATTTCTTAGTAACTTTTCATTATTGTTCATTTGTAGATTCTACAGATGTTGCTTCTTCACTTTCATTATCAGTAGCATCGTTGACTTTATCCACTATACTAATTGTAGAAACAATTTGATTATCTTTTAAATTGATTAATCTTAAGCCTTGAGTAACTCTACCAAGTAAAGAAATTTGTTCAATTGGCATACGCATTGTCATACCGGAATTAGTCATTATAACGACTTCTTGATCTTCGTTAACAATTTTAACACTTACTAAATTACCATTTTTATCGGTAATATTTAAAGCCTTAACACCTTTACTACCACGTTTAGTTTGTCTAAATTCACAAACTTTTGTTTGTTTGCCGTATCCTTTTTCTGTTACCATTAAAATAATATCTTCTTCATTTACTACTTCCAAACAAATACATTTATTATTGTCAAGTGAAATTCCCTTAACTCCAGCAGCAGTTCTTCCCATAACTCTAATTTCATTTTCATTAAATTTAACCATTCTACCAGCATCACTACCAAGTAAAACTAAGTCATTACCAGAAGTTTTCTTAACATCAATTAATTTATCATTTTCTCTTAAAGAAATACATATTTTTCCACTATTTCTTATGTTTTCAAATTCATTTATTAAGGTTTTCTTTACAATACCATCACTAGTTGCAAATAATAAATATTTCGAATCATCATTTTTATTTATACCAATCACAGCATTAATCTTTTCATCTTTTTCAATTTGTAATAAATTAACAATTGGAATTCCTTTAGATTGTCGTGAAAATTCTGGAATCTCATATCCTTTTAATCGATAAACTTTACCTTTATCAGTAAAGAATAAGACAAAATCATGTGTTGATAAGTTGATCATGTGTTCTACATAATCTTCATCATTTGTGCTCATACCCTTAATTCCTACACCGCCACGGTTTTGAGCCTTAAAAGTATCTGCAGTCGTTCTCTTAATATAACCCTTGTTAGTAAGTACTACTAAGATATTTTCTTCAGGTATTAAAGATTCATCTTCAATATAGTCAATCGCTGTCATATCTATTTTGGTTCTTCTTTCATCACTATATTTATTTTTAATTTCTGTCATTTCATCTTTAATGATACCTAACACCTTGTTATTATCAGCTAAAATGCCACGTAAACGTTCTATTTCAATTCTTAATGCATTTAGTTCTTCTTCAATCTTTTCACGTTCTAGACCCGTTAAACGACGTAATTTCATTTCTAAAATATTGTCTGTTTGTGCTTCGGTCAATCCAAAACGTTCCATTAATTTAGATTTAGCTTCACCATCAGCTTTAGATTCTTTAATAATCTTGATAACTTCATCTAAATTATCAAAAACAATTTTATAACCTTCTAAAATATAAACCCTTTTTTCAGCCTTATCTAATTCAAATTGTGTTCTTCTAACAATAACTTCTTGTTGATAATCTACATATTTACTAATTATATCTTTTAAACCTAAAGTTCTTGGCACACCCTTATCTAACATTAAGAAAATAATACCAAATGTGGTTTGAAATGCCGTATGTTTATATAAATTATTTAAAACAACTTGAGGATTAGCATCCTTCTTTAAAGTAATTGTAATTTTAATTCCGTCTTTTAAATCAGTATGATAATCTGTAATTCCTTCAAGCACCTTATTATGTACTAAATCAGCTACTTTTTGTTTTAAATCTAACGTATTTACTCCATAAGGTACTTCTTCAATAACAATATAATGTCGTCCATTTTTTTCTTCAATCGTCGCTTTACTTCTTATTGTAATAGATCCTCGACCAGTTTCATAAGCTTTTTTTATTCCAGAATTACCTAGAATAATGCCTCCGGTTGGAAAATCTGGCCCTTTAATATATTGCATTAATTCATCAGTTGTAATATTAGGATTATCAATATATGCAATACAACCATCAATAACTTCTCCTAAATTATGTGGAGGAATATTTGTTGCCATACCAACAGCAATACCCATAGTACCATTTACTAATATATTTGGATATCTTGATGGTAATACTTCAGGTTCTTTATTAGTATCATCATAATTTGGTACAAAATTAACCGTATTCTTATTTATATCTCTAAGTAATTCCATAGAAATCTTAGCAAGTTTACTTTCAGTATAACGATAAGCAGCAGCCCTAGGATATTCAATGTTCCCAAAGTTTCCATGACCATCAACAAGTAAATAACGATAATTAAAATCTTGAGCCATCCTAACCATTGCATCGTATATTGATGAATCCCCATGAGGATGGTATTTCCCCATTACATCACCTACTACAGTTGCACTTTTACGATATTTTTTATCAGGAGTTAAGCCATTTTCTAACATATCATAAATAATTCTTCTATGAACTGGTTTTAACCCATCTCTTAAATCCGGAAGAGCTCTAGAAATAATAACACTCATTGAATATTCAATAAAAGAAGACTCTATTTCATTTACTATATTATTTTCTTGTAATCTATCTCTACTATGATCCATATTAACCTCCTAAAAATCCAAGTTCTTTGCATAAGTAGCATTTTCCTCTATAAACTTACGTCTTGGCTCAACTTCTTCACCCATAAGTTTACTAAACGCAGCATCTGCACTAATAGCATCATCTACAGTTATTTTACGAAGAATTCTATGATCAATATCCATTGTTGTTTCATTCAATTCTTCAGCATCCATTTCCCCTAAACCTTTCATTCTTCCAATTTCATATCTAATATTTTTTTCATTCAAAGTATTAATATACTCATCTCTTTCTTCATCATTTAAAACATATTTAGTAGTTTGTCCATGTTTAATTGCATATAAAGGTGGTTGTGCCGCATAAACATACCCAGCTTCCACAATTGGTTTAAAGAAACGATAAAATAATGTTAATAATAAAACTCTAATATGCGAACCATCAACATCGGCATCGCTCATTATTATTACTTTATGATAACGCATTTTATTTATATCAAATTCTTGACCAATACCAGTTCCAAACGCGGTAATAATTGTTTTAATTTCATCATTACTCAAAGCTCTATCAAGTCTTGCTTTTTCAACATTTAAAACTTTTCCTTTAAGAGGAAGTATCGCTTGAGTCATACTATTTCTTCCTTTAATCGCAGAACCACCAGCTGAATCCCCTTCGACCAAAAATATTTCACAAACACTTGGATCTTTTTCTTTACAATCAACAAGTTTTCCACCAAAATTTACAATATCTAAATCACTTTTTCTTCTTGTTGCTTCCCTAGCTTTTTTAGCAGCAATTCTTCCACGAGATGCACTAATACATTTCTCTACAATAGTTCTCGCTTCATTAGGATTTTCCATTAAAAATCTTTCAAATCCTTGGGAAAATACATCATTAGCAATTTTTCTAACTTCACTATTACCTAACTTGGTTTTCGTTTGGCCTTCAAATTGTGGATCCGGATGTTTACATGAAATAATCATCGTTAAACCTTCACGACAATCATCTCCAATTAAAGCCGCATCATTTTCTTTAAGAATTTTAGCTTTCTTTGCATAATTGTTGATAACTTTTGTTAAAGCTGCTTTAACTCCATCTTCATGAGTACCACCTTCATAGGTATTAATATTATTAGTAAATGAATAAATAGAAGGTGTATATGTTTCATTATATTGACATGCCACTTCCACTTCTACGCCATTTTCACTACCATCCATATATATTACATCATCATGAATAGCTTTTTTAGACTTATTAAGCATTTCAACATACTCAATAATTCCTCCGTTATACAAAAATACATCATGTTTTTCAACCGTATCTCTAAGATCATAAAGATTTATTCTAAGTCCTTTATTTAAAAAGGCTATTTCTTGTAATCTTTTATACAAAGTATCATAGTCATAAACAGTAGTTTCTCTAAAAATTTCGTCATCTGGTTTAAATCTTACCGTACTTCCGGTTCTTTCTACATCACAAGAATCTATTATTTTTAAAGCTTCCACTGGATGACCACCATTTTCAAAACGTTGATAATAAACATTGCCATCACGATAAATTTTTACTTCCAACCATTTTGATAAAGCATTAACAACACTGGCACCAACACCATGAAGACCACCAGATACTTTATATCCTTCACCACCAAACTTACCACCAGCATGCAATACTGTAAATATTGTTTCTACTGTTGATAAGCCAGTTTTGGAATTTATACCAGTAGGAATACCACGTCCATCATCACGAACTTCAATGATGTCACCTTTATCGACAATTACTTCAATATCATCACAAAAACCAGCTAAAGCTTCATCTACCGCATTATCAACAATTTCCCAAACTAGATGATGTAGACCTCGTTCCCCTGTGCTTCCTATATACATCCCAGGTCTTTTTCTAACTGCTTCTAAACCTTCCAAAACTTGGATATCATTATCATTATAATGTGTTTCTTTCATATATTATCCTCCTCAACTACACCATCATTAACCTTAATTTTTTTTGCTTTTGTTAGTGCCTCTTCATATTGAGTAACACTAGTACAAGTAATAAATGTTTGCACTTCTTGATTTAATACTTTCAACAAATTATTAACTTTCTCAGGATCTAATTCGCTAAATAAATCATCTAAAATTAAAATTGGATATTCTTGTTTAATTCTTTTAATAACGTTTATTTCCGCTAATTTGAAAGAAATAACAGCATTTTTACGTTGACCTTCACTTCCCCATTCTTTCAAATTATTATTATCCAAAATAAACCACATGTCATCATGATGAATTCCATCTATCGTTTTGCCAACACTTAATTCCTTTGAATAATTAGTTTGATATTTTTTTAATAATGTTTCTTTATCTTTATTTTTAAAACTTGAAACATAACGTATTTTTAAAACACCTGAACCAAAAATTTTTTGATAAATATCAGCTATAAATTCGTTTATTTCTTCAATAAACCTCGAACGATACTTATAAATTAACAAGCCATATTCTATCAATTTCATTGTCAAAATATCCAAATAATCCGTCGTATTATTCCCATTGATATATAAACTCCTTAAATAAAAATTTCTCTGTTTTAAAATCTTATTATAATTAGTCAATATTATTAAATATTCTTTGTATAATTGGCTTATCTCAACATTCAACAGTTTTCTTCTTTCAACCGGAGCATCATCAATAATCCTTGTATCGCTAGGATTAAACAAAACGACATTAACACGGGAAATATAATCACTAATCTTTTCACATTTTTGATCGTTAATATAAACTAATTTCCCTTCATCCTTTATTTCCAACTTATAATTTGTTAATTCTTTATTACTTTCTATCTCTCCTTCTACTTTTGCTTTAATCTTTCCCTTTTTAATCATGCATTTATCATTATTAATTCGAAAAGACTTTGTCAATGAAAGCATATAAATTGCTTCGATTAAATTGGTTTTACCACTTCCATTAAAACCATATAAGCAGTTAAGAAAATTATCAAAATAAATATTTAAATTTTCATAATTTCGAAAATTAGTTAAACGTAAATTGTTAATTTTCATCAAAACCACCCCTTTAACGTCCACAATTAAAAATTTAAGGTAATTGGTATACCTATACACACCAACAATTATACCATAATTACGAGCCTTTTTAAAGCATAAAGACTTAATTTTGTCCTAAAAACACCAACCAAAGACGACTACACTTTAATAATTGATTATTAAAAACTGTGATAGTAGAATTAAAGCATTTTTTATAGTTATTTATAAATGTTACTTCTACGGCTTTATCTAATCTTTTATAAGAAATAATATTTTTAAAGTTTAACCAAACTATATCATCACCATCTTTTATAGGAAAAAATATAATATTATTTCGTTCGCTTATTACCACTGGTAATTTATATCTTCCTTGCAATAAATTTTTGCTTCCCTTAATCCTACCTAACAAAGAACTACCATAATAAATACAAGAATCATTTAATATTTTTTTAACTTCGTTTCCTAACACTCTATATTCTTTTTCTTCCTCTTTTAAAATCGTATTTACGCCATCAAACATCAAAAATAAAGTATTTTTATTAATACGCATAAAATCACTTCCTTTCTTTGATTGGTTAGACTAACATAATAATTTTAATTTTTTTGTCGAAAAAAAACAGCAAATGCTGTTTTAATAAGTTTTAATCGGTAATATTAATTCTGTTAAATTTTCATCTACCACTGGTTTAATCAAAATTGGTTTATCATCAGTATTTAATAATAGTAAAATATTTTCTTCTTTAATTACTTTTAAAGCATCCATCATATACTTCGAACTAAAAGATATTTCAATTTTTTCTTTGTTATTACAATCAATTTTTAATTTTTCTTCTGCATTTCCTAATTCATTAGAAGTTGATGTAATAACCATATCTTTATCTTGAATATGCATTTTAATAATATTTTTTTCTTTGTTTTGTGCTAATAATGCAGCTCTATCCACAGCATCATAAAATTCTTTTAAATTTAGATTAATCATATATGCAAAATCATTTGGAATAAAATGACTAGTTTCCGGATAAGTACCACTTAATAAATTACTTTGAACATAGATATTTTTATACACAAATAATATTTTGTTATTAAATACAAAGATATCAACAATTTCATCTTCATTTATTATTTTTTCTAGTTCTGTAATACTTCTTCCAGGTATTACGATATTAACTTGGTTATCAACTGGATCATCTAATTTGATTATTTTTTTTGATAATCGATAAGAATCTGTAGCAATACATTCTAATATATCGCCATTTATTTTTAAATTAATACCGGTTAATAAAGGCCTTACTTCTTGAGTAGATAAAGCATACGAAGTTTGATTAATTAATTCTCTTAAATTTTCAGCTTTAATTTGAATAGCTTTACCTTTATTTTCAATATTAATATTTGGATAGTCATTTGGATTATAACAATTTAAACGATATTGATTGTTTGGTGTACTAATTTTAATTTTCAAATTATCTTCGATTTCAAAATCGATAATATCAGCAGGCATTTTTCTAATCATATCCAAAAAATACTTACTTTGAATAATTATTCTTCCAGTTCCTTCCATATGTTTAATCTTTTCTTCGGGTATTGTTACCTTAATAGTTAATTCAGAATCACTTGCTAAAAGCTCTATTCCTTTACTCGTAACATCGAATACAATTCCATTTAATACAGGGATAGTTGTTCTTTGACTTAAAGCTTTTGTAACATTATTTAAAGCTTCAAGTATTACATTTTTTTCAATAGTCCATTTCATAATTTATTCCTTCTTTCTTTTATATATAATATTTATTTTAATAATAGTGTTGATAATGTTGATAAATAGATTATATCACAATATTTAGTAGAAAAAACTTAATAATTATCAACATTATTGTAACTTCATTTTAATTTCTTTCAACATATTATTCAAGTTCTCATTAGATTCTAATTCTTCTTTAATTTTATCACAAGCTGTACTCACTGTAGAGTGATCTCTACCCCCAAATTCCAGGCCAATCTTAGCTAAATTCTCATCGGTTTCTGCCCGACATAAATACATTGCAATATGTCGCGGTCTTACTACTGTATTGGTTCTTCTTTTACTTTTTAAGTCATCAACTGAAATTTTAAAATATTCAGCTACTGCACTTTGGATAGATGATATCGAATTGTTGATAAATATATTCGTGTTTACATAGTCTTTTAATGCCTCATTAGCAAAATCCAAAGTTATTTTATCAGGTACCATCATGGCGGTATATGCCAATAATCGATTGATTGTTCCTTCAATATGCCTTACATCATTAACACATGAATTAGCAATATATTCAATTACATCATCATTTAATTTGTTTTCTATACTAGTATTTTTAATTTTAGCTTTTATAATTTCACACCGTAAATCAAAGTCTGGAGGATAAATATCAACAGGAAGTCCCCACATAAATCGGCTTCTCAATCTCTCTTCAATCTTTTTTAAATCATCAGGACTTTTGTCACTACTAATAATAATCTGTTTATTTGCCTGATGTAATGCATTAAATGTGTGAAAAAATTCCTGTTGAGTCCTTTCTGCTCCTACTAAGAATTGAATATCATCTATTATCAATACATCGACATTACGGTATTTATTTTTAAATTCATTTGCATAATTTAAATTATTGTTCTGTGCAGCAATTCCTGTAAATTCCGTCATAAACTCATTACTAGTAGTATACAACACTCTTAATTTAGAATGATCTTTAATATAATTACCAATTGCCTGCATTAAATGCGTCTTACCTAAACCACTTCTACCGTAAATAAACAAAGGATTATGGATAGTTCCGGGTGCTTCAGCAACTGCTCTAGCAGCTACAAACGCTAGACGATTAGAATTACCTACAATATAAGAATCAAAAGTAAATTTAGGATTCAAATTAGTATTCCAAGGAATCTCTTTTTCCAAAACTTCCTCTTCTACTACAGGTTGGACAAATGTTTCTACTTCGTCATCAGTAATGTATTTAAATGTATAATTGATACCAGTCATTGCAAAAAAACTTGCATCGATTATATCAGCATAAGTTTCTGTCAACATTTGTTTATGTATTTCCATTGGTACTTTTATTGTTACTACATTGTTAACAATTGATAAAAGTTCAAGTTTTGAAAACCAAATTGTATAAGCATTTTGACTTACCTGAGTTTGAATATCATTTAAAAAACGTGCAAAAATATCATCAGTTTTCAATACCTCACCCCACCAACTTCAAATTTCTATTTCAATTCTAACCCATTTTGTCGAAAATTGAAAGAGTATTTTTATAAAAAAAAATAAATAACAAAAATATCAACATAAAAATATCCGTAATTCCTTAATAAACTATCAGTTATCAACACTATCAACAAATTATTTTAAACAATCAAAAGTTTTCCACAAGCTATCAACATGTCAAATAAACACGATGTTGTTAATTGTGTTAATAAAAATGTAAAGTTATCCACAAATTATCAACAATCCCCAAAAATGGCTAGTTATTAACAAAATAACATGATAGACTAAAAAAGATGATAAAATGAAAAAAATAGCAATATTAAATGACATTCATGGTAACCTTTATTTACTAAATAAAGTATTAACGTACTTACAAAATCAAAATATTGATTATTATTTTGTGTGTGGAGATTTTTTAACCGATGGACCTGATAGCAATCAAATAATCACTACTTTGCAAGACTACCCTACCTTTTTCATAAAAGGAAATCGCGAAGAAACTATTATTGCTATCGATAATAACGAACTTTTAATAAATGCTAAAAGTTATCCTATTAAATATACGCACGACACATTGACACAAAAAAATCTCAATTTTATCAAAAAGTTATCAACTTACTCTATTTTAAATATTGAAAATAAAAAAATATGTATTTCCCATGGTAGTCCCGATAATTTAAGTGAATGTGTAACATTAGATGAAAAACGCTTAGAAAAAATATCACATGATTACCCAGCAGATATCTATTTTTTTGCCCATACTCATACAGCATTTGTAAAAGAACTAAATCATAAATTATTTATCAACAGCGGTGCTATTAATAGATCATACAATACTCCCTCTCAAACTTTATTTGGAATTCTTTCTATCGATTCGTCATCCACAAATTATGAACAAATTTTTTTAGACTATGATTACCAAGAAGTAGAGAAATATTATTTGGCCAGTCCTTATTATCAAAAATTTCCTGAATGGTCCAATATTATTTTGTATACATTAAAAACTGGAAAAAATTACTTAACCAAATTTTCGCAAAGTTATGACTATAATCAAGATTTACAAGTAAATTTTCAAAATTTTATGAACAAGAACAATTTAACTATTATAAAAGCATAAACTATTTAATAACTTCCCAAGCGATTTTGCTTGACTAAACAATAACTTTAATATTATAATAAGTAAGCTTATAAAGAAAAGGAGAAATTATTTTATGAAAAGAACTTATCAACCAAATAAAAGAAAACAAGCAAAAAAACATGGCTTTTTTGCACGAAAAGATTCTAAAATATTAAATAATCGTCGTAGAAAAGGTCGTAAAGTATTATGCAAATAAAAAAGCCACTTTAACGTGGTTTTTTTACTTAAAGGAGTATTTTTTTATGAAAAGATATGAAATGGTTAAAAAACATGAAGATTTTAATGATATTATCAATACTGGTCATAAAATTAGTGGCAAATATTTAATCATATTTTCTCAACCAAAAGAATTTGTGAAACCAAACTTTGGTATAGCTGTTGGCAAAAAATTAGGCAATGCGGTAAGACGCAATAAATTTAAACGACAAATGCGAAATATTGTTGATAAAAATCGTTTTCTCTTTCCAAATAATCGTAATTATATTATAATGATTAAAAAGGAAGCTTTAAATGCAACCTTTAATGAATTAGAAACGGAATTAACCAAAATTTTAAGAAAGGAAAATTATGAAAAATAAATTTATGCTTGCTATTTTAGTTAGTTGTTTATTACTAACAAGTGGCTGTGGTAATTCAAAATATATCACTGATAAAGATAATAAAATCGTAACTTATGAAGAAACCGGACAAATGCTTGAAAAAGACATTGTCTGTTTACCAGAAAAAGATGGGGAATTATATAATATTTATAAAGAATATAAGGATCAATTAAACGTTAAGTTTGAAGATCTTCCTGATTGTACTGATTTCAAAATTAATTCTAACGAAAGTTCGGGTTTATGGGAATTTTTATTTGTTAAGCCTTTAGCTTTCTTAATTTTAAAACTTGGTAATTTAGTAGGAAACTTAGGTATTTCTTTAATTCTAATTGGTTTAGCTATAAGATTAATTCTTTTACCATTTACTATTAAGAGCACGAAACAATCGATGAATATGCGAAAGGCTCAACCAGAAATTGAAAAAATTGAAAGAAAATATCGCAATCGCACGGATAATGAATCAATAATGGCTAAAAGTCAAGAAACTATGTTGGTTTATAAAAAATATAAAGTTAATCCAATGATTGGATGTTTGATGGCATTTATTCAACTTCCCCTATTCTTTGCTTTTTTACAAGCAATTTATCGTACTCCTGCAATATATGAAGAGTCGTTGTTGAGTTTTGACTTAGGCATGACCCCTCTAGTCGGTATTAAAACTGGAAATTATCTATATTTGTTACTTTTAGTTTTAATCGCAGTATCTACCTATTTTTCGTTTAGACAAACGATGAATCAAACTGGTAACCAACCACCAGAAATGCAAAAACAAATGAAAATAATGTTATATGTTATGTTGTTTGTAATAACTTATGCATCGTTATCATTACCTACTGCTCTTGCATTTTACTGGATTGTAACCTACGCTTTTATCGCTATCCAAAATGTTATCTTAAATATTGTTAATAATAAGAGCTTAACTAATAATTCTAAAAAGGATAAAAATCCAAATAAGAAAGAAAAGATTAAAGAAAAATTAGTTAAGAAAGAAGGCATGAAGTATGGAAAAGATAACTAAAGAAGGAAAAGATACAGAAAAAATTCTAATGTCTATTATGGCAGAAAATAATTTAGCTAAAGAAGAATTTTTATACACAGAAAGTATTAAAAAAGGTAAATTATTTGGTACATTATATGAAGTAAATGTTTATTTAAAAGTTGATATTAATCAAGAAATAAAACAATTTTTAGAACATTTGGTTAATAATTTGGGATTAGAAGTAACAATTGAATTTAGTAATAAAGATGAACGCCCTACATTTAGAATGTATTCAAATAATGATAAAATTTTAATCGGTAAAGATGGTACTACTTTAAAAGCTACTGAAATTTTAACTAAGCAAAAAATTCAAAATGAAACTGGTTTATATTATCGCTTTAATTTAGATGTCGCTGATTATAAAGAAAAAGCAATTAAAAAATTAGAACATTTTGCTCGCAAAACTGCAAAAGAAGTTGTAAGTACTAACATTTCTGTAGCATTAGATAACATGTCATCTTATGATCGTCGTATCGTTCATAATGCTCTAAGTGATTTTAAAGGAATTAAAACAGAAAGCGAAGGCGAAGAACCTAATCGTCATATCGTTATAAAGCCACTATAAAAAGTGGCTTTTATTAGTTATATTTATAAAATATATAAATCTAATTTATATCAATTATAATTACCATTTATTTCCAATATAAATTGATATTGTAAAATTAATTAAGAAAGGAAATAAGTGATGGAAAATTTACGAATAATTAGAGAAAAAAGACATAAAAATCAATTAAATGTAGCATTGGCAGTAGGAGTTAGCCAAGAATCCATAAGTATGTATGAATCTGGCGTTAGTTATCCTAAAGTCCATGTTTTAATAAAATTAGCTAAATACTTACATACTAGTACAGATTATCTTTTAGGATTAACAAATGATGACACTCCAACAAAATATATGCACGACCCTTTAAATCCTAAAGAAAAAGAATTATTAGAAAAATTTATTTATCTAAAAACAGAAGATCAATTGAAACTGATAGGATATGCTGATTCGTTAAATAGGGTGTCTATAGATGTCTAATATTTCAATTTAATTAGTAATATGCTATAATACTTCCATCAAAGGAAGTGTTTTTTATGGAAGATACAATATGTGCTATATCCTCTAGTATGGGAATAGGGGCCATTTCAATCGTACGAGTTACAGGGCCTGAAGCCATCTCTATAGTAGATAAAATATTTGATCACGATTTACTTCATGCTTCCAGTCATACAATTCATTATGGTCATATAGTTTATGAACATGAAATTATCGATGAAGTTTTAGTTATGATTATGAAAGGACCAAAGACTTATACTACAGAAGATATTGTTGAAATTAATTGCCATGGAGGAATTAATACGACTAAAACAGTTATGGAAAAGCTATTATTCAGTGGTTGTCGATTAGCAGAGCCTGGTGAATTTACCAAAAGAGCATATTTAAATGGCCGCATTAATCTTTTAGAAGCAGAATCTGTCAATGATTTGATTATAGCTAAAACAGATGCAGCGAGAACACTAGCTATTAATAATGTTGATGGTAAACTTACTGCAAAAATCATTAAATTAAGAGAAAAAATTGCTAAAATACTAGCTAATATAGAAGTCAATATTGATTATCCTGAATACACTGATGAGCTAGAAGTAACTAATGAATTAATGAAAGATTATTTAGATGATATTGAAGGAGAATTGAATGAATTAGTTGAAGGTGCCAATAGTGGTCAACTTATCAAAAATGGTGTCAATATAGCAATTATTGGTCGCCCAAATGTTGGTAAAAGTAGTATTTTAAATACATTGTTGGACGAAGATAAAGCCATTGTTACTAATATTCCAGGAACAACACGTGATATAGTGGAAGGTACGATTACTTTAAATGGTGTAGCGGTTAATTTAATTGATACTGCTGGTATTCGTGATACTAATGATATAGTTGAACAAATAGGGGTTTTAAAAAGTAAGCAGGTAGCCGATAACGCTGATATAATTTTGTTTGTTTTAAATAATAATGAAATATTAACTAAAGAAGAAAAAAATATGTTAGATCAATACAATTTGGACAACTTGTTAGTACTAATTAATAAAAATGATTTAGAGAAAAAAATGATAATTCCAGATTTTATATCAAATGATAAGATTATATATGGAAATACGTTATCTTTAGACGGTTTAAAAGAACTAAAAAGTGCCATTATAGATAAGTTAAACTTAAAACAAATTGTTAACAAAGATATGACATATTTAACTAATTTAAGAGAAATTGATTTGGTTAAAAAAGCTAGTACTGCGCTAAAGTCAGCTCAAGACAATTTGCAAATGGGGCTAGGAGTAGATATTATTGAAATAGATTTAAAGTCAGCGTGGAATTATCTAGGAGAAATCATTGGTAATAATTATGACAATGAATTAGTAGATACCATTTTTAGTAATTTTTGTTTAGGAAAGTAGGTGAAAAATATGTACGATATTATAGTTGTAGGTGGTGGTCACGCTGGTATAGAAGCCAGTCATATTGCTGCCAAAATGGGACATAAAACGCTTTTAGTAACAGGCAATATTAAAAATATTGGCGACATGCCTTGTAATCCATCTATCGGTGGTACAGCTAAAGGAATTATTGTTCGAGAAATTGACGCTTTGGGAGGGCTTATGGGCGTCATGGCAGATAAATCACATTTGCAAATTAAAATGTTAAATAATTCTAAAGGTCCAGCAGTTAGAAGTTTAAGAGCTCAAGCTGATAAAGTAACTTATCCCAAAAATATGCAAGAATATTTACAAAATATGTCAAATTTAACTATTAAAGAAGCCATGATAGAAGATTTAATTGTAGATAATAAGGAAGTTAAAGGCGTGATAACAGCAGATGGTGAAAAAATTTATGGTCATACTGTCATTCTTACAACAGGAACTTATTTACGAGGTAATATTTTAGTAGGAAGTGAAAACACACCAGGAGGACCTCATGGTGAAAAAAGAAGTAATTATTTATCGACAAGACTGCAAGAATATGGGTTAAAAATTATTCGTTTAAAAACGGGAACTCCACAAAGAATTCAAAAGGATTCCATTGATTTTAGTGTTATGCAAGAGGAAAAAGGTGATAATACATATTGGACTTTTAGTAATGATTATCCGGCTAGCTATAAAATTGAAAATCAAAAATCTTGTTATTTACTTTATACCAACGATGTTACACATCAAATAATTAAAGAAAACTTGGACAAATCAGCAATGTACGGTGGCTATGCAACAGGTGTAGGACCAAGATATTGTCCTTCGATTGAAGATAAAATTGTTCGTTTTCAAGATAAAGAACGTCATCAATTGTTTTTAGAACCAGAAAGTCTTTATTACGATGACTGGTATTTACAAGGATTTTCTACTAGTATGCCACGTGATGTTCAAGAAAAAATGGTTCATAGTCTTCATGGTCTTGAACATGCCATTATAACTAAATATGCCTATGCAATCGAATATGATGCTATAGATCCCTTACAAATTAAGCCATCACTAGAGAATAAAGTGATAAATAATTTATTTACTGCAGGTCAAATTAATGGTACTAGTGGTTACGAAGAAGCAGCGGGTCAAGGGATTATGGCAGGCATAAATGCATCATTAAAGCTAGAAAACAAAGAACCATTAATTTTAAAAAGAAGTGATGCTTATATTGGCGTTTTAATTGATGATCTTGTTACAAAAGGAACTATAGAACCCTATCGTATGTTGACCAGTAGAGCTGAATTTCGCTTATTGCTAAGATCAGATAATGCAGATTTACGTTTAAGACATTATGCTCACGATATACATACTATTAATGATGAACAATATGAAAGACTAATTAAAAAGGAACAAGAAATTAAAGATTTAACCACACTTTTAAAGACGACAACATTGCATATTACTGATGAAGTAAAGCAAGTTTTTGTTAAGGCGGGCTTAAATTACCCTCAAACTGGTTTATCTTTTTATGATCTGTTAAAAAGACCTGAAATTGGTATGGGATTTTTAGAAAATTTTATTGAACTTCATTATCTAGATCAAGTAAAAGAACAAGTCGAAATTAATGCTAGATACGAAGGATACATTAAAAAAGCTTATAAAGAAGTCGAAAAGTTAAATAAATTAGAAACAAAACAAATTCCCGAAGATATAGATTATAATCAAATTAGCAATTTAGCTAGTGAAGCCAAACAAAAATTAGAAAAAATACGTCCCAAAACTATCGCTCAAGCGAGTAGAATAAGTGGCGTAAATCCAGTTGATATTTCAGTTTTAACAGTTTATTTAAAGAAAGTGTATGGTAAAAATGACTAAAGAAGAATTTATTAAACTTGTAAGCAATTTCTCTGTGAACATCAATAGTGATATTTTAGATAAATTGGAAATATATAAAGATTTTTTAAAAGAATATAATACCCATACTAATTTAACAGCTATTAAAAAAGATGAAGATATTTATTTAAAGCATTTTTATGATAGTTTAACTCTTTGCAGTGTCGTCGATCTAAACGGCATCAACACTCTTTTAGATATTGGTTCAGGTGCAGGATTTCCTGGTATGGTTTTAAAAATATTTTATCCACATTTACACGTAACTTTGCTTGATAGTAATAACAAAAAAACCAAATTTTTAGAATTGTTAAAAGAAAAATTAAAATTAAATGATGTTGAAGTCATAAATGATCGAGTGGAAAACATAACTAAAGAACGTTTAAATCATTATGAATTAGTTACAGCTAGAGCAGTTACTAACTTAACAATATTAACAGAATTAGCAATGCCACTAGTTAAACCAAATTATTATTTTGTCCCTTTGAAGGGCAGTAATTATGAAGAAATAGAAGAAGCAAAATTTGCTATTAATAAAATGCATGGAGAGATTGGGTTAATTAAAAATATCGATTTACCTCTTGAAGCTGGACTTCGCAATATTATAAAAATTACAAAGAACAATTTAACTAACATAAGAGAAATACGTTCGTATAATAATATTATAAAAAAACCATTGAAAAAAATTCTTAAATAAGATAAAATTAATTAAGATAAAGGGTTGATTTAAGTGAATAATACACAAAATAAACAATTTGAAAATGAGGTTTTGCAAATTCCTATTGAGGACATTATTCCCAATAGATTTCAGCCACGTTTAGTTTTCGATGATAAGTCCTTGGCTGATCTAGCCTCATCAATTAAACAGCATGGCATTATTCAACCTTTGATTTTAAGACGTATCGGTGACAAGTATGAAATTATTGCTGGTGAACGTCGGTATAAAGCTGCTAAATTAGCTGGACTTGATTCAGTTCCTGCTGTTATATCTAACTTAGATGTTAATGCTTCAGCGGAAGCTGCTATTGTCGAAAATATTCAAAGAAAAGACTTAACAGCGATTGAAGAAGCTAAATCTTATCAAGCATTACTTGATAAAGGTTATATGACACAAGAAGAATTAGCCCGTAAAATGGGATTATCGCAATCATCTATTTCTAATAAATTACGTTTATTAACATTAGATGAGACAGTTCAAGAAGCAGTATTAAATGAAAAAATTTCGGAAAGACATGCTAGAACTTTATTAAAAGTCCCTAGTCATGAAGAACAAAAACAACTGTTAGATAAAATTATAACAGAACGACTAACAGTTAGACAATTGGAGGAAGAAATAAAAAATATGGGTACAGAAGGATCTAATATTGAACAACTCAATGTTTCCAATAATTCGGCAGGCAATCCAAACAATGCTAATAACATTTTTGATAGTCCGGAAAAAATGCCAAATAAGTTTTTTAACTTTTTAGAAGATACAGCAGCTAATATGAACATCGAAGAACCGGTTAATAATAATGTTACTAACAATGTAGAAATGGATACTCTTGAACCATTAAATACAAGTAATAATGATCAAATAGAAATGTTAGATGATTTTGGTATTGATGATACATTAGTAAGCAACCAAACAAATAACTATTATGAAGAAGTTTTAGATCAAATAAATAATCTTCATTTTGATTTAAATAAGGTTTCAATTAGTACAAATGAAACTTTAAATGAAAAACAAATAATTATTTCTGTTAAAAACAATTAAAACTACCGCAATGGTAGTTTTAATTTTGGTTTTTTTCTTCTTTACTAACGTAACTTTCTGTAGCAACACCTGGTTCACTTCCTTTTACATAATAATAAAGAACAGCTTTGTTAGAATCATTAGTTACTTTACCAGTTACAGCATCTAAAGGAATTGCTACAATATTTTTGGGAGTTTCATACCAATTGGTTTCGACATCTTTTAAACTATCTTCGATTATATTAGCCCATATTTTTTTGGTACTATTTCTAATTTTACTACTTACATCTTTATTATCATCATACCCAGACCACATCATTACTAAACTGTCGGGATTATAGCCGACGATCCAATAATCAGTATTTGTCGAACCAGTTTTAATGGCATATTTATTAGAAAGGTTGGAAGCAATATTTAAAGCTGTTGGTGTAGTATAATCAATGAAAGCGGAATTAGTTGTACTGTTTAACATTTCATTTAAAATATAAGTATAATTAGGGTTTAAAACTAAATCTTTTTTTTCTTTATGTTCATAAAGTACATTTCCATCCATATCTTCTATTTTAGCAATAAAATATAAATCTTTTTTATATCCTCCGGAAGCTAAAGTATTATACCCATTAGCATAATCAAGCATATTAATTTCACTCGTTCCTAAAGGAAGTGAAGCTACACTGGCTAAGTCAGCTTTAATACCAGCTCTTTTGGCAACATCAATCATTTTATCAACACCCAAAAACAAATTAGTTTTTACGGCATAAATATTGTCAGAAAGTGCTAGAGCTGTAGCCATAGTAATTTCTTTATTAGCATAAATATTACCTGCATTTTGGGGTGAATAAGTTTTTCCATTGGCTAAATTAAATGTTGTAGCTTCACTAGAAAATGTTGAGGACATTGTCATGTTGTTTTCTAAAGCTGCATAATAGAGAAATGGTTTCATAGTTGAACCAACCTGCCTTTTACTACTTAAAGCTCTATTATATTGACTTTTAGCATAATTCATCCCTCCAGTTAGGGCTCTAACAGCTCCAGTTTGAGGATTTATAACGACACTTGCAACTTGTACTTCGTCATCACTTTTATTTTCTAAAATATAATTTTCCATATTTTTTTGTAATTCTAAATCGAGAGTAGTATATATTTTTAAACCGCCAGCATCGATTAAAGAAGTAGGAATTTCCTTAATATCATTTAATTCATTTAAAACTGCATCTTGGTAATACATTAACATTTGTAAATTGTTGTTTTTGGCTTCACCAAAAATATTGATTTTATCTTTAAATAAGTTATCATATTCACTTTGTGTAATGTAATTATTATTAAGCATTGCCTTAGCTACCACCCATGCTCTTTTAATCGCTGCATCATAGTTTGTAACAGGATTATAACCAGATGGATTTTTAGGTATTCCAGCTAATATAATTGCTTCTTCAAGTGTTAAATCTTTTGGTTTTTTATTAAAATAATAAGATGCAGCATTAACTATTCCCATATTTCCTTGACCATAATTGATGGTATTTAAATACCCTTCTAATATTTCATCTTTATCGTAATGTACTTCTAATTCTAATGTTAAAAATGCCTCTTCAATTTTTCGTTTCCACGTTTGATTAAAATCGAGATAAAGATTTTTAATATATTGCTGTGAAATAGTTGATGCTCCTTGAACTATACTTTTATTTTTAATGTTTATACTCATAGCTTTAGCTATTCTTAAATAATCAAAACCATGATGTTTATAAAAATTTTTATCTTCAATTGCTATTACAGCATTTAATAAATTGGTATTTATATCTTCAATAGTAGCCCATTCATTACTTCTGGAACCTTGATAAATCAATTCATTTTTATTATCATACAAATATAAACTGCCACTAGTTTTTAAATCTAATTTAGGACTCATATAGGCATAAATATAGAGTCCTGTTATGACAACTATACCAGAAATAAACATAAAAGTAGCTAGTTTGAGTAAAAATCGTATTGATTTCAAGAGGATCACCTAAAATTTAGTATGTAATTAATATTTTTATCTATACATTTATAGTAAAGTTTGTTATAATGTTTTGGAAAAAAAGAGGTGACTATTTTGACAATAGATTGGCGACTTCTAACTAATAATGAAGAAGTAATTAATGCTCAAAATAAAATTGTAGAATATGCAAATGATATCATTAAATATACAGATGAATATGGCATACATGAAGTAGATATTTGCAATAAAATTTATATTAAAAAGTCACCGGATAACATTTTTAAAATAGACTTTGATAACAATTTATTAACTATTAGTTTTGATAGTCAAACTTTAAAATTTGATATACAAAGTGAATTTAATGAAATTAATAATGGTTGGCAACTATGTTATTCTCTAGGGGAAGAACAACAAGTAATCGAAATTATTAGAAAAGAGGAAATATGAAGGAAAAATTGAACGCATCTATTAAAGAGGCATTAAAATTATTAAATATAGAAGAAGACAATATTGAAGTAACCAAATCAAATAAGGAAGAAAATGGTGATTTCACAAGTAATATTGCTATGAAATTAGCTAAAAATTTAAAGAAAAATCCTATGGAAATTGCCAGTGAAATTAAAGATCAAATCAATTGTCCTGTAATAAGTAAAATTGAAATAAAAAATCCAGGGTTTATGAATTTTTTTGTCACTAAAGATTATTTATTGGAAAATATTAATAAAGTTTTAACCGAAAAAGAAAATTATGGCCGAAATAATACGGGACAAGGACAAAAAATTAATATTGAATTTGTTAGTGCTAATCCTACGGGAACACTGCATCTTGGTAATGCTCGTGGTGGTGCCTATGGTGATTCATTAGCAAGAATCTTGACATTTAGTGGTTTTGAAGTAACCAAAGAATATTACGTTAATGATGCTGGTAATCAAATTGATAATTTGGCACTTTCTATTTTAGCAAGGTATAAAGAAATATGTGGGGAAAAATCAGTAATGCCTGAAAATGGTTATCACGGTCAAGAAATCAAAACTATTGCTAAAGAAATTTATGATAAACATCAAAACAGTTACTTAAATAAAGACCTTGATTATTTTAAAGAATTGGGTATCAAAAAAATGCTTGATAATATTATTGCAGATTTACAAGAATATCGCATTACTTATGACCAATTCACGAGTGAAAAAGCAATAAAAGAAAAATATGATATTAATAAACTAATAAATAAATTAACTGAAAATGGCTATACTTATGAAAAAGATGGGGCAATATGGTTTAAATGTAGCGAAATCTTTGATGATAAAGATCATGTTTTAGTTAAAGAAGATGGTACTATTACTTATTTAGTTCCAGATATAGCCTACCATTTAGACAAATACAACCGTGGCTATACTAGAATGATTGATATTTTAGGAACAGATCACCATGGTTATGTTGCCAGATTAAAAAGTAGTGTTAAGGCTTTAGGAAATGATCCTGATAAATTAGAAGTAAAGTTATTACAATTAGTACGTCTTGTGGAAAATGGCGAAATTGTTAAAATGAGTAAACGTACTGGAAAATCAGTTACTTTAAAAGAACTAATCGATGAAGTTGGCATCAATGCTGCTAGATATTATTTTTCTAAATATAGTCTAGATACTCAAATGGATTTTGATTTAAATTTAGCTAAAAGTAATTCTAATGACAATCATGTTTTTTACGTTAGTTATGCCTATGCGAGAATTTGTTCTGTCTTAAAAGATTATCAAAATGATGAAATAAAAGAAAAATATATTGCATTAAATGATAAGCTATCATATAATGTTTTAGAAAAAGTTTATGAATTCCCAGAGGTCGTAAAAAATGCAGCAATCAAAGAATTACCACATTTAATTACGAACTATGTATACGAGTTAGCTAATTTATTTCATGTTTTTTACGCACAAAAAAGAATTATTACGGATAATGATGAAGAAACTTGGGAAAATATAAATTTGATTAAATGTGTTAAACAAACTATTTTTAATGCATTAGATTTAATTGGGGTTGTTCCCCCCGAAAAAATGTAAGGAGAAAATTTATGAAATTAAAAGATATACCTAAAGATGAGTTAGAACTTATGGGATATGATGATATAGCTTTGTTAGTACTACAAGAAAATGGCAAAAAAATGCAATTAAAAGATATTTTTACTAAAGTTTGTCAAAGTCTTGAGTTACCTGAAAGTGTAGTAGATGAACAAATTATGGATTTTTTTGAACAATTATCAATAAATAAAAAATTCACAATGCTTGATAATGGTTATTGGGATTTACAAACTAGACATAATCTAGATATTGTCTTTGAAGACGATGATGATGAAGATAGTGTCGACACTGTAATTGAAGAACCAGAAGAAAGCACAGATGATGATGAAGATATTTTTTATGATAAAGATGATGAAACTGATGATGTAGCAGATGATGACTTAGCGGATTTAGTTGTAGTGGATGACATCGATGAAAGTAATTTATAGATCTCTATAAAACTAGAAAAAAGGAGTGATATAAATGTTTAATAGATTAGATGCTATAGTAAATAAATATGAAGAAATAAAAGAAGAATTATCTAAGCCAGAAGTATTAAATGATTTTAATAAAGTAAAAGAATTATCTAAAGAACAAAGTGATTTAGAACAAACAGTCAACACTTATAATGCATATAAAAAAGCTACTAATGATTTAGAAGAAGCCAAGTTAATGTTAGATGATGCTGATTTAAAAAGTATTGCTGAAGAAGAAATAAATACATTAAATACGGAAATTGATAGACTTTATAGTGAATTAGAAATACTTTTAGTACCAAAAGATGAAAACGATGGTAAAAATGTTGTTATGGAAATAAGAGGAGCTGCTGGTGGAGATGAAGCTAATATATTTGCTGGCGATTTATTCCGGATGTACTCATATTATGCTGAGGCTAACAACTGGAAAATAGAAATTATACATGAAATAGAAGGCGCTAGTGGTGGATATTCTCAAATTGAGTTTATGATTAAAGGAGCAAATGTTTATAGCAAATTAAAATATGAAAGTGGTTCGCATCGTGTACAAAGAGTCCCAGCTACTGAAACGCAAGGACGTGTGCATACCTCGACAGCAACTGTTTTGGTTATGCCAGAAGTCGAAACTCAAAATATTGATATCAAAGAAAGTGATTTAAAAATTGATGTGTACCATTCAAGTGGAGCAGGTGGACAATCTGTAAACACAGCCAATTCTGCTGTAAGAATCACACACGTACCGACTGGAGTAGTTGTAACTTGTCAAACAGAAAGAAGTCAACTACGTAATAAAGAAAGAGCCATGCAATTATTAAAAATCAAAATTAATGATGAAATAATGCATAAACAAGAAAATGAAGTGGGAGCAGAAAGAAAATCTAAGATTGGTTCTGGAGATCGTTCAGAAAAAATAAGAACTTACAATTATCCTCAAAATAGAGTAACAGATCATCGTATTAATTTTTCTATAATGGCTTTAGACCGCGTTATGGATGGTGATCTTGAACCAGTCATTGATGCTCTTATAAATGAAGATTTAAAATTGAAATTAGCTGGTATGTCTTTATAGATACCAGTTTTTTTAAAAAAGGAGTTTTATGAAACCAGAATATATTAGTAAGCCGGATTGGGAAATACTTATTCATAAATATCCGGATCATAAATGGTTAGAACAAAAATTACAATCAGGTTATCCACCACAGTATTTAATTGGTAATGTCGAATTTCTAAATACCAAAATTTTAGTAGATGAAAGAGTTTTGATACCTCGATTTGAAACAGAAACTTTAGTGGATAACACGATTAAGTATGCTAATACAATCTTTTCTAAGTCACTTAATATTTTAGACTTAGGTACTGGTAGTGGATGTATTGCTATATCTTTAAAAAAAAATCTAGATGCTACTGTCACTGCTATAGATATTTCTTGTGAGGCTTTAGAAGTAGCTAAGAAAAACGCACAAATTAATAATGTTAATATAAAATTTATTAATCAAAATATGACTGATTCCTTAATAGATTATTATGATATTATTATTTCTAATCCTCCTTATATTCCCAAAGATGGTTTTGTTGAACAAAAAGTAAAAGATTATGAACCAAACCTTGCTTTATTTGCAGAAGATGATGGATTATATTTTTATAAAACTATTATTACTAAACATTGGTCCCATCTTAATAAACCCGGCCTGATGGCCTTTGAAATTGGTGATCATCAAAAAGAAAAATTAGAAAAAATGTTACAATTGCAAAAATTACATTATGTTTTTCAAAATGATTTGCAAGGATTACCACGTTATTTATTTATATTTAATGAATAAATTTAAAAGATAACTACCAATATGTGTTTAGGTGAACTCAATGAAAAAAATAATTATTGGTCTATTTATACTTGTAGTATCGCTAAGTATCTTTAAGGGTAATTCTCAAAAAATAGTTATTCCCAAAGATGCCATAAGATTTCGAATTATTGCTAATAGTAATAGTATCGAAGATCAAAAAGAAAAAATATCAATAAGAAAAGATTTAGAACCAGTCTTAAATACAATTCTTACCAATGCTAATTCGTTAAATGAAACCAAATCTTTAATTGATCAAAATATGCCCTCGATTAAAGATATTATTAATAAACATAATGTTAATTACAATATCAATTTTGGTCAAAATTATTTTCCCCAAAAAGAATATAAAGGCTTAAGTTATGCAGCTGGATATTACGAATCTTTAGTAGTGACTTTAGGTGATGGTCTAGGCGATAATTGGTGGTGTGTTTTATTTCCACCCCTTTGCTTACTGGAAGCTGAAGAAGATAAATATGACGAATATACATATACGACATATATTCAAGAATTACTTAAAATGTAAACTCTCGATTAAATAGATACCATAAAATATATACTTATGGTATTATTTTTTTAGAAAGAGGTGTTAAAATGAACATTGGCAATAATATTGCAAAATACAGAAAGGAAAAGAAGCTAACTCAAGAAGAATTAGCAAAAATCATTAATGTAAGTAATAAAGCTATCAGTAGTTATGAAACAAATAGAAATATTCCCAATATAGAAACGTTAATATTGCTTTCACAAACATTAGATGTTACTATTAATGATTTACTAGGCATTAACAAAAATAACAGTGAAGAAATAAAAGATAAATATGAAAAAAAGAAAAATGAAGGTTTAAGAATTACTTTAATTATTGGTGTTTTTTCATTATTATATATGTTTTTTAGTGAATATATGATTGCTGGATCTTTAACAGCCATGGCTAATGCTGGTGCAACGATTACAATGAAATCTATGTTCAAAGTTATTTTAGAAAATTTAATAATATATGGTTTTGCAATTGTGTTTTTATATGGCTTGTATTACTTCAAAGTAGGCGAAAAGAAACCGCTAATTACAATTGCAATAGAGACTTTACTATTAATTATTATTACAATTTTGTTTGCTATTTTCATATAGAAGATAATAAAAGTTAAATACATTCATATATATTTATTGGTGATAACATGTATGATTTAGTATCCATTATATTAATAGGTATTTCTTTATCAATGGATACTTTTTCTTTGTCATTAAGCATGGCATCTTTATCGAAAAATAGCAAGTATTTGAAAATCTTTCCATTTATAGTTGGGTTATTTCATTTCTGTATGCCTTTACTAGGAGAAAAAATAGGTTTTACCATAACGCAAATTTTTAACGTAGCTAGTAATATCATTTTAGGATTAGTATTGATTATTTTAGGTATTAATTTAGCTATAAGTTATTTTAAAAACGAAGAAGTTAACATCGAACTTAATTTCATTAAAATTATTTTATTAGCGTTTAGTGTAAGTATTGATTCTTTTACAGTGGGTCTTGGCTTAAGTGATTTAACTAATTATTTTTACTTAGCTAGTTTTATTTTTAGCATTTTGAGTTTTTCTTTTACATTGCTAGGATTGATCATAGGTAAATACTCAGGTAACATATTAGGGCGGTATGCTACATTGTTAGGGATATTTTTGCTTTTAATATTAGGCGTTTTTCATATTTTTGTTTAGTGTCAATAAAGTGCTAAATGTATTTCTATCGTTTACATCATTTTGTGGATTTGTTAAAATAAAACTAGTAGCTAATCAAATTTTAAGTCAATTAGCCATACATTTTATTGGGGTGATAATATGAAGAGAATTATAATTGAAGGTCAACATCCACTAAGTGGTAAAATTAAAATTGGTGGTGCAAAAAATAGTGTAGTTGCACTTATACCCGCGGCTATTATGGCTGATGGAGAGGTAACTATCAGTAATGTTCCAAATATTTCTGACAAAGATGCTTTAATTGAAATTATAAAATTATTAAATGTCAAAGTAAATAGCTCTCAAGACAAAATTATTATGGATAGTACAAAGCTTATCAATAATGTAATACCAGAGGACCTAAGTAATAAATTAAGGGCTTCTTACTATTTCATGGGTGCTTTGCTAGCTCGTTTTAAGCATGTTGAAATATATTTTCCAGGAGGATGCAATATAGGGAGCCGACCAATTGATTTGCATCTTAAAGGATTTGAAGCATTAGGCGCAAAAATAATTAAAGAGGAATCTAAATATATTATCGATGCTAAAGAGTTAAGAGGATCTAATATTTTCCTAGATTTTGCTTCAGTTGGTGCAACCATTAACATTATGTTTGCTGCTAGTATGGCTAATGGTAAAACCGTTATAATGAACGCTGCCCGTGAAGCAGAAATTACGAATATCGCTGAATTGTTAAATGCAATGGGAGCAGATATTAAAGGAGCAGGAACAGATCAAATTACAATAATAGGACAACCAAAATTGCATGGAGCAGAAATTAAAGTTATTCCTGATAGAATTGAAGCAGGAACATACGTAATTATGGGTGCCTTATTGGGGGATAATTTAGAAATTGATGGACTTATTCCTGAACATAACATTGTATTATTAAATAAATTGCAAGAAATGGGTGTAGATTTTAAATTAGAAAATCACAAGATGATTTTAAATAAAACTAATCATTTACGGCCCACCAATGTAAGAACAGTCGTTTACCCAGGGTTTCCAACTGATCTAGGTCAACCAATTGCTGTATTGCTAACGCAGGCAGATGGTATATCGTTATTTGAGGAAACTATTTGGGAAAATAGAATGGGGCATGTAAAATACTTAAATCAAATGGGGGCTAAAATAGAAGCTGAACGCCAACATGCTAAAATTATCGGGCCAACTAAACTACATGGTGCCGAAATCACCGCCACTGATTTAAGAGCTGGTGCAGCCTTGGTTACCGCCGGTCTTATCGCTGATGGCGTTACAGTGATAAATGATGCAGAACATATTCTAAGAGGATATGAAAGAATTATCAATAAATTATCTAAAGTTGGTGCTAAGATAAAAATTGAAGAAATATAATGTAAAGAGAAATCTTTGCATTTTTTTTGGAGGATTATGAAAAGAAGATATAAATTATTATTAATAATTTTCATAGGTGCCATGTTAACAATTTTTATTAACAATTTAAGACCACAGAATAAAATAAATTTAGTATCGCTTGGCGATGGTTTTAGTTTAGGAATGACTCCTTATAATGTTGCTGGCTACAGTTTTAATGATTATCTCAAAGAAGAGTTATTAACCAAACAATTACTAGGTGATTATAACAATGAATTTTCTTTATCACACTTAACTATTCATGAATTAAATGAATACATGGATAAAAATGTATATGGTAATTCTTCTAAAATCCCAATAAAACAAACTTTAGATAAAGCTGATATTGTCACTATAGCGATCGGCGTCGATGAACTAGCAGATTTGTCTTTACAAGGAAACATAAATAGTGAAAATATAAATAAATATATTACAGAGATGTCAAGATTTTTAACTAACTTGAGAAGTTTTTATACTAAAAAGATAATTATCATCGGTATCTATCCTGCTTACAAACTAGATAAAAAAGACGTAATTGAAATAAATGATAAATTAAAAAAATTATGTGGTAAATATCAAGCCGTTTTTTATGATTGTTTAGGTATTGCTTTAAATGCTAAGTATTATCTTACCAACAATAGTTGTTATTTTAATTATGAAGCCCATAAAATTATTGCTAACGAACTTTTAAAACAACTTGCCAAAAATTGAAAATATGTTATAATAATCTAGAAATGAATTACTATGTCATGAACTTGACATGGCGGAAGGAGAGAATATGAAAGCAAATATCCATCCAGATGTTAAAGATGCTACTGTAACTTGTGCATGTGGAGCAACATTTAAAACAAAATCAATTAAAGAACATATCGATGTTGAAATTTGTAGTGAATGTCATCCATTCTATACAGGAACACAAGGAAAAGCAAAGAAAACTGGAAACATTGAAAAATTTAATAAGAAATTTGGTTTAGATAAAGAACAAAATTAATTTTTTGTTTTTTTTCTTTTTTTATGTTAAAATTTTTTATAGGAGATGATTAAAATAAAAATATTTTTAGGTTATGATCACCAGGGAGCCAAAATAAAAGAACAATTAATTAGTTATTTACAAGAAAATGGTGTTGAAGTAATTATTCCTGATATTGCCAACACCGAAACAGATGATTATCCTGATTTTGCTCAATTTGTTTGTGAAAATGTTGTCAAAAATCAAGCTCTTGGTATTTTAGTATGTGGAACTGGTATTGGAATGAGTATCGCTGCTAATAAATTTAATGGTATTCGCTGTGCCAGAGTAACTAATGAAAATGATGCTTTTACAGCCAAGAATCATAATGGAGCGAATGTAATTGCTTTTAGTGCAAATATTCCCTTTAGTGAAATAGAAAAAATTGTGGATAATTTTATTATGACTAAGGAAACGGATGAAGAAAGACATTTGCGTAGAATCAATAAAATAACCCAAATTGAAAAGGAACAAAAATGTATAAATTAGCATTATATATCTTTTTTTCTTTTTTAGCTGCATATGGTCTCTCAGGTCTTAATTTTGAGGCAATTATTAAGCGACATAAAACAGTAGAAGCTCGAGTATTAGTAATGGTTCTAAGCTTTTCACTAGGGTATTTATTAACTAATTTTGTTCTAGATTTTCTAAATATATAATATAATAAGATGAGGAAAAATGAAAAATAAACACTATTTATTAATAATTTTCTTTTTAACAATCATTGCAATTGTAAGTAGTCCTAATAAAAAGACTACTTTTTTTTCTAATGAACAAACTATTACTTCAAAGCCTACAGATGTAATGGTTAAAATCAAAAACAGCACTACCAATAATATTGAAGAATTAAATTTGGAAGATTATATAATCGGTGTTGTGGCTGGAGAAATGCCTGCTTCTTTTGAAATGGAGGCTTTAAAAGCACAAGCCATCGCTGCCAGAACCTATGCTTTATACAAAATAAAGAGTAGTACAACCAATTATGATTTAGTAACAGATATTTCCAATCAAGTTTATCTTACCAAAGAAGACATGCAAAAAAAATGGTCTACTGATTATGAAAAATACTATAACAAGATAAAAGAAGCTGTCAATAGTACTAATAATTTAGTAATGACTTATAATGGTGAAGTCATTAACAGTTTTTACTTTGCCATCAGTAATGGTTATACAGAAGATGTGACTGCTGTTTTTGGCGCTAGTGCAGATTACTTAAAAAGTGTTGAATCGATCGATACTAATGTTGCTAACTTTTTAAAAACTATTAATTTATCTAAAACAGAATTTTGTCAAAAATTAAATATTAGTTGTAATACAATTTCTATTCAAGATATCAAACGTAACAACACCAATCATGTCGAATCAATTACCATAAACAATCAAACTTTTAAAGGCACTACAGTAAGATCATTGCTAAATTTAAGATCGACAGACTTTACAATAGAAATAGCTAACGATGTTAAAATTACTACTAAAGGTTATGGTCATGGTGTAGGAATGAGTCAATATGGTGCTAATGAAATGGCAAAACTTAACCAGACATATCCAGAAATTCTTAAGCATTATTATCAAAATATCAAAATAGAACAAATCAACGTATAAATTATTTTAAATATTACCATACTTTAAGTAGGATGGTGGAAAATGAAAAAAAGAAGATTAAAAAAAATGGTATTACCCACAATATATGTGATGGTAGTAGGAGTTTTATTCATTAGTATTTCAGTTTTAGGCAGTTATTTAAATAAAAAAATGGAATATCCTAATATGTCTGTAAGCGCTATAAAAAAAGATGATGTTACGCCTGTAATAAAAAATGAGAAAGTTCCCACAAGTAGTATTGTAAAACCATTCACTAGTAATAGTGTTGCCATTGGTAAAACA
>CAKOMU010000004.1 GCA_934096755.1 uncultured Bacilli bacterium
ATAGAAAAGAAATATGGTTCTGGAGAATATGAAGAATCTAAGGAAAATAAGTGGCCAGATGGTTATAATTATAATGCTTCATTATCTCGTTGTGAGAATGGTAGTGAATTAGTTTGGAATGAAGATACAAGAAGTGTTTCCTTAAAAGCTAGTTTAAGTGATAAGTGTTATGTTTATTTTGATGTTATGCCACCAGATTTATATGTTAGTACAAGTAATGTTCCAAAAACTTATGGAGCATTAGTCAATCTTAATTGTAATGGTGGTAGTGCTACTTATAATCAAAAGTATAATAGAATTGAAATTTCTGGTGTTGATAAAAATGCTAGTTGTAATTTGGATTATACAACAAGAACTAGCAAAACATATTTGAATAGTTATATTACATCATTAGCTGGTACTACGCAAGGTACTGGACAAGTAGTAAATGAAAATGGTTATAGATATGAAGGAAAGAATCCAAATAATTATGTGTGGTTTAATAATGAATTGTGGAGAATAATTGGAGTATTTGATTCTAATTCCCATGGCGTAAGTGGAAAAAATTTAGTGAAAATTATAAGAGCTGATACTTTGGATGGGCTAGCTTGGCATAAATCTGGTACTAATGATTGGACTAAAGCTAGTTTGAATAAATTGCTTAATGGAGCATATTATAATGCCGAAGATGGAACTAGTTCTGGATATTGTTATGGATATTCTTCCATAAAGGCAAATTGTGATTATACACAAAAAGGGATACAGAATGGATATCGAAGTATGGTTGTTAACGTTACTTGGTATCTGGGTGGGTATTCTAGTAGTGGAGCTACAACTGAAGCTTTTTATGGATACGAAAGAGGAACTACGGTTTATAGTGGAAGACCAACGAGTACTACTGGATATATAGGATTGATGTATCCAAGTGATTATGGATATAGCGTATTATCTAGTAGTTGTTCTAGGACAACTACTTTAGGTTCTTATAGTTCTGCTTCATGTGGAGGTCAAAGTTGGTTATATGGTAAAGGTTATGAATGGACTTTGTCGCCAAATTCATCTGATTTTGACCATGGCTATAGTATAGATAGAGGTGGTAGTGTTCGAGAAGGTTATTCGTTTAGTGTTGATGCTGGATATGCACATCGTCCAGTTTTGTATTTAGATACATTTGTGTATAAAATTGATGGAGATGGAAGCTTAAGTAATCCATATATAATTGGGATGTGAGGGTCTAATGAATATGCAGAAAAGAGTTAAAATGGTATGTATAGCAATTGTGTGTATGTTAATAGTTATAACTTTTATTGTTATTGATAATAAAGATAATAAAAAGACATTTAAGCAAGATGGAGTTACTTATGCATTAACACTTGATGGAAAGAGTACAAATAGTTTTCCTAGTAAAGGGTTGTATAAAGCGAGTGTAACTTGTGAAAATGCAACGGGAAAATGGTTATATGATGAATGGAAGTTAGCAATAGAAAATATAACAGGAAATGTAACATGTGATATAGATTTTACTACTATAAGTAAAACATATTTGAATAGTTATGTTACTTCACTAGCTGGTACAACACAAGGAACTGGACAAGTAGTAAATGAAAATGGATATAGGTATGAAGGGAAAAATCCAAATAATTATGTATGGTTTAATAATGAATTATGGAGAATAATTGGAGTATTTGATTCTGCTTCCCATGGTGTAAGTGGAAAAAACTTGGTAAAAATTATAAGAGCTGATACTATGGATGGTCTTGTGTGGAATAAAGAAGACCCTAACGATTGGACAACAGCTAGTTTAAATTTATTACTTAATGTGGCATATTACAATGCTCAAGATGGAACTAATTCTGGCTATTGTTATGGTGATTCATTTAGTATGACTATGAATTGTGATTATACACAAAAAGGAATACAAGCTGGATATCGAAGTATGATAGCTAATGTTACTTGGTATTTGGGTGGATATTCAAGTAATGCTGCTACTGCAGAAGCATTTTATGGATATGAAAGAGGAACAACAGTTTATAGTGGAAGACCAACAAGTACAACTGGATATGTAGGATTAATGTATCCAAGTGATTATGGATATAGTGTGTTATCTAGTAATTGTGCAAGAACGACCAAGCTAAATTCTTATGGAAAATCATCATGTGCGGGTCAAAGTTGGATATATGGTAAAGGATACGAATTCACTATATCTCCTTATTCTTCAAACGGTTCATCTGTGTTTAATATATTGTTGAATGGTATTGTGTCTTCAGACGACGTACGTTATGGAAGTGTTCATCGGCCTGTCTTGTATCTCGATTCTTCTGTATATGTAATTGATGGAGATGGAAGTATGGCAAATCCTTATATAATTGGGATGTAGAAGTAGAGTAGAAAGAAATTCATTGGCAAATTAAGTAATTAAATAGTAAATGTGTTTTTTCTCTTTTTCTTGTTAAGAATAAAACTGACAACATATATGAATTTCATTTAAATAGAATTGATTAACAACCTTATGTTAAAACAACATTTTATGGCAACAAAAAAGCTTACTGTGAAGTAAGTTTTTTCTATTCTAGTTCATCGTCATCGTCGTCGTCTGTGTTATTGTTATTACCAGAGTTATTATTTGGTTTATTGTTATTATTTGGTTTATTGTTATTGATGATATTATCGACGTTAGAATCAATATTGGCATTGGAATGAATTTCTAAGCTATCACTCATATTAGCTGTATATAAGGAATAGGCCGATTTAATGACATATGTATTTTTACCTGAGCTAGGATTATTGACGGTGTAACTTGTATTATCGGTTCGGCCGAGAAGTGTGAGTGATCCATCATTGTTTTTTTGATAAACTAGGTAACCTAAGCTGCCAACATAAGAATTATTGTAGCTAAGACGATTTTCATAATATTTATAAGCACTGCTACCATATCCCTTGTTGAAATACTCTTGTAAGTAACTAGGATTTATGGCATCTGGAGTAGAAATTCCTGTCCAACTTAATTTAATACTAGTACCGTCAAAAGTGGCATTACCACCGGTCGGTGCTTTTAATTTGGAAAATCTTATTGATTCATCAGTTGGTTCAGTTCCTTCTTTAAATAAATCAGTCATTCTCAGGTTGCTTGGAGTGTATTCACTTGGTAATTGAGTAGGGATTGTTTCTTTTTCTATTTCGATACTAATGATACCGCTGGGTTCTTCAAATGTTTTATTTTGAGAATAAATTTTAGAACCTATAGTTTTCATCACCGCATTTCTTATTCTTCCACCGATGGTTGCTGTTAAGTAATGTTCTGAAGTATTAGTATCATAACCAATCCAAAGAGCAATGGCATATTCTGGTGAATAAGTAATGTTCCAAGCATCCCTAGTAGCTGATGCTGGAATTCCTAATTTACTAGTAGTTGCTTCATCAAGATTTGTTGTACCGGATTTAGCAGCGATTTGGGTTCCACTAACCGTAATGCCACCAACACCGCTTTGGGCTGCTGATATTAACATGTCTGTAATCATGTAAGCTGTTTCTTCACTCATTACTTTAACTTTTTCGGGTTTTTGATCAAATGTTTTACCATTTTCTAATAAAGTAACTTTGGTGTAAGAATAAGGTTTAATGTAATATCCTCCACGACCAAAGGTTGCGTATGCAGCGGACATTTGAATAGGACTAACACCATCAAAACCACCGATAGAAGCAGATTCATAAAGATCACTACCATAATCAATACCTAAATTGTGAACAAAATCTTTAATATAGTTAGGATTTTCCGCATAAACGGCTTGAAAAGCTTGAAGAGCTGGAATATTTCGCGAATTTACTAGTGCAGTACGCATAGTGATTAAGCCAGAATATTTACCGTCGGCATTTTTAATTGCCGTACCATTAGAGTAGGTAGTAGGTTCATCTAAGAAAAGAGTAGCAGGTGAACCGTTTAAATATTCGATATATGGACCGTAGTCAAAGATTGGTTTAGCCGTAGATCCTGGTTGTCTTTTTATGGTTGCCCGATTTGTTCCTTTAGCACTATAGTTTCTACCTCCTGATAATGCTACTAATGAACCATCTGTTGTACTAGTAATGGCTACGCCTTCTTGCATTGCTTCATTAGGAAAGTTATAGATCGAACCATTTTCTAAATTATTTAGTACGGCTTGAACGTTTTGATTAATAGTAGTTACAATTTTCATTGGGACAGTGTATGGATCATAACCTGTGTTTTTTTCAACTTCATCCATAACGTAGTCAATGGCAGCTTGACTTGCAGAATTACTAGCTGTTTGATTGGTGCTGACTAAAGATTCGATAGGAATATTTAAAACAGCATTTTTTTCTTCTTCTGTTATATATCCATGATTAACCATTAAACTTAAAACAATTTTTTGTCTATTTCTTACCCCGACAGGGTTTTTATATGCGTTGTATAGACGAGGGTTTTGGAACATACCTGCAATAATTGATGCTTCTGCTAAAGAAATGTCGGATACTGATTTACCAAAATAATATTGACAAGCTTGTTCAACACCAGCGATGCCAGTATAATTTAAGTTTCCATCGTTACCAAACCATTGACTATTGACATAAAATTCTAAGATTTCTTCTTTAGTGTAATTACTTTCGACTTTAAATACAGCCATATAGATATCAGTAAATTTTCTTATGATACCTTTAATACCATGGGCTTCACTGGAAGTATATGTTTGTTTTACAACTTGCATGGTTAGTGTTGAAGCTCCACCAGCACTAGAATTTCCTAATAATTGGCCAAATGACGCTTTCGTAAATCTGGCTACATCTAAACCACTATGTTGGAAAAAACGTGAATCTTCGGTAGCGACGATAGCATCTACCAGTACTTGTGGTAGGTCATCATAAGTTACTAAAACCCGGTCATCCTTTCCTAAACGAGCTAATTCTGTGACTCCATCATTATAATATAGTACACTAGATTCTTTGGAATATAATTTATCTTTATCAAAATCTGGTGATGTGATAATAATATACAATAAAAATATGAGTATTAACGAAATAAGACTAATACCACCGATTAACAGAATACTAAGAATTGTATTTTTGATTGATCTTTGTGATTTAGGCTTATTTGGATCACTACTTTTCTTTTTAATTTTAATTTTTCCTAGTTTAATTTTTTTCATATGTCTCCTCCAATAATTTATCAACGGCTACAAGATAATCTAAACCATGTAGGGTTAAGCTAATTGTAAAACTATTTTTTTTAATATATTCATAGGGAATACTTTTTCTAGTTTCATTTTTTAAAAATGTCAAAAAAGCGGATGCTGGGAACAAAAAATATTCGTCATTCATATAAATGATGAGAAAAACAATTCCTTTTTCGTTATAAACATTTTTAATATGTTTTATTTGATGTTCATGTACATTAGCGATAGGAAAGGAGGTTTTATTTTGTGTCATTTTGGCATCAAATTCAATATATTGACCTCGATAGATTCCATTAAAATCTAATGTTGATGGACTTTCATAAAAGGCATCAGTTATCCGCTTGGCATTGTTTTGAAATGACATTTTTACTACTTTTATGGGAGTAGGCTTTTTATAAATAAAAGCCTTTTTTTGTTCCTCATAATATTGGTTTGCTTGGGTAATTAGATATTCCAAATCCATACCACGATTTTTATAGTTTATCTCTTTATGATAATTTTTTTTTATATAGCTTGGATATAACAAAATAATCACCTGTATATAATTATATCATATTCATAACACTTTGTCTTAATAACTCGCTTTAAATTTGTCAAATAAAAGACAAGGAAATCTTTTGACATTTTTTGTCGAAAGTAATGAAATAATAACGAGAATTTTGTAAAATATTGGTGGGTGATAAAATGCGAGTTGAAACGATATTAAATATAATGATAGAAAAATTAGATTGGAGTAAGTTGAATCTTTTATTTATTAAAGAGGAAAATACTGGTATAGAGGAAAATATTGACGATAATTGAAAAATAAGATATAATTTTGGTGTTAGAGGTGAGTATATTGTATAACGATCGATTATATTTATCTCCACAAGAAATTTTGGAGAAAGAATTTAAGATTGATGCTAGGGGATATCGACCTCAAGAAGTTGATAAGTTTTTGGATATGGTTATCCGCGATTATACTGAATATGGTAATATAATCCGGAAGTTAGAAAAAGATGTCAAAGATTTGACTGATGATAATATAAAACTAAAACAAGAAATAAGAAGATTACAAAATGAATTACAAGCTAGCAATGAAACACCGGTTAAGGTTGCTAATAATGTTGATTTATTAAAAAGAATTAGTCAATTAGAAAAAGTTGTTTACGGATCAAATGAATAATTTAGTGGCAAATGCTGCATAAAATAGTTATGTAGAGGAAAGTCCATGCTCGCACAAACTGCGATGTTTGTAGTGTTCATGCTTAGGGAAAAAATAACCTAAGGTAGAGAAATCTAACGGCGTCGAGGAAGCCTTTAATATGGTTTTATTAGATGTAAAGTGCCAAAGAGACGAGCTGTATGGGAAACTGTACAGGTGGAACGTGGTAAACCCCATGAGCGAGAAACCCAAATTATGGTAGGGGAGCTTGAGATGAAGAAATGAATAAGTCTTAGGTATCGTAAGATAAGATAAATATTTGCCCCTCTTAAATTAAGAGGACAGAACATGGCTTATGAAATTATTTTTGGTTTAAAAAAAGGAGTGAAAAGTTTTGAACGAAATCGGTGAGGAACTCCAGTACGCTAGGGAGTCATCAGGTGTAAGTTTAAATGAAGCAAGTAAAGATTTAAATATTAAAGTGGAAATACTTGAAAACATTGAAGATGGGAGAACAGGTGCTTTTAAGGATATATTTGAATTAAAAGATTATATTGCTAGTTATGCAAAGTATTTAGGATTAGATGATAAGGAACTAATTGATGATTTTAATGAATATATGTTTGAATATACTTCAAAAATTCCCATTAAAGAAATTGAAAAAACTATTGAATTAAAACTTAAAACAGAAAAAAAAGAAGATGAAGTAGTTTCACCTTATACAAAAAAAACAAAAAAATATAGTAGTTGGGTGTATATTGTTATTTATGCTATTATATTTTTATTAGTTGTTGTAGCTATTTTTTGGTCGGTTAAGCAAGTAACCATTAATAAACAGTCTACAGATACAATTAGTTATGGAAAGTAGTGATAAAATGAATTTGCCAAATAGAATTACTTTAGGAAGAGTAATATTATCAGCTTTGTTATTAGTGATGATGTTGTTACCTTGGTATCAAATGGGAGTCCATTTTCCTGTTTATCACGTGGGTAATGTTAATGTTTCTATTGAATATATCATTGGTGGTATTATTTTCTTGATTGCTTCTGTAACAGACTTTTTAGATGGGTATTTGGCACGTAAAAATAATCAGGTAACAGATTTTGGCAAAGTGATGGATGCTATTGCAGATAAACTTTTGGTTAATGGCCTTTTGATTATTTTAGCTTATAATAGAGTAATATCTGTGGTAATTCCAGTAGTAATTATTTCTCGAGATATTGTTGTTGATTCTTGTAAAATGATTTCTGGTAACAAGGGAAAAGTGGTGGCAGCATCTATTTTAGGTAAGATTAAAACTATTTGTATGATGGTTGGGTTAACGTTGACGATGTTTTATAATTTACCGTTTGAGCTAATTGGTTTACCTGTTGCGGATTTATGTTTAGTGAGTGCAGTTATTTTATCGGTTGTATCCGGTGTTCAATATTTTTATAATGTTAAGGATATCTTATTTCCTGGAAAGACAAATTAAATTTTGTCTTTTTTTGATAATTGATAGTAATTTACAATATAATATTAACATGCTATAATACAACAAAACGAGGGTGGTTTGTATGAAAATATATGTGGATTTTGATGGAGTTATTATTGATTCTGAAAAAATGCTGTTTGAAGAATTTGCAAAATATCATGCTAATGATGAAACTAAAAAAATGCAATTTATTAAAGGTTATGATTGGAATTATTTACTTAGTAATAGTGAAATTATTAATGATTCTATTTATGTTTTAAAAGAGCTGCCTCATCAAAATATTTCCATTTTAACTAAAGTATGTTCGATGGATAATGAAGGAATTGCTAAAATTAAGTTATTGAGAAAACATGGACTAATGAATGAAGTGATATTGACACCTTTTCAAATGAAAAAAAGTGATATAGTCAATCCTACTGGTAATATGTTAATCGATGATACAGTTCATAATTTAGATGATTGGCAAGAAAAAGAAGGTATACCGATTTTTTTTAACAAAGATGATCGAGACGTTGATGGATGGAATAATATCAATAAAGTATACAAAAAAATTAGAAAATTAGATGAAATATTAAAAAAATAGTTTTTGTGTTTTTGACTAGGTAACTATGAAAATAATTCATACTATAAAATAGAAAGGATGTTTTTAGATGAATTATTTTAATGAAAATTTTAACCAAGAAACGGAAATGAAAAAAAGTTATGATAAAACAAGTATTGGTAATGGGACTACTGCAGGATTTGCAGGTGCTGAAATGATGGGAGGAATGTGTGGAAGTAATATGACTGGTATGCGTCCACAATGTATGCAAATGCCAATTTATGAATGTCCACAAGAAAGAGTATGTCATAGATACATTTGTCATGAAGTACAACATGTAATGCCATGTAATACAAGAATTGTAAATCATCATGTGTTTAGACATACTTATAGACCTGAGTATACTTGTTGTGAAGAAAACGTATGTGAGAATGTTTTTGAACCAAGATGTTGCTAAATTGAAATTATTTAGAGGAGATTGTTCTCCTTTTTTTAATTTAGAGAAGTAATTTATAGAAAAATGGGCAGATATATTGTATAATAATGAAGTGGAGTTGGTAAAATGATAGAAGGAAATACCGAATTAGTTGAATGTTTGAAAAAAATAAAAAAAGATCAATTACAGAGTATTATAGATGATTATAATTTATTAGCACAAATATATGAATACGAAAAAATTGAGAATAAAAAAAGTACAAAAGATGAATTGATTTCACTACTGTTAAGTAATATTAAAGAATATGTCGAAGGTATAATAAGGTCTTTGGATTTGGCTGATTTTGAAGGCTTAAAAATTTTACTAAAAAGTAATGATGTAGAAGAGTTAAATAATCATAAGGTTTTGATTAATTATTTACTTACTAAAAGTATTTTATGGCAAGAAGATAATTTGATAATTCCTAAAGATATTTATGGACTTTTAAAAGAAGATATAAAAAGAAAAGATGTTATTAATGATGTTAAGAAAAATGAACGAATTTATCGCTTAGTGGATGGTATAATTATTGCTTATGGTGTAATTGATATTAAGACTTTTAAAGAAATAATATGTGCAGTTGATGATTTTAACTTAGTAGAATTAAAATTAAAATTTTATTATAAGAAGAATTATAAATGGGAAGATAAAGGCTTAGTTAGTGAAAAATTAACTAATAAAAAAAGAATTAATAGATACGTTAAAGATAAAAATTATCATGAGTTTTCAAATAAAGAATTTATTCATTTGGGATTAAGTGTTTATCATCATAATATTAAAGCCTATAAAAAGTTTATTAAAATGCTTAGAACAAATTATGTTTTTAAGAAAAAAGATATAGAGTTTGTCGATAAAAATATTGTTATTCCATATTTATATAATTCTATTAATGAAGAAAATATTGCTCGTAAAAATTTAGAAGAAACAGTGGTTAGTTTGTTTGAATTTAAGGGTGATAAGTTAAAGCAAAAAATGTTGGAAGAAATCATGTTAATTAGAAATGAATTTCCCTTATGGGAATATAGAGGCTATACAAGAAAAGAGGAAAATCATGAATAAAAAGGGTTATGGTGTAGTTGAATTAGTTGTTATATTGGCAGTGTTTAGTGTTGGGTATTTTGTGGCTGCCAACACGATTTCGAAAGAGTTGAATGTTAACTATAAGGAAACACTTTATGAAAATAAAATAGCAGCTATTGAATCACAAGCAGAAATTTATGGAAAATCTAATGAAGAAATATTTAAAGATGGTAATTCCGTCTATATGACTATAGCTGAACTGGCTTCTGCCAATGTAGTATTATATGATAAAGAAGGAGTAGTTACCGATCCTAGAGATGAAGAAAACGATTTAAATAACTTAAAAGTGAAAATTACAAATGAAAATGATCTAGTAACTGCAAAGGTACTTAGTTAATGATTATTACTAAAACCGATTTTATAAATTATACAAGATGTCCTCTTTATTATCATCTAATTAAAAATAGTAACAATAAAATGCAAGTTGTTACTGAACGTGATTATTTTTGGCAAGAAAAAATGGAACACATAAAAGAACTAGAAGCTAATATGCTTGGAGATCAAAAGATAAGTGATGAAAAATTGGAAGCGATGCTTCCTTTTTATAAACAAGTGGAAGTGGAAGCAGCGAAATTGGTACAAAAATATTTTGATGGAGATGTTTTGTTTGCAGAAAAAACGTTAGATCAAAAATGCTTTTCATTTTCTAAAGAACATAATAAGTTTATGTGTTATGTCGATATCTTTAATAAAAGTGAATGGGGCGAAAATATTATTGAAGTAAAAGCTACTACTAATAAGAAATATACAGCTTTAACTGGAGGTTTTCGTGGAAAAAAACAATATAGTTTATTTTCCTTTAATCGAGAAAAAAATTGTTATTATTTAAATGATTACGATCCAGACAAAATGCCTTTAGATGTTTATAATAATTTAATTAGCAAATTAATGGATAGATTTAGTGATGTAGGTGGTTATGTTTTTGATTTAGCTGTCCAAAGATATTTTTTAGAAGGACAATATAAAGAAAGATGTGAAAGTGAGAAATTAGAGAAAATTCATTATTATTTGGCTGTTTTAAACAGTGATTATACTTTTTTAGGTACATATCAAAAAGAAAAAACAATTTATGAGAATGACTTGAATGGTAATGAAGTTATTTGTTTTATTGATTTAACGAGTATAACACAAAAATATATGATGATTATAGATGATTTGCTTAAAACCTTATTTAGTGATATGAATAATGAGATAATACCGAAAGTGGCTTTAGGACCTTACTGCGGTATGGGAAAAAGTAAAGAATGTATGTTTTTTAAAAGTCATTGTGGAAAAATGATTCCTGAAAAAAATTCTTCTTTAAATTATTTAAATAATGGTTTTGGTTTTAAAACTAGTGAAGGTAAACGTCTTAAAGGATTAGAACTAATTAATCAAGGCTATTTAAATATGTTAGATATTCCAGAGGATTGGATTGTACAAAAAAAACATCAAATTCAAAGAAATACTATTATCAACAATAAGCCTTATAAAGATCTATCAAAAATAAAAGCCGGTTTAAATATGCTTGAATATCCTATTTATCATTTGGATTTTGAAACTTTTCCAGCACCTTTGCCACGATTTAGAAATGAACATCCTTACATGCAATCTGTTTTTGAATTTAGCTTGCATATTGAAAGAGAACCTGGAAAATGTGATAAAGATCGAGATAATTATGTGTTTTTAGCAAATTCTTTTGATAGTGATGAAAGAGAAGAATTAGTTAAAAATTTAGTTAAACATATTGATGGAACTAAAGGAACTTTGTTAGCACAAAATGTTTCCTTTGAGAAAGAACGAATAAGGGAACTAGCAGATATTTTTCCACAATATAAAGATCAATTAATGGCAATATACAAAAGAGGATTTGATTTGTTATGGCTAATTAATACTAATAAAAAAATGTATGAAGATTTAGGTTTTACCGAAGAGAGAAGTAGCTTGCCAAATTTTTATCATAGAGATTTAAGTGGTTCGTTTTCGATTAAAAAAACTTTGCCTGTATTTAGTAATTTATCGTATAAGGATTTAGAAGTCAAAAATGGTAATGAAGCAATTGTTGCTTATGCTAATTATGATAATATGAGTAAAGAAGAGTTAATTAAACAGCAAGAGTCTTTACGAATTTATTGTAAGCAAGATACTTGGGCCATGGTTGTGATATTAGATGCTTTAAGACGTTTAACCGAAAAATAAGAGTAACTATGTAAAATTTATGTAAAATTTATGTGTTTTGCTTGCTAGGGTTCTTTTTTTTCTGTATGATAGTAACAGGAAAGAGGGAATGGGAAAATGATATATCCATCGATTGACAAATTATTAAATATAGTTGATTCGAAGTATAAGCTAGTAACTGTGGCTTCGATAAGAAGTAAACAAATGTTAGAAAAAAATCATTATCAAATGAAAGAAAGCGAATATAAAAATAAACGTTCATTAGGTCGTGCTTTGGAAGAAGTAGAAGCAGGATTAATAAAAATTGTCGAAGATGAACAAAAATAACTTGATTATTTATTGAGGATATGATAAAATAATCTTGTTCTTGGGGAATTAGCTCAGTTGGCTAGAGCACCACGCTTGCACCGTGGGGGTCGCGGGTTCGAGTCCCACATTCTCCACCAAGTTGAATGTTAGCTCCGTTAGAAAGCGGAGTTTTTATTTGTGAGGAATTATGAAAAAGAAGAAATTAGATATCGTATATGAAGATAAATATATGATAGTAATAAATAAACCTGCTAATTTATTGATGATTGCAAAAGATAATGGTTTTGGTGTAAATCTTTATCATGAAGTAAGTGATTATGTAAAAAAACAGTATCCTAAAAATAAAATTTTTATTGTGCATCGTTTAGATAGGGAAACAAGGGGATTGGTAATATTTGCTAAAGATGAAAAAACTAAAAGATATTTACAAGATCATTGGAGTCAAGTAAAAAGAAAATATTATGCAGTAGTGTCAGGGAAAGTGGTAAATAAAAATGGACATTTAGAAAATTATTTACAAGAAAATGCTCAAATGAAAGTATATATAAGTAATAAAGGGCAGCTGGCTATAACTGATTATAAAGTTTTAGAAACTAATCAAAAAAATACATTGCTAGATGTTGAGATAAAAACAGGAAGAAAAAATCAAATTAGAGTACAATTAGCTAATATTGGTCATCATATTGTAGGAGATAAAAAATATGGAGTAAAACAAAGTGGAGATTTAGCTTTACAATCTTATTATTTAGAATTTAAACATCCTGTTACTAAAGAAAAAATGATTGTGGAAAAAGAATTAGATAAATATTTAGAACAGCTAGTTCATCCATAAAATTTAATTGATGAAAAATAGAATGAGTAAAAATGCTTGCCAAGATACATAATCTTTGGTATAATTTGGTCATTCGACGAAGATGGAATTTACGACTCCGGAGTGGAAACGAGTAATTAGCGTTAATAATTTAAGTGTATGATTACAAGTCATAAAGTAAGGTGGTACCACGGGTTTGCTCGTCCTTATATTTATGGCTTTTTTTATTAATAAAAAGGAAGTGAAAAAATGTTTCAAACAGAACTTAATTATATTCAAGATGAAAGAATTAGAGAAAGTGCAAAGATATTATTAGATAACTTACCAGATTATTTTTATGTTATTTCTGCTTCATCGACAGGAAAGTATCATCCCGATTTTGCAAGTGGAGAAAAGGGTTTAGTAAGGCATACTAAAGTGGCTGTGCGAATGGCTTATGAATTATATCAAATAACTCCATATGATAAGTTATTTAGCGGTATAGAAAAAGATGTAATGATATTATCCTTGCTTATTCATGATGGTTTAAAAAAGGGAATTATAGAAGAAAAGTATACTCGATTTGATCATCCTAATTTAGCTGCTCAATTTGTCAGTGATAATCAAGATAAAACTAAATTGACTGATAAAGAAGTAGAATTTATTAAACATGTGGTAAAATCTCATATGGGTAAGTGGAATACTAATAATTTTAGTGATGTTGTATTAGATGTGCCAAAGGATCGTTATCAATATTTTGTACATATGTGTGATTATTTGGCTAGTAGAAAATTTATTGATGTTAAATTTGAAGGAGAGGAAATTGTATAATGGAAAAGTTAAATTTATTTGAAGAATTAAAATGGCGAGGTTTAGTTAACGATGTGACGAGTCCTGATGTTAAAGATGCCATTAATAATGGGGGATTAAAATTTTATATAGGTGTTGATCCTACTGGAGATTCCTTACATATAGGTCATTATTGTACAGTGATTGCTACTAGTAAGCGGTTAATGGATGCTGGACATACCCCAATAATTATTGCTGGTGGTGGTACTGGATTAATTGGAGATCCTAAACCAAATGTCGAAAGACCAATGATTAGTAAAGAAAAAGTAGAACATAATATTGCTTGTATTCAAAAACAATTAAGCACTATTTTAGGAGGAAATATTCAAATTGTTAATAATGCTGATTGGTTATGTAAAATGAACGCAATCGATTTTTTAAGAGATTATGGTAAACATTTTAATATTAATTATATGTTGGCAAAAGATACAGTTAAAAAAAGATTAGATATTGGCATTACTTATACTGAATTTTCTTATATGATTTTGCAATCAATTGATTTTTTGAAATTGTATGAAAATTATGGTGTCACTATGCAAGTAGGTGGTCAAGATCAATGGGGAAATATTACGAGTGGTTTAGAACTTATTCGTAAGTTACATGGTAGTGATGTTAAATGTTATGGCTTTACTGTGCCACTGGTAACTAGAGCAGATGGAACAAAGTTCGGTAAAAGTGAATCTGGGCAAGCATTATGGCTAGATAAAGATAAAACTAGTTCTTATGAATTATATCAATATTTTATTAATACAGAAGATGAAAAAGTTATAGATTATTTGAAGAAGTTGACTTTTTTATCAAAAGAACAAATTGAAGAATTAGAAAAGATGACACAAGAAAAGCCAGAATTAAGAGAAGCTCAAAAAGCATTAGCGAAAGAAATTATAACATTTTTACATGGTAGTGCTGAATATGAAAAAGCCTTGAATATTTCCAATTCTTTGTTTTCTTCTCAAATTTGGAATTTGAGTGCCGAAGAAATTATCGAAAGTATTAAAGATGTTCCAAGATTTACGGTTTTAGAAAATACTACTTTAGTAGATTTATTGGTTAATGAAAAAATTGTCAGCAGTAAAAGAGAAGCTAGAGAAATGATCACTGGTAATGCAATTAGTATTAATAATGTTAAAGTTAATGATGTCGATAAAGTGCTTACTAAAGAAGATGCAATTGATAAAAAAGTTTTATTAATTAAAAAAGGTAAGAAAAATTATTATTTAGGTGTGTTTGATAATTAGGGATATGGCCTAAAAAAGATCAAAAAAAAGACATAGATTATCTTAGAAAGGGGTTTTCTATGTATACTAATTATTACTATACAGATGGCAATAGACAGTTTTTTGTGCCATTTTTGCTTGGCGGTTTGGCAGGAGGTGCAGCAGTAGGATTGACAAGACCACGACCAATTTATAATGTAGCACCATCGGGAGGAAATGGTTTTTATCCTGGTGCTGGTATGCCATATTATAATAGTTCTTATTCATATTACCAACCAATGCCACATGTTTATTACTATTAAAAGTCACGATAAGTGGCTTTTATTTTGAAATATTAAACCTAAAAAGATAAAATAGGTAATTAAAGTAGAACCACCATAACTTAAAAATGGTAATGGGATACCGATGATGGGAAGAAGACCAATATTCATGCTAATGTTGATGACTTGTCCAAAAAGAAATAGACTAAGGAAAGCCCCGGTGATAAATTTAGTAGGGCTTTTTTTTAGTTGAAAATAATAATTAATTAAGTAAGCATCGATGATGAAATAACAAAGTAAGATTAAATATCCTATTAAATAACCGTAATTGCCAATTGAAAAAGCAAAGAAAAAGTCAGTTGGGGCTTCTGGTATATAAATACTTATTTGATGAAAGCCATTTTTGATAAGCGGTGCTGAACCGATGGCAATTAAAGCATTTTCTAATTGGTAACTAGAAGAAGTGTGAAATGTTATTAATCTTTCGACTCGGTAAAAAAAACTAGTACCAATTAAAGAAATTAATAAATCACGATTAAATAAGTATAATAAAATGAAACTAATTCCTAAAACGCAAATTATCAATATTAAAATAATAAACCATAATTTATGGATGTTGGTAGTGATTAAAATGGCTAAAGCAATAAGAAAAAAGTATAAAATGGCACCTGTATCAGGTTCTAAAAAAACTAAAAAAGATGGTATTATAGTGGCGATTAGGATTTTACTGATAAATATTATTTCTTGTTTCTTTGTAGATTTTTCGTAATTGGTGGCTAGATTACTAAGAAAAATAGTGAGACTTAATTTCATCAGTTCACTAGGTTGAAAAGAAAATAAACCAAGATTTAGCCAGGCTTTCGCTCCATTAGTAGTTTTACCAATAAATAAAACTAATACCAAAAAGAAAAGGGAAAGAAAATATAAAAAATAAGAAATTTTGAAAAGACGAGGAAGATTAATTTTTCTTACAATTAAAAAAATTATTATACCTAAGATAAACCATAAAAGCTGTTTAAAGAAGTTGTGGGTATAAAGACTACTTATGAATTTGGCATTGTGCATGTTAAGTAAACTAATAAATATTAGCAGAACAAAAGGAATAATAAAAGTTAATTTGCTGTTTAATATTTTTTTCATATTATTAATATGTGTAGATTTTAAATTATTATCATAAAATATAGAAAGGGGAGTAAAATATGAAATTACCAAAAGTGTATGCTAATCCAATTAATAAGAAATTAAATAATTTTCAAGATTTATATCGTAGTGATGATCGTATTGTAAAGTATAATATTAAAGAAATAAATAAAAAAATAAATGAAATATTTGGTTCTTTAAATCATGTCTATAAAAGTAAAGTGCGAATTACTTTGGATAATAAGGTCGTAGAAAAAGAATTGGTTGGTAAAACCAATACTAGTTTATTAACTTTGGATGGAGAGGCTATTAAAATTACAGATATTACTAATATTGAAAAAATATAAAAAAGTATATCTAGAGAATTTCTTCGATATACTTTTTTAATTGTTTGGCATTTTTATCAAATATAATTTTTAATTGATTGTCAATTTCAACGATTCCTTTAGCACCAAGCTTTTGAATACCTTCTTTATTGGCTAAACTAACATCTTTTAAAATAACTTTGAGTCTGCTCATGTTACATTCAGCATTGATGATATTATCTTTGCCCCCAAGGTAAGTAATAAGCTTGTTAGCTTCAATGTTGAAATCTCTTTTAGTTAATTTAACAATCACTAAAGAAATAATGATGAGAAAAATGGCAATTATAATATATTCAATCCATGTTTGCATTTTATCACCATCAATATTATAACAAAGTTTTTGAAAAAGTAAAATAAAAAAGCATACACTAAAATAAATATTATTCATAAATTATTAGTGAATTACATGAAAGGGTGAATGTTATGAATAATCAAGGTAAAACAACCGAAGGCAACTGCATTAATGAAATACTATGTGTTATTTTAGTATTACAAGAAAATGCTTGTCCAGATAATTGCTTACAAACATGTGATAGACCTGTTTTAGGTGGTGGAACTAATTGTTTAATTTGTAATACTAGACCAGTTATGCTTTATACTTGTGGTGGTAATGGTACTCCTTGGAGTATGCCAATAGTAAAAGATTCAACTGCCAGTTGTGAGGGCGCTGGTTCGACAGCTACTTGTTCTAATGTCTTTAGAGTAGAAAAAATCGAAGGAAATTGTTGTACATTTAGAGTTTTAGCTGATAATACTGATGAAGCAAGTTTATATCCTTATGTAGCAACAAATGTGTTTTTTACTATGGATTGTGACTGCTTATGTTGCATTAGATGTTTAAGTGATACTTATGTTGATTGTCTTTGTTAGCAAATAAAAAGCCTCGTAAGAGGTCTTTTTTTTTAGTTACTGCTATTATTAGAGTTACTATTACTACTTTGGATACTTGCTAAAGCATTTTGAATGTAATTAGAGTATTGTTTCTTTAATTCATCATCTTGAATTTCCATACCATAATTTTTACGATAATGTTGTAATGCAGTTAAACCAATACTATTTTGATTTTTAGTTACATATTTTTTACCAAGAGTAGTTCTAATTTCATCTTTTAAATTTTCAAGAGTATCTTTTTCATAACTCTTAGTTTTTAATATTACATGATATCCTAATTCCGTGGTAATAACACTTGTAGAATATTCGCCATCTTTTAATTTAGTTGCGGCATCAATTAATTCATCATAACTACTTGATAGGTCACCATAATTTATTTTTCCTAATGCTCCACCTTTGTCTTTAGTAGCATCATCTTTAGAATATTCTTTAGCTAAACTAGTAAATGTTTCGGTAATATCTTTACCTTCTTTTTTAGCTGTATTTAATTTTTCAATAATTTCGTTAACAGTTGCTTTGGCTTTATCTTCAGCAGTTTTCTTTTCATCATCAGTAGCATTACTTTTAGCATCGCTAGTAATTAAAATATGATTAATTTCCATATCACCGATAGCTTCATTGTTGTAGTAATTTTCAATTTCTTTGTCAGTGATTTGTTCTTTAGCATATTCTTCAACTGCATGTGATTGCATATTAGCTAAATAAAGATAATTTTGATAAGCTTCAATTGTTTGATAGTTTGTTTGACTTTGTAATGCACTTAAGAATTTTTCTTCACTACCATATTGTTCAATGAAAGCATCAATATAGGCTTTAGCGTTCTTTTCTGCCGTTTCTTTATAATCTTTAAATTCGGTTTCACAAATATAGGTGTCAATCATTGTAATTAATGATTCTAAACCATATTCATCTTTGATTTTTTCGTAGAAATCATTGACACTAATTTTTTTATCATCTTTGAAACTGACGATAGCATCTTCACCATTGTCTAGTTTAGGCACTTTGCCACATCCACTAGCAAGTAACATAATAACACATAATCCAATTATTTTTTTCTTCATTTTTATTTTTCTCCTTACTTAGGTATTATAACAACTTTTTTTGGTATTTACAAGAAATTGTCCGTATTTTCCTAATTTTAAAAGCCTGCACTTTTTTTTTATTAAGCCATACAATACTAGTGAAAAGACAAAATAAAGGAGGAAAGTTTTATGAATCAATGTTCAAATGGCCTTGGTGCTGCGATTATTTTAGTATTATTTATATTATTAATTATCATAGTAGGGGCTTTTATATAACAAATAATTTTTAAGGAGGTCTAAAAATGAGTTGTTGTAAAAAAAGTTGCGAAACTTCAAATAATCAAACTAATTTCACTGCCAGTTATGCTTTTATAGTTTTAATATTATTTATTCTTTTAGCTATTATTTGGGGCGGAGCATTTTATTAAGAGGGAAACCTCTTTTTCTTTACTTTTTTTTAATTTTTTGTTAGAGTAAAGGCAAAAGAGGAATTGTATGGAAAAGTTTTTAAAGAGTTATGTGAATGTTCTTAGTGATAAGGACAATTATTATTTTGGTAATTTATTGGATGAAACCAAGAATAAGGCAAATTTATATTGGACTGGAGCCATGAAAGATTTGCTTAAAGGTACTGGCGTTAAGAAAGAAATTGTAAAGATTGCGAAAACAAATTGGCAAGAGATGTTACCTGAACAAGTTTATTTATATTTGAAAGTGCAAGAAAAATTGAGTAGGACTATGCTTTCGAGTAGAGAATTAGATATGGTCCAACAAATTGCTAGCATTAGTAGTTGGGAAGAATTGAAGAAATGGCAAACAAAATATTCTAAAAAGGAAGTATGGAATTATATTTTGGCTGATGATGATTTAGCTGTAAATAAACTTTATTTAATTTTAGGGTTGATTCAAGATGATATTTTAGATAATATGACTAACTTAGAAATAATAGAAAAAATGTGTGAAGCTAAGCATAGTAATTGGTATTATTATCAAAAGCATTTTAGATCTACTAAAGTGGAAGTATCTACTAATATGGTGAAAGTTCTATGGGCCTTACAAAAATATAGTAGTGTAAATACACAAAACAAATTGTTGTCAGAAGTGTGGAACAGGCAAGAAGAAATCAATAGACAAAATTTTAGTAAAAATGAATTAAAAAGAAAATGTAAGTTGGTAAATATTTTAAACGTTTATCAAATTACTAAAGGGACGATTAGTTATCAAAAGGCTAGAAAAATATTTTTAGATTTGTACCAATATATTGCTAAATTAAGAGAAATGGAAAATATTGAAAAGTTTTTGGATGCAACTAGAAATTTAGATTTGGTAGAAAATTGGCAAAAAGAATTTTTAAGTCTAAATGATGGTGATAATACTAGAGTAGCTATTTTAAAATATGGAAAAAAACATCAAAAAGATTTGGATAAATTATTACAAGAACCGGATTTTTTATTTCAAGATTTTTGGCAAGAAAGTGGATGGCTAGAAAGAGAAGAAAAAGCGGAAAACTTTTATTTGTTGGAAAGTATTTTAGAATTAGTTGACTTTAATGATTTGAAAGTAGATATTCAGGATAAAAACATCAAAAAGAAATTGATAGAAATTTTATTGCAAAACGATGTTTTAAAAAAATATCAATATTTATTAGAGCAAAATTTAGTTGATGAAGATATAGCTCAAGTTCTAGTGGTGAGTAATATCAAGGATGAATGGAGTAATGATTTAGGAAAGTTAAAATTTAGTCAGGCACTTACAAAATATATATTTGCTAAGAATAAAATTAGAAAGATATATTTAAACGTTAATCGTTGGTTTGCAATTGTCGAAAAATATTGTATAACTTATAACGAGTGGCCTAAAATGACTAGTACTTTTTTGATGGAAGGCAAAACTGGTCAACAAATTTATGATTGGTTGGATAAATCAGGATATCATAAAGATCATTTTAAATATATGGATATTTATGATAAAAATGGTATTGGGGTAAAGGTCCAATTAGATAAATTATATTGGCATTATAATCGTAAAGAAAAAAATTATTTAAATGAAATTGAACAAATTATTTTGGATATTAAGGAATATTGTGAAATATATAAAGAGTGGCCAAAGACCAGCAATTATGAAAATAAATTACAAAATGGTAAAAATTCTTTTCAATTAGCTTCATGGCTAATTACAACAAATTTTTATACTAAGTTTTTATATCAAGATTTAAATTTATCTACAGGGGAAAACAGTTGGCAATTACTAAATAATCTGTATCAAAGATATTGTCATTTTGATAAGACGAGGAAAATATGGGATTGGTTTTATAAAGTAAAAACGTATTGTGAGACGTATCAAGAATGGCCAAGAATAAATAGTAGTAATACTGTAGGAGATACAACGGCGAAAAGTTTATTTTTGTGGTTAAATTCAACAAATTTTAGAAAAAAAGATTTTAAGTATGCAAACATTAAAGACCAAAACGGTAAAACTTTGCAAGAGTTATTAGAAGAACTTTATTGGCAGTATAATATTTTGATCAAAAGAAGAATGTATCAAGAAAAATTAGAACAAAAGAAAAAATTAAGTCTTCATAAAGATACCCTTTAATAAATCATAATATTAAGATATAATGTTATTAATGGAGGTATGTATGTTAGTTTGTGAGCATGTAAGAAAAGCATATGGCGATTTAGTGGCAGTTGATGATTTGTCATTTAAAGTGCAAAAAGGTGAAATATTTGGTTTGCTAGGGGAAAATGGTGCTGGAAAAACGACAACTTTTCGTATGATTATGGGATTATTGAACCCAGATCAAGGAACTATTTTGTTGGATGATAAGCCCATTGATTATCAAATGGTAGAAAGTATTGGTTTTGTCACAGAAGAAAGAAGTTTATTAACTAAATTAAGTGTCAAGGAAATGATTGAGTATTATGGAGTTTTAAAAGGATTAACACCGCAACAATGTGAAGAAAAATTAGATTATTGGTTAGATAGATTTGCTATTAAAGATTATAAATATAAGAAAATTAAAGAATTATCAAAGGGTAATCAACAAAAAATTCAATTTATTTCAGCGATTATTAATGATCCTAAGTTATTGATTTTAGATGAACCATTTACGGGGCTTGATCCTATTAATGTGGGCATGATGAAAGATGCAGTAAGGACATTACAAAAGAATGGTTGTGCGATTATCTTTTCTTCCCATCAAATGGAATATATTGAGGATTTTTGTGAACATTTAGTTATATTAGTAAAAGGTCATGCGGTCGTTAACGGAAAATTAGAAGATATTAAGAAAGATTATGCAAAACAAAATATTATTATTAAGGGAGAAGATATTGTTGTTAAAGAGTTAGAACAAATAGAAGGAGTTTTAAGTGTGGTAAAAAAACATAATGAATATGAAGTGGTAATCGCTGATGAGAAAGTAACTCCTTTAGTATTTAATTATGTCAAGAATAAAAAAATTACGAAGTATGTTTTAAAAGATGCTTCCTTAAATGAAATATTTATTCATTATGTAGGAGGACAATATGAGTAGAAAATTTTGGTATTTGACTAAAGTCAGTTTAAATAAAAAGATTAAGACTAAATGGTTTGTAATTACAAATATAATAATCATGTTGGCTATTATTAGTGTAATAAATATTAAAAATTTAGTGGAATTTTTTGGCGGTGATTTTAATAGTGATAAGATTTTATTAGTAGAAGATAATGTAGATGCTTATGATGTTTTTTTAAAAAATTTAAGTGATATTGATAATTTGGAAATTCAAAAAGTAAGTAATAAAGAAAAAGAAGAATTAACTGATAAAGAAATATTAGTAATTTTAAATGAAGATAGTCAGGAATTTATGACAACTCAAATTATTAGTCAAGAAAAAATTGATATGGAAGTTTATCAAAATATAATTAATGCATTAACCATTACTAAAAATTATGTTGGTATTAAAGAATCGGCGATTGATCCAGAGATACTTACAGCTTTAACAGCTCCGGTTAAAGTAGATAGAGTAGTTTTGAGTGATGCTAATAGTACTGATGAAAATATGGAAATTGTCATGAATAGTGTTTTTCCGACATTGATTTTGCCATTTTTTATGTTAGTTATCTTTTTAGTGCAAATGGTTGGAGGAGAAATTTGTGAAGAAAAAACGACACGTAGTATGGAAATTATCATTGCCAATATCAGTCCTAAAATGCATTTGCTATCAAAAGTTGTAGCTAGTAATATTTTTGTGATTATTCAAGGTTTGTTTTTAGTCTTATATGCTTTTTTAGGTTTGTTCATTCATAAATCAATGGTAGGTGGAACCTTATTTGGGGATGTATTTAGTCTTTTAAATAATATTAATTTAAGTACCTTAGTGGATCATTTAGGAATTTTAATTCCTTGTACTGTAGTGTTGATGATTTTATCTTTTATTGCTTATGCTGTAGTATCGGGAATACTTGCATCGATGACAGTTAATATCGAAGATTTTAATCAATTACAAACGCCAGTTATGCTACTTAGTGTAGTTGGTTATTATTTAGCTATTACGGCCTCGATGTTTAAGGGTTCAGTACTAATTCATGTACTTTCGTACATACCGTTCTTATCAGCTTTTTTAAGTCCAACTTTATATATTATCGGGGAAATATCTATTTGGGAAATGATTATATCGATTTTGATTATGATATTATTCATTGTGATTCTTTTAAATAAAGGCATGAAAATTTATAAAAACGGTATTTTGAATTATTCGACTGATAAAGTATGGAGAAGGTTGTTTAAGGCTTTTAAATAGGGAGAGAAATCTCTTTTTTTTCTTGATTTTAAGCCAAAAATGTTGTTATAATGAGGAAGGTGAAGAAAAATGACAAAATATGATGAATCATCGATTAAGATTTTAGAAGGACTGGAAGCAGTACGTAAAAGACCAGGAATGTATATAGGTTCTACTGATAAAAGAGGTATGCATCATTTGGTGTGGGAAATTGTCGATAATGCTATTGATGAAGTAATAAATGGTTATGGAAATCACATCAAAGTCATCTTAAATAAAGATAAAAGCATTACGGTAGTGGATAATGGACGTGGCGTACCCATTGGGATGCATGCGTCTGGTAAATCTACTCCAGAAGTTATTTATACCATTTTACATGCTGGTGGTAAATTCAGTGAAGCTGGTTATAAAGTCTCTGGTGGTCTACATGGTGTTGGTGCTAGTGTAGTTAATGCTTTGTCTAAAGAAATGCAAGTTGTTATTTATCGTGATGGTTTAATTTCGGCGATTGATTTTGAAAATGGAGGCCATGTAAAAACTCCTTTGCATACTGTAGGAAAAAGTAATAAAACAGGGACGATTGTCAAATTTTTGCCTGATCCGGACATTTTTAAAAATTGTAGTTTTTCTTATACGACGATTGTGGAAAGGATGCAAGAAAGTGCATTTTTGCTTAGTGGACTTACAATTGAAGTAATCGATGAAGAAGACAATAAACAAGTGAAATTTTATTATGAAAATGGGTTAACAAGTTTTATTGAATTTATGAATGAAGGTAAAAAGACTTTAAATAAAGTAATTAACTTTAGCAATACTAAAAATAATATTGAAGTCGACATAGCTATGCAATATACTGATTCATATAATGAAAATATTTTGTCTTTTGTTAATAATGTTAAAACTAGTGATGGGGGAACTCATGAAGTGGGATTTAAAACCGGAATTACAAAAGCGTTTAATGATTATGCTAAAAATAATAACGTTTTTAAAGCTAAAGATGGAACTTTAGATGGTAGTGATGTAAGAGAAGGTTTATCGGCAGTTATTAGTTTAAAAATTCCCGAAGAGTTATTGCAATTTGAAGGCCAAACTAAAGGAAAGCTTGGAACACCAGAAGCCCGTAGTGTTACGGAAAGTATTACTTATGAAGCTTTAAAATTTTTCTTAGAAGAAAACAAAGAAGCAGCTTCGACGATTTTAGATAAGGCTATGAAAAGTAAAGTGGCTAGAGAAGCGGCGAGGAAAGCTCGAGAAGAAGCTCGAAATGGGAAAAACAAAAAAAGTATTGAGAAAAATTTATCGATGAAATTAGCACCTGCCCAAAGTAAAAATTCTAAAATAAATGAATTATTTTTAGTCGAAGGAGATTCAGCAGGTGGTTCTGCCAAAGGGGGACGTGATCGTAAGTTTCAAGCCATACTACCACTTAGAGGAAAAGTTATTAATAGTGAGAAATCAAGTTTGGCTGAATTAATTAAAAATGAAGAAATTAATACCTTGATTCATACGATTGGTGCTGGAGTTGGTCCGGAATTTGATGCTAGTGATTCTAATTATGATAAAGTGGTCATAATGACTGATGCCGATGTAGATGGAGCCCATATTCAAATTTTATTGTTAACATTCTTTTATCGTTATATGCGGGGGCTGATAGAGCAAGGTAAACTTTATATTGCAATGCCACCATTATATAAATTAGATTATGGTAAAAAACGGTTTTATGCTTATACCGATCAAGAATTAGAAGAAATAAAAAGAGAAAATACAGGTAAATACAGTATTCAAAGATATAAAGGGTTAGGGGAAATGAATCCTGATCAATTATGGGAAACGACTATGAATCCCGAAACGAGAAGTTTAATAAGAGTAAGAATATTGGATGCTGCATTAGCTGAAAAAAGAGTACAAGTATTGATGGGGGATAAAGTTGAACCAAGAAAAGAATGGATAAATGAAAATGTTGAATTTACCTTAGAAGATAATTATAGAGGAGCGTAAGATAACTTATGGATATAGTAAAAAAAATTGAAGATTATTCTTTAGAAGAAATCATGTCTTTACGATTTATTGCTTATGCTAAAGAAATTATTCAGGATAGAGCTATTCCTGATGTACGAGATGGCCTAAAGCCTGTGCAAAGAAGAATTCTTTATGCAATGTATAAAGCAGGTAATACTTGGGATAAAGGCTATATTAAATGTGCTGCTACTGTAGGAGATGTTTTGGGTAAATTCCACCCTCATGGTGATTCTTCGGTTTATGAAGCTATGGTAAGAATGAGTCAATGGTGGAAACAAAATCATATATTAGTAGATATTCATGGTAATAATGGTTCAATGGATGGTGATGGTCCAGCTGCTTATCGTTATACAGAAGCAAGACTGGCTAAAATTAGTGGTGAATTATTAAAGGATTTAGATAAAAGTACGGTAGCGTGGGCTCCTAATTTTGATGATCGTTTTTTAGAACCTACAGTTTTACCTGCTAAATATCCTAATTTATTAGTAAATGGTACTAATGGTATATCGGCTGGTTATGCAACCAATATTCCGCCTCATAATTTGGGAGAAATAATCGATGCGACGATTAAAAGAATTGATTCTCCTAATTGTTATTTAGATACTATTTTGGAAATCGTCAAGGGACCTGACTTTCCTACTGGAGGAATTGCGTTTGGCAAACAAGGAATAATTGATGCTTTTAAAACTGGACGAGGACGAGTTATTGTTCAAGCGAAATATGAATTTACAAAAGAAAAAGGTAAAGAACAAATAATTATTACAGAAATTCCTTTTGAAGTTAATAAGCAAGCATGTGTGGCTAAAATAGATGGGATGCGTATCGATAAAAAAATTGAAGGTATTGCAGAAGTTCGTGATGAAACTGACCGATCTGGTATTAGAATTGCTATCGATTTAAAAGCTAATGCTAATAAAGAAGTCATTATTAAATATTTGTTAAAAAATACAGATTTGCAAGTTTCTTATAATTATAATTGTGTGGCTATTGTTAATAGAACGCCAAAAACACTGGGAATTTTAGAAATACTGGATGCTTATATTGCTCATCAAAAAGAAGTAATTATTAAAAGAACTAATTTTGATTTAGCGTTTTTTACCAAAAATTATAATATTGCGACGGGTTTAATTAAGGCCATTTCTATTTTAGATGAAGTTATTGCTTTAATAAGAGCTAGTAAAAATAAGAGTGATGCTAAATTAAATTTGATAGATAAATATAGTTTTACTGAGGAACAAGCAGAAGCTATTGTGACTTTACAACTTTATAAATTGACTAATACGGATATTGTGGTGTTGGAAGAAGAATGTAAAAAATTAGAAGAAAAGATTAAGGAATGTCAAGAAATATTAAGTGATGAAAATAAACTTAAAAATGTTATGAAAGCTGAACTTAGAGAAGTAAAGAAAAACTATGCAGTACCAAGAAAGACTGAAATTAGAGATGAAATAGTTGATTTAAAAGTTGATGTAAAAGAAATGATTCCTAATGAAAAAGTTGTTGTGGTAGTTACTAATGATGGTTATGTTAAAAAAGTTAGTTGGAAAAGTTATAAAACTAGTGAAGAAGAAACAACATTAAAACCTGGAGATTTTGTAATAGGTAGATATTTTGTAACTACACAAGATACTTTATTATTGTTTACTAATTTAGGAAATTATTTATATGTTCCAATTCATAAGTTACCAGAATGTAAATGGAAAGATTTAGGAAAACATATAAGTAATACAGTGGTAATTAAAGAAGAAGAAAAAATCATTGCTAGTTTAATTTTAAAAGATAAAGAAAAGAATGTAGTGTTATTTACTAAACATGGTTTAACAAAGCAAGTGGCATTAAAAGATTTTGAAGTGACAAGATATTCTAAACCGATAGTGACGATTAAATTAAAAGATAATGATGAATTAATTAATGCAGATATTAGTAAAGACGAAGTATTGTTAGTTACTAATAATGGTTATTATTTACGTTATAAGACAGAAGAAATTCCTGTGGTTGGTTTAAAAGCTAGTGGAGTTAAAGCCATGAGTTTAAAAGATGATTATTTAGTATATGCTAGTCCAATTAATGAAAGTGAATATTTAAATATTTATACTAATAATAAGACAATTAAACGAGTAAAATTAACTGATTTAGAAGTATTTAGTCGGGCAAAAAAAGGACAAATGCTTTATAAAAAATTAAAAACTAAAGAAGTTAAAATTAATTTTGCTTATTTAACTAGTAGTAAAGATATTAATATTTATCGTGAAGATGGGGAAATCAAAGAACTTAAAAATAGTGATATTCCTATTATGGATTTGGCTAGTGTAGGTAGCAGTGTCAAATTTAATTATGATAATTTTGCTTTGTATAAAGAAGGAATTAAATTAGATGATAAAGAAACAGATAATAAGGAAATAGTAAAAGAACCAGATGAAAAATTAACACGTAAAGAAGAACAATTATCTTTTGCTTCTTTTATTGATGATTTTAAAATTTAATCATCTATTATAATATATGTACAAGCCTGGTTTATTCGTGGGTTAGTGTTCTTATTTTCATTAATTAAACATAAATTTATTTAGGTGATATTGTGAAAAGAGAAGCATTTAAAAATTTTATTAAAAATAAACCAGAACTAGTTGATTATGTCAATGATGGAGAAATGACTTGGCAAAAATTTTATGAGCTCTATGATTTATATGGTGAAGATGAAAAAGTGTGGAGTAGGTATGGAAGTACAGATCGTAATTTAAATAATGTTAATCTTTCAAAAATTACTGATATGGTTAAAAATGTTGATGTCGATTCAATTAAAAGTCATATCAATACGGCACAAAAAGCTATTGATTTTGTACAAGATTTAACTAAAAAAAATCCTACTCCTGATTTAACTAATAATTTAAATAAAGGGCCTGTTTCACCGAGACCTTTAAATAAATTTTTTGAAGATTAAATGGATTTAAAAGAACAAATAAGTTTTAAAGAAGATAAAAAAGCTTATTTAGAGTTAAAGAAAAATTCTTACTATTTTAAAGAGTTAAATCGGGGTGTAATGGACTATAAAAGTTTTGTTGCTAATATGAAGATTTTAAATCATGATCGAGGAGTAGATAAAGTAAATCAAGTGTTGGATAATTTAGATTTAGTGGGCTCATTATTAGATATTTTAAAATAAATTATCCAAGGATAAATTATTGACTATTAGAGATATTTATAGTATTATTAAATCATAGAGAGGTGTTCAAGATTATGAAGGACATTAAGAAGAACTATGGTTTTACGTTAATTGAATTATTGGCGGTTATTGTAGTTTTAGCAATTGTTATGTTGGCAGCTGCAACAGCGGTTTTACCAAGAATGGCGGAAGCTAGAAAACAAGTGTTTGCTATTGAAGCTAATGCGGCAATTCAGTCAGCGACAACTTATTATATTAATGGAAGTATTACTAGTAGTGGTGATGTTTTACCTGTTGGGACTGCTGTTAAATGCGTTACAGTAGGGACTTTAAGAGATAAAGGTTTTTATACTGGAGATGCTGATTATAAGGGCTATGTTTTAGTTAAAAAAGTTGGAGAAGTTTATCAATATGCGATTACAATGACCAATGGTAATTTAAAAGTTAATAATGCTGGCCTTGGTGATGATGTTACATCTGCAGAAGTAAATGATGGAAATGATGTTACAGATGCTTGTCCAGGTACATTAACTTGGCCTGGAGCTACACAATAACTCTTGAAAAAGAGTTTTTTTCTTGGGAAAAATTTAAATTAATGTTATACTAATGTTAAACAAAGTGGAAGGAGTAATATGAAGTTATTTTTAAAATTTGGTAATTTTATTGTTTTAGCTCTAATTTTTTTATTGGGAGTAATTTTTTTGCGAGAAACAGGAAGACTCGATAAGTTGTTTGATAAAACTAGTAAAGATGAAATTATTAAAAGTCAAATAGATTATGATCATGATGGGGTTGATGATTATACTGATATTTTGAATGGTGCAAGGGAGTTTGTTGAAGAAAAACCAAAATATAAAAGTAAATATTATGCTGGCGGATATCCAACGGATGGTTATTATGTTTGTACTGATGTATTTTGGTATGCGTTAAAAAATGCGGGCTATGATTTTAAAACTTTAATTGATGAAGATATTAAAGAACATAAAGAAGATTATGATAGTGATGTTGGAGATCAAAATATTGATTTTCGACGTGTAAGAAATATTAAAGTTTTTTTGGATAAATATGTTATGAGTTTAGATACTCGTGATATTAGTAGTTATAATCCTGGAGATATCGTAATTTATGATAATCATATTGCAATTGTCAGCGATGTGAAAAATAAAAATGGTGAAAATTATATTATTCATCATGATGGATATCACAGTTATGAAGATAATGGTTTATTTCGTAAAGAAGTTTTAGGTCATTATAGATGGGAGTTTAAAGATGGAAGTAAATAATAGAAAAAAACAAATTGTAAAAATGCTTTTAAATAAAGATTTAGAATTGACTGATGAAAGTGATTTAATTGAAATGTTAATTGATAATCCAATTGCTATAGACAGTGATAAAATTGAAGATGAAAAAAGAACATTTGGTGATAAATTAGCAGATAGAGTAACAGAAATTGCAGGTTCTTGGCAATTTATTATATTCTTTTGTTTGTTTTTAATTTTTTGGATGTTTATTAATTATATGATGATTGTCAATGTCGATCCCTATCCATTTATTTTACTGAATTTGATTTTGTCTTGTATTGCAGCATTACAAGCCCCGATTATTATGATGAGTCAAAACCGAGCTGCTAAAAAAGAAAGCTTGCGTAGTTTAAATGATTATAAGACTGATTTAAAAAGTGAATTGATTTTAGAAGTATTACATGAACAAATGAAAGAGATTAAAGATAATCAAATGAAAATTATAAAATTGTTGGAAAATGATAAGAAAGTGTAAAGCTAGAAATAATTTGGTAACTTTTAGAGAAAAAGTGATATAATGTAACAGTGGTGCCAAATGAAATTAAAAAAAGAATTAGAATTTAATAATATAATTAATGATATATTGAAAAATGAAGAATTTATTGCTTTAAAATATGAAATGCATCATGGTATTTCAAGATTAGATCACAGTTTAAATGTGGCGTTATTAACTTATAATTGTTGTCATATGTTAAAATTAGATAATATTAGTGAAATTACGAGAGCTGCTTTATTACATGATTTTTTTAGAAATGATGAAGTAGATAAAAATAGTTTTGCAAATCATCCTAAAATTGCTTTAAAAAATGCTAAAAAACATTTTAAATTGAGTCAATTACAGGAAAATATCATTGTTTCTCATATGTTCCCGGTTTGTAATGTAATGCCTAAGTATAAGGAAGCTTATTTAGTGTCATTGATGGATAAATTGGTGGCAGCGAAAGAATGTACACAGTATAAAATTCCTTTGACAATTGGAGCAACTTTTTTGTTTTTTCTTAACTTTTTAATGGTACAAAGATGAAAGATTGTAATTTTGATGATTACAATTTTTTATTTTGTTAAAAAAGATTTGACAAGCTTTGTCGAATCACTTGTATCCTAAAAAACTTCCTTTATAATAACGTCTTTGAAGGGAGGTAAAAATGACAAAATTAA
>CAKOMU010000005.1 GCA_934096755.1 uncultured Bacilli bacterium
ACGACAAAAAAATCAATCATTTCTGATTGATTTAATCATTAACATCGCTTTGGTGCGACGATTTTTGCTTCTGGAGCAAGTGAGGAGGATCGAACTCCCATCTCAACCTTGGCAAGGTCGTATACTAGCCATTGTACTACACCTGCACAATCAAATTGTATCAAATTTACATCTTTTTTGCAACAAGAATTGATAAAAAAAGCAAATATTGTTATAATTATTGCAGTAAGAAGGGATGCTTATGAAAAAAAATATAAAAAATAGTCTAAATATTGCACGAAAAAACATTGTTGAATATATAATCACCAATCGTTTATTTATCTCTTATTTAATACTAACATTAATGGCTACAATGTTCGTAAGAAAATTTACTGTTGGTTCATTTTTTAATTTTAAACCATTAATTACTGATTTAGGCTTAATACTTTTAATCGGTAGTTTAGGATACTTTGTAAAACCTAAGAATCAGTTTAAATATTATTTTACATGGGTCATTATTATAAATTTAATGTGTTTAATTAGTTCGGTTTATTATCGTTTTTTTACTTCTTTTGCTTCGATTGGTGAATTAGCAACAGTAGGGCAAACTGAAACTGTCACAGGTTCAATATTTGATCGTTTGTCAATTTTTGACGCTATTTTTATTATATTACCAATTATATTCTTTTTGATTCATAAAAAGTTATCCTCAACATCTTATTATTACTTTATTGATAAAATTGAAAAAGGCAAAAAAATGGTAACTTCCACAATATTAGTAGGTGTTTTATGCCTTGGCTACAGTTTTGGTGTTGCCACAAATACAGATTATAGTCGTCTTTCTAAGCAATGGAACCGATTATATATAGTTGAACGTTTTGGTATCATCATGTATCAAGTAAATGACTTTGTTCAATTTTTAACGCCACAGTTAAATAGTTTATTCGGCTATGATAAAGCTATGGAATTATTTGATAGTTACTTTAACAATAAAGCCAAAACGGAAACCAATAAATATACGGGTATATTAAAAGATAAAAACATTGTCTTTGTCCACATGGAAAGTATGCAAACCTTTCTTATGGATTTATCCTTTAATGGTAGTGAAGTGACCCCTAATTTAAATAAATTAGCTAAGGAAGGAATGTTTTTCCCTAATTTTTATCCTCAAGTTAGCACAGGAACGTCTAGTGACACTGAGTTTACACTTTTAACTGGTTTATTACCAGCCTCATCGGGCACAGTTTTTGTTAGTTATTATGATCGTAAATATTTTACAATACCTAAATACTTGAAAGAACAAGGATACTACACTTTTAGTATGCATGGCAACTTAGCTAGCATGTGGAACCGTAATAAAGCTCATCCGTCTTTAGGATATGATGGCATGTATTTCCGTGATTCATTTACATATAGTAATGAAGATGTCATTAATTTAGGTATTAACGACCATATGTTTTTTGCCCAAGGCGTACCTATTTTGGAAAACATTGAAAAAACTTATGGTAATTACATGGGAATTGTAATTACACTGTCAAACCATTCACCATTTAAGTTAGCAAGTTTACATAGTGAATTAGATTTGACAAGTCATTACACAAGCACAAATGAAATTACGAAAGAAACAACAGAAATATCTAAAGACTATCTTTCAGGCACTGCTATAGGTGAATACATTAAAAGTGCTAATTATGCTGATGGAGCATTAGGCGATTTCTTAAATTATATAAAGAACTCTAGTGAATTTGATAATACGGTCTTTGTCTTCTACGGCGACCATGACGCTAAGCTTTCACGTAACGAAATTAACTATCTATACAATTTAAATCCGGCAACAGGAGAGGTGTATACAGAAAATGATCCTGAATATCGTGAATATGATTACTATGATCACGAACTAAATAAGAAAACACCATTGATTATTTGGACTAAAGACAAATCTTTACAAAATGTCTTTAAAGGTGAAGTTAATTATACAACTGGTATGTATAATGTAGCTGCGACCATACTAAATATGTATGGATTGTATAATAAGTACACGATGGGAGAAGATATATTTAGCATCAAAGACAACAATTTTGTCGTTTTCCCAAATGGTAACATATTAACTAATAAAGTTTATTATAATAATTCTACTGGTGAATACAAAGTGTTAAAAAATGATGTAACAATCGCTGAAGATTACATATCTAATTTAAGTGAACTAGGAGAAAAACGTCTAGAAGTGTCAAATGCCATCATTGTCTATAATTTATTAGAAAATAAAAACATGAATGGAGAATAGAATGAAGAAGAATAAAAAGAAAAAATTAAAGTATAAAATTCCTTTGATTATATTAGCTATTTTAATAATTTTTATTGTTATTATGCTGATTTTTAAAATATTTGGAGGTAAAAAAGAAGATACTACAGTAAAAGTTGTCGATAGTATTGATAATTTTGGTTATACTTTAGATGAGCGTGATACAAAATTAATGAAAGATACATATAATGAATTAAAAAAATGTTTGCAAAATAAAGACGTCGATTACGATGAATATGCTAAAATACTGGCAAAATTATTTATCATTGATTTATACACTATTAATAATAAAGTAAATAAATATGATGTTGGTAGTTTAGAGTATGTCTATCCTGACAATATCGATAATTTTAAACTAAATGTTGAAGATACTTTATATAAAATTGTTGAAAATAACACTGATAATAAGAGAAAACAAAGTCTACCTGAAGTTTCGAGTATAACTGTTGATGATGTAAAAAAAGATAAGTTTTCTTATGGAGAAGATGAACATGATAGTTACATAGTCAAAGCTAATTGGCAATATGCTAAGGACTTAGGATATGATGATTCTGCAACAGTCACATTAATTCAAAAGGACAATAGGTTATATGTTGTGGCATTTACGCCAGGTGAAGAAAATGAATAAGATGATGAGAAAATTAAAAAAATCGAAAAAACCTTTAAGAATAATTTATTATTTAATAATTTTGGCTTACATCATTAGTTTCTTTTTCTTCATTAACAGTTTATTAGCCTTAAAAGGTATTGAAACATTTATTAGAATTATTTTAATTGTCTTTTTTGTATTATATCTAATCGTATATGCTTTTTTCAATTTGTTAAATTTACTGCAACGTAAATATAAAGGATTAATTATTACATCAACTGTTTCTTTAGTCTTTATTTTATTCTTCTCAATAGGTTCTTATTACATCAATTATGTTTACAGTAACTTAAATAACATTACTGAAAAAAATGAATTAGTTTATAACAGTTATTTGATAGTAAAGCAAGATACTAAATTCACGAGTAAAATGAAAGTAGGAATTATTAGTAAGAAAATTAAGAAAGATGAACATGACTTAGCTATTAACTTATATAAAAATGAAAAGTTAACGAATGAAACAGCAGACTATGACGATTATATTAAAATGCTAACTGATTTATATAATAATGATATAGATGCTGTCATTGTACCAGGTAATTATGTCACATTATTTCAAAATGAAGAAGGATTTAATAATATTAGTAATGATACTAAAGTAGTATTTGAATATAGTGAAAAGAAAAAAAATGAAGATTTAAATATAGTTAGTAACAAAGATTTTAATGAACCATTAACCTTTTTACTTTTAGGAGTAGATAGTGAAAATAATGGCCTTAATGCTAATGCTGCCTTTAATGGCGATACTCTTATGTTAGTAAGTTTTAATCCTAAAACTTTAAATACCATGATGCTTAGTATTCCAAGGGATACATATGTGCCAATTGCTTGTAAAAACAATGCTTATTCCAAAATAAATTCTGCAGCAGCATATGGAACTAACTGTGTTATTAATACTATTAATAATTTCCTTGATTTAAATATTGATTACTATGTCAAAATCAATTTTAAAGGTGTCGTAGAACTAGTAGATGCCCTTGGTGGTATATATGTCGATGTCCAAAAACCAGATTTTAACTCTTACCAAGGAATGAATTTTAAAGGTCAAATGTGTGAACAAAACTCGGATCGATTATTTGGTAATAAATTAGTGTGTGTCAATCCTGGTTATCAAAAGTTAAATGGCGAACAAGCCTTAGCATATGCTCGTAATCGTCATCTTTATGCTGGTGGGGATTTAGATAGAGTAAAACATCAACAACAAGTAGTGGAAGCACTAGCAAATCAAGCGATTCATTTCAAAAGTATTAGTGAATTTCAAAAAATTCTTGATGCAATCAGTAATAATATAGCCACTAATATGGATATAGATACGATGTTATCTGGGTATCAAGTAATAAAAAATATGTTAGGCAATATGTTATCTGGTACGGATGTTATTAATATTACTAAAGGGACTTTAGAAACTTATAGTTTAAATGTGTATGTTCCAGCTCAAGGTAGAAATACATCGGCACAAGGTTTTTATAAAGATAGTCTTGATGACATCAAAGAAGCTTTTGATGTTGTGTTAGGCAAAACAAGTGAAAAAGCTATTAAAACTTTCTCATTTAATGTTAATGAAGCTTATGAAATTAATAGTCCTGGTAAAGGAAAAAGAAAAAATTCTTCAGGGACTTTACTGCCTAGTTTTATTGGTAGTTCAGTTGGAGTAGCGGAAAGTTTTTGTGAAAAAAATAATATTAAATTAAATGTTCGTTATGTTGATAGTAATGATGAATATTATAATAGTAGTGTTAATCCTGGAACTATTGGTTATCAAAGTGTACATAAAGATGTTTTATTATCAACAGTTAGTGAATTAACGGTATATATTTCAAATCCGCCTAAGGAAAGCAACAATACTACTAATAATAAAACTAACGATAATTCTAATGCTAATGATAAAAATAATTCTAAGAACAACGATGATAAAAAAGAAAATAACAAAAATAACTCGTCAGAAGATAAAAACAATAGTCAAAAAGATACTAAAGATAATGAAGATATTATTAAAGATTTATTAGGCTAAAAAATCTCTCCGTAAAATTTTGGAGAGATTTTTTCATTTATTATTTTTTCTTTCTCGTATTTTTCTTTCTTTTGGTAGGACTTACATAACCATTAGTTCTTCTAGAAGAATTGTTTTTCTTAACGTTTTTACTAGCTAATTCTACTTTACTAATTTGTTTTTTTATCTTCTTATTAGGTGTAATACTTATAACTTTTTCTTTTTGAACTTTCTTTATTGGCTTTTCTTTAATAACTTTGATTTTTTCTTCATTTTGTTTTTGAACTTTTTTATCAACAGTTTTAATGACTTTAAGTGGTTTATTTTCTTTTTTCGTTTTTGATTTTTCAACTTTTACAGGCTTATTAACAATATTATCTTTCTTATTAGCCGTGTCTTTTTTACTATTAACTTTAATAGTAATGTCTTTTTTGTTTGTTGTATTGTCATTACGAGGTTCAGTAGACACCTTGATCTTTTCTTCATTCTTCGTATTACTAATTAACTTATCAAACTTAGTATTTGAGGATAATCGTGATTTTCCTTTTCTTTTTATTTGCAATTCTTCTAACTTACTTAGTATTATCCATAAGACTAAAATAAATAAGATAACTAAGTATGCTGATATTAAAAAGATAAAAACTAAGTCAATAGCATCAAAATTCCTTCCCATAAAATCACCACATTTAATTAATAATATTATATTATATTTGTCTTAAAAATAACAGTAAAATCTACATGCTTTTACAACAAATTATCGTAAATTGCTGCTAATTTATTAATTTTTTGATTCACGACAAAATTTGTCAAAATATTTACTGTCTAATTTACAAGTACCTTTTTCCATGCTATAATATAGCAGAATAATAGAAGGAGGAAAAGAATGAAAAAGTTAGTACCAATCTTTTTATTTTTATTTCTTCTTTTTAATATCCAAAGTGTTAAAGCAGTTGAATATACTTATCGCGTTAAAATACTTTATAATAAAACAAATCTTCGGCCAGATCCCGGTGGAGTAGACGGTTCTTATATTGACCGATTAGCTGCCAACGATTATTACACTTTAGTCAGTGATAAAGTATATGATGACATTAATAATCACAAAAGGTGTAATGGTGGATGGTACAATATCAATTATTATACTGGTGTAACTGGTTATGTTTGTAGTGATGATGTCGATTTAATTAAGTCTTATTCAAAGGATGATGTAAGTCCTTCAACAACATGTGAAATTGAGTTAAGTAATACTGGAATTCCTTCTAGTTATTGGGGCGGATTATGTCGTTTAAAAGAAAATCATCCTAATTGGCAATTTCAAGGAATCAACACTAATTTAGATTGGTCATATGCTGTTATGCGTGAAAGTAACTGTGGTATTAATTATATTTATAGTAAAACTTATGATTCAACTTTTTTTGATACCAGTTGTACGTCTACTTCTCCAGGTGGTTATGTAGCACCTTCGCAAAAAGCATTGGCATATTACATGGATCCACGTAACTTTTTTACTGAAAAGTATATTTTTCAATTTTTAGATCAATCATTCGATAACACTTTAGAAAGCATTTATGAACCTTCCGTGACATCGATTATCTCTGGGACTCATTTCTATGCCTATCATAGTAGTTTAGGTAATAATTTACCCAATTTAATTTTTAATATTAGTAAAAATAATACAGTTAGTCCCATTTTTATCAGTGCACGTATCACTCAAGAATTAGGAAGTTCTACTAGTCTTTATAATCTATATAGTGGTGTTTATGATGGCAATAATAATTTGTACTATGGTTATATGAACTTCTTTAATTTTGGGGTAACAGATTCCTGCGTGGCTCAAAATGGTACAACTTATTGTGGCTTAAATTATGCTTATAAATCTGGATGGCAAGGAATAGATGCTGCATTAAATGGTGGTATTAGTCAAATTGCCAACAGTTATATTAAAAAAGGTCAATACACAGGATATTTGCAAAAATATAATGTCGTTCCTACAGATAGTGCTTTAATTTTTAATCATCAATACATGACTGCGGTTGATGCTGCTATAGGAGAATCAAAACTAAATTTCAAAGCATATACCAACAGTAATATTGTTGATTCACATTTTGTTTTTAAAATCCCTGTTTACAAAAATATGGATGCTACCATTAGTAATGGCAGTAGTGGAGCTGTTGATGATAATAACAATAACCCTAAACCAAGCAGTATACCAATTAGTACTATTGTAACGAGCAGTGGATATAATTATAGTTCACAGTATATTTCTAAAATAGAACCAGGTTTAGAGGCAACGACGTTAAAAGGTAGTTTAGAATCTGTAGCTGGTAATGCGACTGTAACTATTGCCGATGCAAATGGTAATTTGGTCACTTCAGGTATTTTAAAAACTGGTTATAAAGTAATCATTAACAATCAAAGTACCACAGAAACTTTAACCGTAGTTATTAAAGGAGATACTTCTGGTGATGGCGTTATTAATGCCTTAGATTTATTACAAATTCAAAAAAATATTTTAGGAACATATAATCTAAGTGATGCTTATTTCATGGCAGCGGATACATCTGGTGATGGTATCATAAATGCCTTAGATTTATTACAAGTTCAAAAAAGTATTTTAGGTACTTACCATATTGAACAATAAAAAGGAGTAAAATAAATGAAAATTAAATATTTTATCATTAGTCTTTTAACATTATTAATATTACCATTTGGTGTCAAGGCTGCGAGTGGTTCTATTAGTGTCGGTGGGACATCGACTGCTGTTGTAGGCAATAAAGTGACAGTGACAGTTACTTTATCGAGTAATACACTAATTGGTAGTTGGCAAATGTCTTTAAATTATGATCGCAATTATTTACAACTAACTGGTAGTACCGCTGAAGCTGGTGGTACGATGATGGCGGCATCTAGTACTACAGGTGTTCGTAAAAAAACTTATACATTTACTTTTAAAACTTTAAAAACAGGTAATACAAAAGTCAGTGTTGATAGTTATCTTGCTTATGATTATAATGATTTATCTGCACTTAGTTTATCTTCTGGAAGTAAGTCTATTAAAATCATTACTCAAGCTGAATTAGAAGCAAGTTATTCAAAAAATAATAATTTAAAAAGTTTAAGTGTCGAAGGTTTTACTATCACACCAGAGTTTAATAAAGATACTTTAGAATACAATGTGGTTGTGCCAGAAGATACTAAGGAAATAAATATTTTAGCTCAAGCTGAAGATTCAAAATCAAGTATTAGTGGTGTAGGCACTCAAAGTGTTTCTTTGGGAAGTAATGCTTTTCCAATCGTAGTTAAAGCCGAAAATGGTAGTGAAAAAACTTATACTCTAAATGTGGAAGTTAAAGATGCTAATCCCATTACTGTCAAAGTAGGAGATGAAAATTTAACTTTAGTTAAGATCAAAGAATCATTACCAATTGCTAATGCTTATAGCGAATACACTGTACATATTAGTGATTATGATATTCCAGCATATAAAAATGAAAATACGGGTTTTATTCTTGTTGGTTTAAAAAATGAATCAGGTGCTATAAATCTTTATATCTATGATGAAGAAAATCAAGAATATAAACCTTATTATGAAATCGGTACAAATAAATTAACGATTTATCCTCTAACAATCACAGATAAGTTAAAAGGTTATAGTAAAGAAAAGATTGTTTTAAATGATCAAGAAGTAGAAGTATATAGTTATAATGATAAAAGTGATTTTGTTATTATTTATGGTATAAATATCGAAACTGGAGAAAAAGATTTTTATGTATACGATAAAAAAAATCAAATTATTAGTAGATATGATGAAGAACCAATTCAAGATTTAAATGAAAAATTAACTCTTTATACTTATTTTATTTTTGGTTTTATCGGTTTATCGCTGGTAATGTTTATTACTCTTATTTTCGTAATTACTAAAAAAAGTAAAAAGAAAAATAAAAACAAGAAGATGCCAACACCGCCTGAAAAAACAGAAACTACAAATATAATAGAAGAAATTGCTACAGAAGATAAAGAAGACAACAAGAAAGATAAAAAAGATCAAAAGAAAAGAAATGCTTAATTTAGTTCTCTTACTAAATGCATTTCTTTTTTAGTTGGAATTAGTTTTTCCAATAATTGATATTGTAAAGCTAAATCCAAAGCTTTAGTTACCAATACTTCTTTTTCTTTAGTGTAATCACTACATACAATTTTTTCGCTACCATCAGGTAAAATAAAAGTTTTTTTATTTAGTTCATCAATTTTAATATTTTTAGTTTGTTCTGGATGTATTTGATAAATTCGATTATGTAATCTTGGTGATCCCACAAATAGTGTAATATCATTGATAGGGTCTACTACTAATTGAGTTCCAGCAAAACCAGGTGACATAAATGATTTTCCTGACAAAGGTGGGTATACAGATAGAAATTTAGGATCAGGTTGTTTTAAATAAACTAAAGAACCATAAAATCTTGTATATTGATCTTCATCTTGAAATCCTGTTTCTGTTTCACTCATAGACATAACTGCATCTTTAGAAATAATTTTGCCATCAATTAATGCTTGCCCAAAATTCAACATGTCTTTTTTGGTAGAAAAATATCCGGCATGTCCAGGAGCAATTCCTTCTAGTTCACCAATTGCAATAGCTTTGGCATCATGTGGTGTACCAGGAACATTATCGTATTTAGTATGAGCATTTCCATCTTTATCTATAATAGAAGAATAGTTTTCATTAGCCACTCGCATTATCTTTTCTTTAGGTACTCTCAAATATGTATCTTTCATGTTGGCTTTATCAAAAATAACACTTTGTACAAATTCAGTAAAAGACATTTTACTAGCTCTTTCTACTACATATCTTAATACCATTGCTCCCATATCAGTATAAGCATTATTAGTAATTTGATTTTGATCTGGATGAATAGTAAATAAGATTTTTTCTGCTTCTTCTTTACTTTTAGCACTATCAACTCTTTTATCAGTAACAACTTTAACTCTAAATTTCAATAAATCATAAATTGTTGTATTACCAAGTCCAGCACATTCTGGCACATATTTAATTACAGGATCAAATACATCGATTACTTTGTCTTCGTGTAGTTTTAAAATCGCTACCGCAGTAAATGGTTTAGAAGAAGAAGCTAAATCAAAAATAGTATCATCTTCAATTGGTAATTCTTCTCGTGTCAGTTTTCCATATCGCATTACATATTCTTGTCTATTTCCACACATAACAGTATCTCTCGTTTTTTGTGTACCAAAGTCCAAAATAATTCCAGGCGTAATTTGAGTTTCTTTAATAAATTTTTCAATAATTTCCTTTAAGCCACTTTGTTTAAACAATTCATATCTAAGCGTAGTTAAAGGTGCATTTTTGTTATCTTCTATTGTTTTTAATACTGGCTGTAATAGTCTATCGTAATCATTATAATTGTAAATGTCTTGCAAAAGCCCAATATTAGTGGTGTTTTGGTTTTTTAATAATTCCTTTATATATTTACTATATATTATTTTATTTAATAGCATAATTCATCACCTTTCAAAAATAATATGCTTATTATAATAATTAAAAAAACACTTGTCAATTACATAAATATATGGGGAATTCCGCAAAATAATACACAATTTATAATTTTGTGATAAAATGAGGTTGGTGAAAATATGATGAAGGAAGATAAAGTAAAAAGAGAGTTTCATGACACTGAAGCATTTAAAAATGGCAACTTTGGTCGCGCTCTTTTCAAACTTAGAAAAGAAAGAAAATTTACACAACAGCAACTAGCAGAACTAATCGGTGTTTCAAATAAAACTATATCTAAATGGGAAAAGGGTGAATCAGTTCCAGATTTATATAACATCAGTAATATTTGTAATGTATTGGATATATCACCAAGTGCACTAGTAAAATCACAAACAACATTCAAAGATAGAATAACTGTTTTCAAAAGAAAATTGTTTACAGTCTTTAATTATTTGTTGAAAAATATTTTCACAATTACCTTTTATTGTCTGTTCATTTACTTCTTGGTTTATTTTGTAAATAACTATAACACAATTAAAATTTATAACATTAAGTATGACAGTGAAAACATTTCTATAAATCGCAGTTATTTAATCAAAACGAAAGTCGTAAATATTTTGACAATTGATAATATTAAACTTAGTAAAATTGATTATGTTCCAACCACTTATGAAATTGAACTATATACATTTTTCAATGGAGATAAATATATCATTTATGAAGGTGCAAATCTTGATGATATAAGAATCGAAGAAATAAAGAATAGTGAAGATATTCTAAGTAAAGATGTCATAGATAGCATGAAACATAGTTTATATCTTCATATTATTACTACTGATAAACAAGAAAATACTCATGATTATGAAGCGACTTTAAGTATTAATGAGATTTATAGTAATAATAAATTAATTTATGATGATAATCATCACAGTGATAAATATGATACTTCTTATTTATCATTTTTAAATTCCAATAATTCTGGTTACACTAAAATTTTTAATATTAAAGGTAACTATACTCAAAATAATGAACTAATTGATACTCAAAGTGTTGATAATAAACTTTCAGTTTTGGGTTTTGATTATGATGAAGATAATCATATGTATTCTAAAATAGACGATTATGGTGGTAAAGTCGAATATGATGAAGTATCGAGAATTGTAAAATATGAATATTTATACAATAATGAAATTAATTATAAAATGATTTATCATATTGAAAATAATAAAATCGATATTATTGAAGAAGATTTAATAAATAAAAAGAACCACCAAAGAATACAAATTAGTCTGTTTAATAAAGATTATTGTAAAGATGCTAATATTGATGAGTGTCATCTAAGTAAAAGAATTATAGAGCTTAAAAATGAAATATATGCAATTCTCTATTCATAGAATTGCAGTTCTACTGATTTTCTATTTTCAAATTCGACAACATTTGCTATGCTGAGTTTGGAAAGCGAAAGGAGGTAGATTTTTTTATGAAACCTATCAAAAAAATAATAGGAGCAGTTGGTATTATGAGTTTATGTTTTTTAACTAATGCCAAAGCTGCAACATTAACTGATGCAGAATATGCTAAATTAAAAAATGTATTTACTGATGCAAGAATTTCTACCATGACAGATGAAGAAGCACAAAGATATTTGTCTTATAATTTAGAAAATGCAGAAACTGTAAGTAAATATTATAAAGTTACAGAAACAGCTAATGGTACTACTTCTGTCGAAGTATCTCAAGAAGAAGCTGAAAATGCATTTGATTCAGTCCAAAACCCAAGTACAAGAGCCAGTTATCATGAAACAGCTTATAAAAATATTAGAATAACGACCTCTTTAATGAGTGGAAGTAGATATTTTGTCTCTTTAATTAACAGATGGCTAGTAACACCAAATAAAAAATCTTATGATGTTATTGCGATGCGTACTGATGATGCTCAAGTAGAAGATGGAACTCAACATGGAGCGCAAACATATTGGGCTGCATCTATAGGAACATACAATACAGTTAACTATTCAGCAAATGGTACTAACATCAATAAACAAAGTAATGGGTACGGTATATCAATGAACTTAGTTGATGATGCATCATATTTTGAATGTGATACAGATGCAATGATTACCGCTACTACAAAATATGCAGAAGTTTTTGGGACATACCAACATGCTACTAAAAATGTTACTTTAGCTCAATCAAAAGCTTATATTATAAGTCATAATGGTTATGGAAAAGTTCTTAACTTTACTACTTCAGTAGTTGATTATTATGACGGAATGCAAGGAGTTTCTATTGCTTTACCATATAATGGATAAAGAATAGTCGAAAATTAACCTAAAACTAAAATCTTTTAAAAACTACACGTAGGAACTGTAAGAATATAAAGGTTTGTAATTTTTAATAACAACAATTAGTCATAAAGCGCTACCATTTCTCATAGCATTAAATAGAAAAATGAAAGATGGTGGATTTATGGAAAAAGAAAAAATTATCTCATCAATAGCTAGTCGTGGGAATGGTGAAATCTACTTAGGCGTGGTTGGAGCAGTAAGAACAGGAAAATCTACTTTTATTAAACGATTCATCGAAAATTTGGTTGTGCCAAATATTACTGATGAATATGAGAAAAAAAGATGCTTAGATGAAATTCCTCAAAGTGCTCAAGGTAAAACTATTATGACCACTGAACCAAAGTTTGTTCCTAGCAATGGGGCCACAATCAAAATAAATGAATTTGAAACCAATATCAAATTAGTTGATTGCGTAGGTTATGTAATTCCCGATGCCAATGGTTTTGTTGATGAAGATGGCAATCCACGGATGGTAAAAAGTCCTTGGTTTGAAGATGCCATACCTTTTGTGGAAGCTGCTGAAATTGGCACTGAAAAAGTCATAAAAGATCATGCAACCATAGGTATAGTTGTGACAAGTGATGGATCATTTGGTGAAATAAAAAGGGAATCATATGTTGAAGCTGAAGAAAAAGTAGTTAGTGAACTAAAAACAATTGGTAAACCATTTATTGTTGTTTTAAACACTATTCATCCAACAAACACCGAAACAGTTTCTTTGGCTCGAGATTTAAGCGAAATGTATGAAGTACCTGTCATGCCAATTAGTGCAGAACTCATGAATGAAAAAGAAATCATGGAAATCTTAAAAACTGCGCTTTATGAATTTCCAGTTTTAGATATTAAGGTATCAATACCTGAATGGGTTCATGTTTTACCAAATAATCATGAAATTAAACAACATTACCTAGAAAAGATCAGAGAAAGTGTCGTGAGTGTTGAAAAAATAAAAGATGTTGATGATATTATGACACACTTTCAAGAATCAAATTATATCAACAATGCTTTTATCTCTCAACTTGATGCATCGACAGGAACTATTACTATCACATTAAATAGTTCTAATGAGCTTTACACTGAAACCTTAAAATCAATGATGGGCGATATGGTCACTACTAAAGCAGGTTTATTAAAAATATTTGCCTCATATGCAGATGATAAAGAAGAAATGGATGCTTTATCTAGTGCATTAAAAATGGCCAAAAATACCGGCTATGGTATAGTATGCCCAAGTTTAAAAGAATTAAAACTTGAAACCCCAGAATTAGTTAAACAAGGTAGTAGGTATGGAGTAAAATTAAAAGCTGTTGCATCATCTATTCATATGATAAAGGTAGATGTTGAATCGACCTTTGAACCAATTATAGGTAGTGAATTGCAATCTAAAGAGTTGATTAATCGCTTAATGAAAGATTATGAGAATGATTCGGCTAGTATTTGGAAAAGTGAAATATTTGGTCGTAGTTTAGAAGCAATTGTCCAAGAAGGTATTCAAGCCAAATTAAGTATGATGCCAGATAATACGAGATATAAACTAAAAGAAACAGTCACTAAGATTGTCAATAAAGGTTCTAATACCTTAATCGCTATAGTTATCTAAAAACTATAGCTTTTTTTTTTATCTATTTTATGATATAATCGACTTATCAGTTTTAAGTGGGCAGGAAATCCCACTTTTATTATTAGTTATGGAGGTGTTTATGAAACTAGTTTTAGATAAACTTAAAATTGATTTACAAAAGGCTTTTTTAGATAGTGACATCTTAGTAGATGATATTACTTTTGAAAAGAAAGGCAAGTATCATTTTCTTACGGTTACACTTGATAGAGTTGGAGGAATTGATTTAGAAACAATAGTAGATGCTACTAAAGTAGTTAATAAAGTTGTTGATAAAGCTGATATAACTGATGATAGTTATATACTTGATGTCGTAAGTAAGGAAAGAGGAGAATAGATGAAAAGTAAAGAATTAATTAAAGCTCTAGATAATTTAGTAGCTGAAAAAAATATTAGTCCTGATGTCGTTTTTGAAGCGTTACAATTAGCTTTACAAACAGCATATAAAAAGAATTTTAATTCCAAGACTAATGTTAGAGTAGATATCAATCGTGAAACTGGGGATATTAAAGTATATTCTTATTTAGTTGTCGTTGATGACTATGACGATGGTAGTGAAACTACTGATGAAGAAGGAAACATTGTCAAAGTAGAACCCACTATTAATCGTGATGCCCAAATCTTATTAGAAGATGCCAAAAAAATTGTTCCTGATATCAAAGTTGGTGAAACAATTGAAGAAGAAGTTACACCGGCTGATTTTGGCCGTGTAGCAGCTGGCACCGCAAAACAAGTTGTTATGCAAAAAATAAGAGAAGCAGAAAGAAATAGTATTGTTGAAGAATTTGCTGATAAACAAGATGAATTGATGATCGGTATGGTTGCAATGGAAGATCAACGAAATTATTACATTGATTTAGGTAGAACTAGAGGAATTCTTCCTAAAAATGATATTATTCCTGGAGAACAAATCGTCATGGGATCTAATATCAAAGTGTATCTTACCAAAGTGGAAAATGGTCCTAAAGGTCCAATCATTAAATTATCACGTAAAAACTACGGCTTTGTTAAAAGACTGTTTGAACACGAAATTCCAGAAGTTGCTAATGGTACCATTATTTTACAACAAGTAGTTAGAGAACCGGGTGTAAGAAGTAAAGTAGCTGTTTATTCTACAGTTGATCGTATCGATGCCATTGGATCTTGTATTGGTGAAAGAGGTACGAGAATTGCCGGCATTTTAAAAGAACTTAAAGGTGAAAAATTAGATTTAGTTCAATATAGCGAAGATCCAGCTGTATTTATTAAAAATGCTATGACACCAGCAAAAGATGTCATTGTTTCAATCCCTGACCCAAATGAAAGAGAAGCTCTAGTCATTGTTAGTGAAAGTAATTTATCACAAGCGATTGGCAAAAAGGGAAGTAATATTAAACTAGCTAGTAAGTTAACTAAATATCATTTAGAAATCAAAACAATGGAAGAAATCCAAAAAGCAGGTAATAGTATTGAAGAAAATACCAATGCGTAGTTGTGTTATAACGAAAGAAAAACTACCTAAAAAGGAACTAATTAGAATTGTAAGAACTCCTGAACATGAAGTCATCGTAGATTATAACGGTAAAAGTAATGGTAAAGGAGCTTACTTGAAAAAAGATATTGAAGTTATAAAAAAAGCTAGAAATAATAAAATATTAAATAGAGTTTTAGAAATAGAAATACCAGATAGTATATATGATGAATTAGAAAATTATTTAAATCAGTAAAGAAAGGAAGCGTGATTAAATGAAAGTTGCAGATTATGCTAAAGATGTAAATTTATCAGTGGCAGAAATATTAAAAAAATGTCATGAATTAGAAATTAATGTGAATAATAAAGAGGATTATTTAACTGAAGATGATATAATAATGTTAGATAATACTATTAACATTATTAGTACTGATGAAGAAATTACTTTTGAAGAAGAAGATGACATTGACGATAAAGTTGATGAAATCATGACTTCGAATACTGTTAATAAAAAAATGAATGAAAGTCGTAGTATTCAAAAGTTAAAGAAAAAAGATTCTAAGCAAGAATTCAATATGTTAAAAAAAGAAATGTATAAACATAAAAATAAATTGATGAAAAATGAAGCTGATGAAAATATTATTATTTATAAAGATAATATGAGTGTTAGTGAATTTGCTAGTGTTTTACACATTTCTGGAACTGAAATTATTAAAAAATTAATGGAAAATGGTTTAATGTTAAATTTAAATCAACCAATTTCGTTTGAAAATGCTGAAATTATTGCTCTAGATTATCATAAAACTCTAAAAAGAGAAGAAACACAAGATGTCAGTAATTTTGAAGCTTTTGAAATCATTGATAAAGCTGAAGATTTAGTCAAAAGACCACCGATTGTAACTATTATGGGCCACGTTGACCATGGTAAAACTACACTTTTAGATTACATAAGAAATACACATGTAGTTGACAAAGAATTTGGTGGTATTACCCAACATATTGGTGCATATCAAACTAAATATAAAGATGAATTAATTACTTTTATTGACACACCAGGTCATGCTGCATTTACGGAAATGCGCGCAAGAGGAGCATCAGTTACAGATATCGTTATTATTATCGTGGCTGCTGATGATGGTGTAAAACCACAAACTAAAGAAGCAGTTGATCATGCTCTTAGTGCTAAAGTGCCAATTATTGTGGCTGTTAATAAAATTGATAAACCAGATGCTAATATTGACCGAGTTTTAACTGAAATGGCTGAAATTGGTATTACACCGGAAAGTTGGGGAGGAGATATTCCGTTTATCAATATCTCGGCACATACTGGTGAAGGTATAGATTTATTATTAGAAACTATTCTTACGATTGCTGAAGTCAATGAACTAAAAGCTAATCCAAATCGTTATGCAATGGGAGCTGTTATTGAATCTCGTCTTGATAAAAATGTCGGGGGAATTGCATCATTCTTAATCCAAAATGGTACGCTTCGTATAGGGGATCCTATTGTAGTTGGTACTAGTTATGCTAAGGTAAGAACTATGAAAAATGATCGTGGTGAACCAATAGTAGAAGCTGGTCCATCTACTCCTGTCGAAATTACTGGTTTAACCGAAAATCCTTCAGCCGGTGATAAATTTATGGCTTTTGAAACCGAAAGTGAAGCTAAACAAGTTTCTCTTAAACGTAAAAATTTGGCTAAATTAAATTCTGGTAAAGATAAAAAGGTTTCATTAGATGACTTATTTGCTTCAGTTAATGCTGGTAATAAAGAAATCAATGTTGTATTAAAAGCAGATGTAAGAGGATCTGAAGAAGCTGTACGTAATGCTTTAGAAAAAATTCAAGAAAAAGATGTATCCGTTAAAGTAATAAGAAGTGGTATTGGAGCTATAACAGAATCAGACGTTGTACTAGCTAGTGCTTCTAATGCCATCATTATTGGTTTTAATGTTGTGGCTGGTGCAAATACAAAAGAAATTGCTAAAGATAATAATATTGATATAAGACTATATACAATTATTTATAAATTAGTAGAAGATATGACCTCTGCTATTAATGGTTTATTAGATCCAGAATATGAAGAAAAAGTTTTAGGTGAAGCTGAAGTAAGAAGAATCTTTAAATTCTCTAAAGTTGGTAATATAGCTGGTTCATACATTACTAGTGGTATTGTCAAAAATGGTAGTTTAGCTCGAGTAATTCGTGATGGTGTTGTCATTGCTAGTGATGAGAAAATTGCTACTTTGCAAAGAGAAAAAGATACTGTTAAAGAAGTTAAAAAAGGATTTGAATGTGGTATTACTTTAGAAAAATTTAACGACTTTAAAGAAGGAGATACTATTATTTCTTACGAAATGGTTGAGGTTAAACATGCCTAGTTATAAGGCAATGCGAATATCTAGTGATATAGCTAGATATATTAGTGAAATAATTGCCAATGAATCTCGAGATAGTTTGTTAAAAACAATTACTATTACAGGTGCTCATGTCACCAGTGATTTAGGTTTTTGTAAAGTTTATTTCACATCGATCAGTGAATTAGCCAAAAAAGATATTGAAAAAGAAGTAAATGCAGCGGCTTCTTTTATAAGAGGTCGTTTAAGTGAAAAAATAGATCTTCGACACACACCAGAATTAAAGTTTGTTTATGATGATTCTATTGCTTATGGAGATAAGATCGAAAAGATTATCAAAGAAATCCATGAATAATATGAATCAACTAATCGTGGTTAATAAACCAATTAATTATACGAGTAGGGATGTCGTTAATAAATTAAGTCATATTCTAAATTATAAAAAAATAGGCCATACGGGAACACTTGATCCTTTGGCAACGGGTGTCTTAGTTTGTGTTTGTGGAAAATATACAAAGTTAGTATATTTAATTACTTCTTTGGATAAAGAATATGTGGCTACGATTCGTTTAGGTATCAAAACCGATACTCTGGATATTACAGGTGGGATTTTAGAAGAACAAGAAGTTTCGCTATCGTTAGAAAAAATATCCAAAGCTATTGCCGAGTTTCCTAAGTCCTATAATCAGGAGGTACCTAAGTATTCGGCTGTTAAAATAAATGGCAAAAAACTATATGAATATGCTCGAGAAAATATAGATATTTCTTTACCAAAGCGTTTAGTACATATATATTCTTTAGAATTAATTAACTATCAAGATAATTTAATAACGATTAAAGCTCATGTCTCCAAAGGAACTTTTATTAGATCCTTAATTAGAGATTTATGTAAAAATTTAAATACCATTGGTACCATGGAAAGTTTGGTAAGAACGAAACAAGGCCAATTTTGTGACACGGAGGCTTATTCTTTGGATGACATTGCTTGTGGTAATTATAAATCTTTAAATATTAAGGAATTTTTGCCTTATCCAGTACGGGAAGTTGATAGTGATATTTATAAAAAAGTTGCTAATGGAGCTAGAATAATGGACACTTATCATATTGAAGATAAGATTATATTCACTTATGAGGGCCAAGATATAGCCATATATGAAAAAAAAGATGATTTATTAAAACCTTTCTTAATATTAGTATAAGGTGAAAATCATCTTTTTTGATGTGTTTAAGTATTATTTTGAAATTGCTTACCAATAATAATTATGATAAGATAAAACTTGGAAGTGATCTTATGAAGATTGAAAACTTTGATGATTTATTAAAACAGACAAATATTAGTGACTTTGTGCGTGCAGGAGATATCGTTAAGGGGAAAAATTACGATAAAGAAATTGTTAAAACGGATGTAAGACCTACTTCTAGTGTTTATGGCGATATAATTTATTATCATTTTCAAGTTGATTCACAAACCAAGCCAACTTATTATGATGTTTCTATCTACATTGAAAATGGTCAAAAAATCGTTAAAACTCTTTGCGATTGTCGTGGCTTTCGCAGCACTAATAGTTGTAAACATATCGCTGCCGTCTTTTTTAAATATTATGAAGATTTATTTGCTAGTAAAATTGTCAATGTGACAAAAATATCTAATAATATTTTGGATCAGTTTATGGACAAATCGACTAATATTATCAAAAAAGAATTGAATCTTGTTTTAGATATTAAGATTGAACCCAGTGAAGATTACTACTATTATCACAAAAGAACAGTATTTACTGCTAAATTAAGTGTGGGGGAAAATAAACTTTATATGATGAATCATCACTTAAAGGATTTTTATGATGCTTATTGCGAGCAAGAAGGTGAAGTATATTTTGGCAAAAATTTTACATATGATCCTCAAAAATATTATTTAACTAGTGAAAAAGAAAATTTATTCTTAGCATATTATGACTTAATTACAAGTAATTATGAAAGATATTATAATAGTGAAACATATCTTAAAACTTTTTTGAAAAAAATTGCCAACTGTTCTTTTATTATCAATAATCACCAAGTAGATGGCATTATAGATGAGTTTCCTATCGAAAGTAACCTGATTAAAAAAGATGATGAATACCAATTGGAATTTAATTTTACTAATTTTGAACCAATATTTAATGATGATTATGAATTTATTTTATATAATAGTAAAATTTATCATTTACATCGTCAAGAACAAGAATTAGTTGCATCTTTAATAGATAGTGATTTAAATAGTTTAGTTATTCAAAAAGAAAAAATGCCTATTTTTTCAAAAGGATTATTAAACATCGTAAGATCTAAATTAAATGTCGATGCCTCGGTAGATGATGTTATTATTCCTAAAGATATTAAAACTGTATTATATTTTGATTTACGTAGTAACTGCATCATAGCTAACCCTAAATTTACTTACGGTAATAAGGAAGTTGAATACTTTTTAGATACTCCCGATATTTTAAGAGATATGCCGTTTGAAACCAAAGTGATTAATGAGTTATTGAGCTATGGTTTTGTTTTAGATAATCAAAAAATTATTTTGCCATCCTTAGAAGATCAAGTCAAATTTCTTGAAGAAGGGCTAGAGATATTAGCTACTAAATATGAAATATTTACAACGGAAAAGTTTAAAAAAGTTGAAATCAAGAAAACTTTAGGTATTTCTTCTATGTTTAGTATTGGTCAAGATAATATTTTAAGTTATGACTTTAATTTAGGAAATATCAATAGTAAAGAATTAGTAAATATTTTTAAAGAGTTAAAGAGTAAGAAAAAGTATTATCGATTAAAAAATGGCAATATTTTAAATTTAGAAGATGAATCATTACAACAATTAAATGAGTTAACCGAAGATTTAGAATTGACGGATGAAGAAATAATTGCAGGCCATGGTAGTCTTTTGAAATATCGGGCTATATATTTAGATAGTTTAAAAAATACAAAATATAATATTGTCAATACGAATAATTTATTTAACGATTTTATTACCAATTTTTATCAATACAAAGATGTACAGTTATCTTTGTCATCCAGTGAATTATCTAAGTTGCGGGACTATCAATTAGTAGGAGTTAAATGGTTATATACCACTGCTAAGACGGGATTTGGTGGTATTTTAGCTGATGAAATGGGCTTAGGTAAGACAATTCAAGTTATATATTATATTAAACAGATGTTAAAAGACGATAGTAAAGCCAAATTTTTAATTGTTGTTCCTACTAGTTTAGCTTATAATTGGGACCATGAATTTTCAATGTTTGCAAAAGAAATTGATTGTGTCATATGTGTAGGCAGCAAAGATAAAAGGCAAAATATTTTAAAAAATATGTCTAATCATTCTGTTATAGTAACGACTTATGGATTGTTAAGAGAAGATCAAGACCTTTATACTGACATTAGTTTTAACACTATGGTTATTGATGAAGCTCAAAATATCAAAAATAGTATCGCTGGTATTACCAAATGTGTCAAAAAGATTAAAGCTGAAACTAAAATTGCTTTAACTGGAACTCCTCTTGAAAATAGTGTTTTAGAATTATGGAGTATATTTGATTATTGTATGCCAGGTTATTTAGCCAATCTTACTAAATTTCAAAGTAAATATCGTATAAAAGATTTTGATGAAGAAAGTGAACATCTTATTAAAGGTTTAAGCAAACAAATAAATCCCTTTATTTTAAGAAGAAAAAAAAGTGAAGTTATTAAAGAACTTCCTTCTAAAATGATTAATAATATTTATATTGACTTAAAAGATAGTCAAAAGCAATTATATGCTGCTGAACTTGAAAAAGTAAAAGAGGAAATGACTAAAATTATTGATAATGAGGGGGTTTCTAAAGCCAGATTCTTAATTTTACAATTACTAACAAAATTGCGTCAATTATGCATTGATCCTAGCATTGTCTATGAAAATTATAATGAAGGATCCAACAAAATTACTCAATTAGAAAGCATTGTTAAAGAATATATTGACAATAATCATAAGATTTTAATTTTTTCTTCATTTAAAACAGCTTTAAATATTGTCAAAGAAAAATTAACTCAAAATCATATTAAAACATATGTGATTGATGGTTCTGTTCCTGCTAAAACGAGAGTAGAGTTAGTTGATGAATTTAATACTAGTACATATCCTGCTGTCTTTTTAATCATGTTAAAATCGGGAGGAACTGGACTTAATTTAACCAGCGCCGATGTTGTTATTCACTTAGATTTATGGTGGAATCCTCAAGCTGAAAATCAAGCCACAGATAGAGCTCATCGTATTGGTCAAAAAAATACGGTAGAAGTAATACATTTAATAACTAAAGGTACTATTGAAGAAAAAATTCTAGAACTGCAAAATAAAAAACAAGTTTTAAGTGATAAATTAATTGATGGAGCCAATAGAGATCAATCTATTCTATCTTCATTATCGGCAGAAGATATTAAAGATTTGTTATCATACGAAAATCAAGAATAGTTAAATTAATGAAAATAGGGAAATTATATCACTTGATAATTTCCTTTTTTTGTCTTTTCGGTGATAATAGTAAAAAAGGAGAAGTAAAAAAATGAATAAAGACTTAAAGTATAATAGTTTAATACCAGAATTAAGTGTCAGTAATATTGAAAATAGTAAAAGATTTTATACATCTCTAGGGTTTCAAATTCGATATGAACGATGTGAAGATAAGTTTTGTTTTTTACAGTTAGATAATAATCAATTAATGATAGAGGAAATAAATGATCATTGGAATGTTGGAAATCTAGAATATCCTTATGGCTGTTGATAAATATCGCGTCAAAAATCATTATGTAGAAGATAGACAGTTTTTAATACAAGATCCAGATGGATATTTGTTGCGTTTTGTTAGTTAAAATCTATTTTTGACTAGTTTTGTCGAAACTGTTGCATCTAGCCCATATAACCTTATAATAACAATTTATTGGAGGTGAATATGCAACAAGAATTATATATCAATCTCGATGATTCAGGTAAACTTAGTAAAAAAGAAATAGTCAGTGTCTATGGAGGTTTAATATTTTTATCCAAACAAGAAAAAGATAAATTTATCACACAATATCGTAGTATTATTAATGAAATAAAGTGTAAGTATTGTCATAAAATTTGTGATAATAAATGTCCAGAAATCAAAAATACTAATATAAAAAATAAAGATAAAAGAAGAATTATGAATTATTTAAAAAAATATTACATAATAAGTTTAGTTATTAAAAATACTGATGTCTATGAACATATTTTAAATAACAAAGCCGCCAAGGGAAGATTTATCGATTATTCTCTACGAAGAATGATTAAAGAAATCATCAATGTCCAAATTAATAAAGAATATATCGATAGTCATAATAATCTAAAAGTAATTATTAATATTGATGAACAAAGTACCAAGAGTAATGGTTATTACAATTTACAAGATGGTTTAATGGAAGAATTAAAATATGGTATTTATAACTACAATTATGCTGCTATTTTTAATCCCATTATTTTTGGTAATTTAAGTTTAAGTATCAAATATCAAAACTCTCGTAATAGCTATGTCATCCAAGCCGCTGATTTATTAGCAGGGACAATACGCCGCAAAGTTTTAGATACCATAAATACACAAAATTACAATGAAGTTTTAAAAGAATTAGTAAATTTGACTGTTATTTTACCATGAAAAAAAGTCCATTAATTGGACTTTTTCCCAGTTAGGGTGGCGTACAAAATAGCACGCTTAATTAAAAATAATCACCTTTAACTATCGACCTGACAAGATTTCTCTCCGGTAACATTATCCTACTATAAGAATAGCGGCTTGTCAATATAAAATGGTTAAAAGTATTGCTTGGTAATTGACTTTAGAGTCTTTTTATTTTAAAATATTTATTAGGATAAGGTAGAGGCTTATGGATAAATGGAAAGATAAAATTAATAAACTTTTAAATAAAGATGTTACTAACTTTTTAAATAAGTACAAGATTCCACTTGTAACCCTAGTTATAGTGGTGCTTTTAGCTTGTATTGGTTTAATTGTATCCTACGCATTTTATCAAGTAACGGATAGCACTCCTATTATTGGAGGCTCGACTGGTAAAATTGCAGATCTAGAAGTAAGAGTAATGGCAGAAGAAAGAGATACCAATGGTATTGGCTTAAACAGTTATGCTTTATATTCTTATATACCTAAGGCGGGATATAAATATAATGCTTCTAAAAGTTATTGTACTAATGGCTCTGTTATTAATTACGATGCTAATAATTACAATGCTGATATAACTGCTTATGGTCATGATGTTTGTTATCTTTACTTTGATTCTACCGCAGTTTTAGATATTACTTTAAATGTTTATGCTGAAAATGTTGATAGTAGTGGAGAAGGAACTGGTGAGTATACCAAGTTAGAAACAACAGCGCTTCCTTCGATTGGTTATCAATTTAATTCAAGTAAAAGTAGTTGTGAAAATGGATCAAAAGTCACTTATAATGATGAAGAAAATTTATTTACAGTAGAAGCTAGTCAAAAAGATACTTGTACAGCTTATATGGACGCCATGGATGTCGATATTGCTTTAAAAATATATGCTCAAGCTAAAAAAGGATCGAGCACTTATTATGAAACCAAAGAAGTTCCTAATGATGCCTTTTACACTTTAGGTAGTAAATCTGCATGTACTGGTTCGTCAACTATGTCAATCAAAAATCAAAGAGTAGTAATCGCAGCAACTAGTAAAACTAATTGTGTAGCGTACCTCGATGTTGGTACAGGACCTATATTAGAAAGTATGAAAAACACCGTTAGTGGTCAAAGTGTAACAATCAATTTGACTAACAGTAATTTAGGAACAACGCCAACTAAATATTATTATTCTAGCGATGGAGGCAACACATACGTAACTAGTACAGCTAGTACTTATACTTTCAACAATTTAACACCTCTAACTACTTATATCTTTAAAGCTTATTCAGTAGATGCATCAGGCAATGGTTCAGCAATTTATACGACTACTACGACAACTGATTACGCTTATACGGGATTATTTGCTTATCAAAATTCAACTCAAAGTAAAAGAATTGAAGTTAGTGGTTACTATAAATTACAAGTTTGGGGAGCCCAAGGCGGTTATCGTTCTAGTTCGACATATGGTGGTCTTGGTGGATACTCTTACGGAATAGTACACCTTAACGCTGGTGATACAATATATGTACGAACCGGAGGTGCTGGTGGATCTGGTACTTCAGGTTGTGGTTCTACTATATGTGCTGGTGGCTTTAATGGTGGTGGTTATCGTTATAAATATTATGGCGGTGGTGGAGCTACCGATATAAGAATAAACAGTGATTCCTCGCTAGCTCGTGTAATCGTTGCTGGTGGGGGGGGATCAGATGGAGCGACCAATAAAACAGGAATGTATGCTGGTGGTACCGCAGGTGGTTCTAGTCAAGACAATTATAGTGCTGTCGGTAACTATGGTGGTAAAGGTGGTACTCAAACTTATTCTGGTTACTCAACAGCTTATACAATTACAAGTCAAACGACAACTGGTTTAAATAGCAATACTTTAGCCAACTACGCCGGTGGCTTCGGCTTCGGTGGCGGTGGAGTATACCTAAGCAGTGGTTACGGCGGAGCTGGTGGTGGCGGCTGGTACGGTGGATCTGGGAATGTCCCAGATGGTTCTGGGGATGATGACCGTGGTGGCGGAGGTGGTTCCGGATATGTCTATACATCTGGTACTGCTAGCAACTATCCAAGTGGTTGTTTATTAAATAGTAACTATTACCTAACTAATGCAGCTACGGTTGCTGGTAACACCTCATTTGAATCGACATCAGGATCTACGGAAACTGGGCATGCTGGTAATGGTTATGCTAAAGTTACTTATATAGGGCAAAGCACATCATAGGAGGCTTTTATGCAATGTAAAAGATGTGGTCGTCCTCTTCCAAGCAGTGGAATAGTCTGTAAATTTTGTGGAGCACTAATGGAAAAAGAACAAATTGATTACCAAAATAAAATGCGCGATAAGGATAATCAAAGAATAACTTTATTAAGTGAAAAATATGGCCACGAAAATCAAATAACTTATCGTGAAGAAAAAGAAAATAAAGTAATTGGGATAGTAGTCGTTGCAATTATACTTTTACTTTTAATAATTTTAACCATACTAATTAATATCTAGGAGTGGTTAAAATGCTATTTACTTGTATTAAAATCTTTTTAGCAAGAATTGTAGATGTAAGTCTTGGCACTATACGTACAGTATTAGTTGTCAAAGGCAATCGTTTTACATCGGCGATTATTGCTTTTTTTGAGGTTTTAATTTGGTTTATAGTGGCTAGAGAAGCTTTAAATACCGATTTAGATTCTTGGTTAATACCAGTTTTTTATTCTGCAGGATATGCAGCTGGGACCTATATTGGTGGTTTTATTTCTAATAATTTTGTGGAAAGATTAATTAGTGTTTCAATCATTACAAAAAGTCGTCTTGGTACTAAAATGATTAAAGAAATTCGTAAAAGTGGTTTTGGGGTTTCTGTATTAGAATTAAAAAATCCTGAAGATGAAATTAACAAGAAAATGTTAATTGTGCAATTAAATAAATCTAAATTAAAAAAATTAACCAAAATTATACGTTCTATTGATCCTGATGCTTTCGTCGTCATTAATGAAACAAAATATGTCCAAAATGGCATAAAATAAAATCTATCTTCTATATAAATATTGAATAACAAAATTATCTATGATAAGCTTTATTCATATAGAAAGGCGTGATTTTATGTACGAAAATAAAAAAATATTAATTTTGGGAGCTGCTAAAAGTGGATTAGCAGTAGCAAAACTTCTTGCTAATAAAAATAATGATATAACTCTTACTGATATGAAACCATTAAATAAAGAAGACGAACAATTTTTAACTGATTTAGGTATTAAAATTGTTATTACTTCTAACCAAATAGACTTAATTGATACTAGTTGGGATTTAATTGTTAAAAATCCAGCGATTATGTATACCAGTCAAATAAATCAAAAATGTTTAGCTCTAAATTTACGTATCGAAAATGAAATGGAAGTTGCTTATCATTTTTTGCCTGCTAATGTCCGAATAATTGGCATAACAGGATCTAATGGTAAAACTACGACGACGACGATGATCTATGACTTATTAAAAAAAATGCATCAACCAGTTATTGTAGGAGGAAATATTGGCACTCCTTTATCAGCACTAATTCCTACAATTAAAGAAAATGGTATTTTAGTCCTAGAAATAAGTGATCACCAACTTTGTGATCTACACGATTTTAAAACTAATATTAGTGTTCTTTTAAATATTTGTCCAACTCATTTAGATTATCATGGTTCGTATGAACATTATAAACATACAAAAAGTAAAATATTTAACCACCACACTAAAAATGATATTGCTATCATCAATGCCCAAAATAAAGATGCTTTACAAGAAAGTGAAAACATTTTATCTTTAAAAAAATACTTTAATGGTGCTAATGCCAATATTCAAAATGAACAAATTGTTATTGAAAATGAACCAGTTTTAAACATCGCTGATATTAAAATCGAAGGTCATCATAATTATGAAAATATTATGGCCGCCTTATTAGTTGTGAAAAATTATGCTTGGGATCTAGACATTATTAGCGATTATTTCTCTACATTTGGTGGCGTCGAACATCGTCAAGAATATGTCAAAAAAATAAATGGTGTAAAATATTATAATGACTCTAAATCGACCAATCCAACTTCGACGATTACGGCTTTAAAAACATTTCATGAACCGATCCATTTAATATTAGGAGGTTTAAATCGTAATCAAGATTATCATGAGTTAGACAAATATATGGGTTCCGTAAAATGTATTTATGCGATTGGTGAAACAACTGATATGGTTGTCAACTATGCTCAAAGTCTTAATATACCAGTTTATCCTTGTTATAAGTTAAAGTCTGCTTTAGAATTAATTTTTAAATCAGCTCAAAGTGGGGAAGTAGTTTTATTGTCTCCAGGAGCATCGAGTCAAGATCAATATCCACATTTTGAAGATCGCGGCAATGAATTTAAAAATATAGTTGAAAAGTTTTAAAGAAAAATGTATAATTTAAATATATTAATAATAAGGGGCTGATAAAATGAATGGAGAATATCCAACGAATAATAATGGTAACGGACAAAATCCATTTGGCAATAATACATTAGGAAGTACCACTCTTGGTAGTACATCATTAGGACCATCACCGATGCCTAACCAAAATGATAATATGGGACCAATGCCAACACCAATGCCAAACCAAGTCGGTGTAAATCCTGCCAATCCAACACCATTAACAAATGACAATATGGCAAATAATGTCAACAATATGTCGAATCAAGATGTAAATCCAACAACTAGTAATTTAGGTTTTAATCAAAATCCAACGCCGACAGATTTTAATCAAGTAAATTCCACTACTGGCGTTTCAAATATAAATCAAAATCCTATGAATACTAGTTACGATATGAATCAAAATATGAACAATATGAGTCAAAACAATCCAGAACCAGTGGCAAGACCGATTCCAGGAACATTTGATAATTTGACTAGTAATACAGTTGGAAGCAATAATCAATATAATATTAATAGTAATAATAATGGTTTTGTCGAACCAATTCGTCAAGAAAATATAGGCTCAGTACCACCACCAGTGGATAATAGTAAAAAGAAAAAACCAATGAATAAAATTTTATTTTTAATTCTCATTTTAATATTAATTGGTGTTGTTGCTTTTGGTGTTTATTATTTTTTAAGCATTAGCAATAGTATTAAAGTAACACCTAAAACAGTGACGATTGGTATTGGTTCCACAGTACCGGATAAATTAAGTGATTATGCTACGGTAACTAAAGGTGATGCTTCTACATGTCAAGTAAATACCAAAAATGTCGATTCCTCTAAAATAGGTAATTATACGGTAACAATTACTTGTGGAAAAAATACTTATGAATCTAAAGTAGTAGTTAGTGATATTACTGCCCCTACTGTAGAGCTTACACCTGTATTTAAAACTGTTAATAGTACAGTTACGGTGGAAGATTTTGTCACAAGTTGTGTTGATCCATCTAACTGTACAACTAAGTTTGCTAATAAAGAAACAGTTGACAATTATTTAAGTACAGCAGGAGGACCATATAGTGTGGAAATTATTGCTGAAGATACAGCTGGTAATAGTGAAACTTATAAAGCTGAATTATATGTCACATCAAATCCAATCTTAGCTTATACTAATTGTTCTGCGAGTGCTTCTCAAGTAAATAATTATCAAGCTAGTAAAGTAATTACAGATATATTACCAATGGGTTATAATGATCAAAATGTCTTAAGTTTTTTAAACGTTGCTCGTCGTAATATCGTTTATACGTTTACTTCTAAAGATGAGTATAATGAAGTCGTTAAGGATAAATCTAGTACAATTACTTTTGATGGAGTTACTGGTAATGCCACTTATGATGACAATACTAATACTCTTACAATTGCTAGTGACCTTCCTGTAGCTACTTTAAATAGTGAAAATAATAATGCATTTCCTGCTACATATGCTGAAATTATTACTTTATATAATGCCAAAGGGTATACTTGTGCAAATCAAAGTGCATTAAGTGCGCAAAAGTAAAAGGTGAGTTGAATACTCATTTTTTTCTTGTCTTAAAAGTAGTAACCGTGGTAAAATTTAAATATAAAGGGTGATTAGATTGAAACTAGGTAAAAAAATAATTGCATATTTTATCGTCGGCATAATCGTTGTTGTATTTTGTTTTGTTTTTGTCAAACTATTTGATTTTAAGAAAAAAGATCCTGTCAAAATAACTGTCTCTACTGTTACAGAGCAAGAAGCAGCTAAACTTTATTCTTACTTAAATATTATGAATGATTATAATGCTATAACTTTATATTCTGGAGATTATATTACTAAATCTAATACTAGTTATAACACATTAGGTAATATGGTCTATAATTACATTTTAGATGCTGATGTCTTTTCTTTAGAAATTCTAACAGAAAATGATTTAACTGCCGCTGGTCTAAAGGGAAAGCCATTATATAAAATTAGTATTGATACTTTTAAAAAAGATGCCCAAATGATTTTAGGAGATAATAGCAATTTTAATCCTAGTACTTTAGAAATTGGTTATAATATTCGCATGTATGAAACTGGCTTATATTATTACTTTTACGAAATAGACAATGAAAATCCTAATACTTCTGTTTATTATAAATTATATGATAGTTTTACTGTAACTGATAGTAATACCACGATCAAAATTTATGATTATTTTCTAAAGTGTGATAAAAATACTACTTTATGTTACGATACAGAAAAAACTACCGAATCATCAAATAATTATGTTCGTTATCTAGATAATCTTAATATTGCAGAGCATAAAGATCGTTTAAAAAAATTTGAACATATCTTTAAATATGAGGATGGCCATTATCATTGGGTAAGTTCTCAAGGCATTTAAAAAAAGAAACACACCTTAAAGTGATAAAATAAATGTAGACAGTAAAAAAAGATACTGTTTACATTTTTTTATGTAATAATATTTATAAGGAGG
>CAKOMU010000006.1 GCA_934096755.1 uncultured Bacilli bacterium
ACTTTAAATGAAAGATCTGTAGATAATACTAAAGGAAGAATGGGACAAAAGATTATTGGGTTTGTTAATGTAACTCCCCATGCTGGTGCTACCACTTTGATTTATTTACTAAAAATTCATTTAGAAAAAGTTTATAAAGTAAAAGCTGTCGAAATAGATAAAAATGATTTTTTATATTTTAATGATAGTAGTTTAGAAAGTATTTCGAGTATGTCTTTTAATGATTTTTTGAGTAGAAATAGTAATTGTGATGTAATTTTAGTTGACTTAAATGATAGTGATGTATTACAATTTTGTCATGATATAGTTTATTTGATTGAACCTGGTTTAATTCAACTTAATCGTTTAATTAGAAATGATAATGCTATATTTGAAAAATTAAATGGTAAAAAGATTATTTTAAATCGTAGTGTATTATCTAGTAAAGACGTAGAAGATTTTGAAAAAGAAAGTGGAAGTCATGTATTTTATAATCTGCCATCTTTAGATGATAAACTAGATAATCAAGCGATTGTTAATGCTTTTTTAGTAAGTTTAGGATTTAGTCGAGTTGAAGACGGCACTGGTTCAGGAATATTTAGTATTTTTAGATAGTGGGGTAATAATATGAAATTTTGTTATAAGACAGCATCTGTATGGTTATTAGTAGGTAAATTATTCTTTATTTTAAAGATATTGGTGCCTTTAGCAATAATTATATTAGCGATGATTGAATATGCTAAAGTAGCAATATCTACAGATAGTAAGGATAGTGCTCATTTACAAAATTCTACACATAAGTTAATAAAAAAATTAATTATAGCTCTTGTAATCTATTTTATACCTACTTTTGTTAAATTAGGATTTGAATTTGTGGCAGGGTTTAATGATAATATTAAAAACGATGCGAGTACATGTTTTAAGTGTGTTACTGATCCATATAATAGTTGTGATACTTCTTATAAAGGGGAAATCTTTACTAAATAGATTGACTTTAATGAGTATTTAGAGTAAAATATGGGTATATAGAGAGAGGAGTGTAGATATGACTTTTTGTTCAGATTCTGGTTCTGTTTGGTACACTGTAGGAATGTTCTTACTAGTATTTAAGATCGTTATTCCAATTCTTTTAATTATATTTGGAATGATTGATTTAGGAAAGGCAGTTATTTCTAGTGATGATAAAGCTGTTTCTAAAGCTGCTAAGTCATTATTAAATAGAGTTATAGCTGGGGTAGTAATTTTCTTTGTGCCAACTTTGGTAAGTGTTGTACTTAATCTTGTTGGATCTTTTAAAAAGGATGTTAAAGCAGATTATAATGTTTGTGCTAGTTGTATTAGTAATCCTAATGGTGATACTTGTAGTAAAGTTAAAGACAATAACGGAACTAGTTAAATCCATGAAAATGGATTTTTTTTTGAGTAAAATTAATAAGCAATAAATTCATGGCAAGAAAAAACATTTCCAAATTCTTAGAAATGTTTTAATTGTTATCTATCTTCGTAAATACCAGTGTATTCATATCCAGATAAACTAGTTTTACTACTCCATTTGTAAACTGGTGTTCTATGAACCCAAGTTGTTTCTGTTTGTTTATCAGTTTTAGTATATCCACTATATTTTGTACTATTACTAGCTGTATCTCTTACACAAGTACCATAGTCAGTATAACTTACATCGAATTTTAATGGTACGAAGTAAATATTTTTACCAATATTACTTGCATAATATGATGATACACCATTTGCATTTGTATAATTTATTGTTACTAATGATCTATATAGTCCACCAGAATAATAAGCACTTGAAACACTGAAGTTAAAGTTGTTACTCTTTAATGATGAGTTTCTAAATTGTCTTGCATCTTTAATATATACATTAGCACTTGCAACATTGTCTGTCATATATAAACTACCAACTTTATTAATGTATGATTGATAATCACTTGTTGATGATCCAAAATATGATTTATTACTTATAGTAACATTTTGGGCATTGCTTGGTAAATTTTTAAATTGTACTTCATAGTTATAATTTTGTGAACTTCTAGTTGAATTTACATAACTAGTTGTATAATATGTTAATTCACCATTTTTACAATAATTATAAGTTGTTGTAGTAGTTTGTTTATTTTCTGCACCTTCAGCGTTAGATTTTCCGTCGCTCCAGTCAGTCCATTTTACATATTTATAATATCTTGTTTTTGTTGTAGTATTGTTGTTGTCTTTATTACCACCATTATTATTGTTGTTGTTATTGTTATTATTGCCACCATTATTGTTGTTATTATTGTTATTGTTGTTATTGTTATTATTGTTGTTATTATTTATGGTAGTATTGCAATTGTTATTACAACATCCAGTTGAGCAACTAATTTTAATATTAACAGTAGTTGTTACAGTAGTTGTAGTAGTTGTAGTGCTACTAGCTGGCTTCGTGTAATAGTTATTTGATGTTGTAGTATTACTTGTTGTAGTGTTATTTTTTGATGGTGTCGTTGTGTTAGAAGTATTACCATTGTTATTACTTCCTGTATCAACTATAACATCTGAATTTGTGGCATTGTCTGCATTGTTAGTATTTTCAATTGTTGTAACGATAAAATCTGATTTATCTCCGCAAGTTAAGCTAACCTTTAATGCATAGTTACCATCAGCGGTTTTTGTAGCTTGAACATAACTTGAACTAGTATCACATGTTTTACCATCTTCAGTAAAATCAATTAATAGTTTTTGATTAATCATTTGTGCTAGTGTAAGTTTTTCTGTTCCACCAACTTTTTCAGGTAACTTCGATGGTGTAAAGTATTCAAATGCTGCACTTTTCATTGAAGTAATATTTGTGATGTATTCACTATTGCTTCCGTTTGCTAGGGTATTTTTACTTCCTGTTGCTTTATTACCAGTAACACGAATAAAAATCCAACCTGCTAAAAATACTATGGCAGCTAAAATTAATAATTTTATTAATAGAGATGCCCAGTTAAAACTTAAATGTCTATTTCCTTCTTCGTACATATTAACGTACCCCCTTCATTTTGGAAAATCTCTTTCCCTTTAAGTCGCCATTATTTTACCATAAATATATGCGATTGTCAAATTATTTTGCTAAAAAAATTTATGATTGACATTAAACATATGTTTGTGATAAATTATGCTTGTATTATTTTTTGTTTTTTTTACAAAATATTAGTAGTTATGGAGGTATTATGAGTAATATAGATAAGATTGTTGTCAAAGGAGCAAGAGAAAATAATTTAAAAAATGTAAATATAGAAATACCTAAAAATAAATTGGTCGTCATGACTGGTGTTTCTGGAAGTGGAAAGAGTAGCTTGGCTTTTGATACTATTTATGCTGAAGGACAAAGAAGATATGTTGAGAGTTTGTCGGCTTATGCTAGACAATTTATAGGCGTTAATGATAAGCCTGATGTAGATTCGATTGAAGGATTAAGTCCATCGATATCAATAGATCAAAAATCAACAAATAAAAATCCTAGATCAACGGTTGGAACTATTACAGAAATATATGATTATTTGCGGTTGCTATTTGCTCGTATTGGAAAACCTTATTGTCCTATTCATAATTTGCCAATTGAATCCCAAAGTATTGAAGAAATGACAAATAAAATTCTTAGTTATCATGGAAAAACAGTGACGGTGATGGCGCCGGTTGTACATGGTGAAAAAGGGACTCATAAAGATTTATTTGATGATTTACGCAAAGATGGTTTTACGAAAGTTCGTGTTAATGGTGATATTAAAAGTTTAAATGGCGAAATTGAACTGGAAAAAAATATTAAAGATAATATTGAAGTCATAATTGATAAAATTACGGTCGATGAAGATGAATATAGTCGTCTTTTTGAAGCTATAGAAGTAAGTACAAAAATGGCTGATGGTAAAGTTTTGTTTTTGGTAGATGATGAAGAAATATTTATGAGTGAAAAGTATGCTTGTAATATTTGTAATTATTCTATTGGTGAATTAGAGCCTCGTTTATTTTCTTTTAATGCCCCATATGGTGCTTGTCCTGAATGTAAAGGATTAGGAACAAAGTTACATATTAGCGAAGAGTTATTAATACCAGATCGAAATAAGTCTATCGTAGAAGGTGCTATAAGTGCCATGAGTATGGATTCTACGACATATTTTACGCAAATAGAAACTGTTTGTAATTATTATGATATTAATATGTATGAACCAATTAAAAATATTCCTAGTGAAAAACTAAAATATATTCTATATGGGACGGATGCAATTTTAGAATTTAATTATGTATCTAAAAATGGTAATACTCGTAGTACTAAAGGACCTTATGAGGGCGTTATTCCATCATTGGAAAGAAGATATATTGAAACTAAGAGTGGTTGGATTAGAGATTGGTTAGCAGGTTTTATGGTTGAAACTACTTGTCCTGTATGTAAAGGAAAAAGGTTACAAAAATCTGTTTTAGCTATATATATTAATGGTAAAAATATTTTTGATATGACTGATATGTCTATTGGTGATTTATTAGTGTTTATGAAAAATCTTAAACTAAACAACGAAGAAAAAGAAATAAGTAATTTGATTTTGAAAGAAATAATTTCAAGATTGGAATTTTTGAATAACGTTGGATTAAGTTATTTAACTTTGACCAGAAGCGCAGGAACTTTATCAGGTGGGGAAGCCCAAAGAATAAGATTAGCAACACAAATTGGTTCTAAATTATCAGGCGTTTTATATGTTTTAGATGAACCTAGTATTGGTTTGCATCAAAAAGATAATGAAAGATTGATTAATTCTTTAAAAGAGATGCGGGATTTAGGAAATTCTTTAATAGTTGTTGAACATGATACGGATACGATGTTAGCTGCCGATTATTTAGTGGATGTAGGTCCGGGAGCTGGTGAATTTGGAGGAGAAATCATGGCAGCCGGTACCCCAGCTGAAGTTATGGAAAATCCTAATAGTTTAACTGGAAAATATTTGAGTGGTAAAGAAAAGATTGATATACCAGAGAATAGAAGAAAAGGTAATGGATTAAAAATTAGTATTAAGGGAGCTAAAGAAAATAATTTAAAAAATATAAATGTCGATATTCCTTTGAATAAATTAGTTGTGGTAACTGGAGTTTCTGGTTCGGGTAAATCTTCTTTAATTAATGAAATTCTTTATAAAAAGTTAGCCAGTACTATTTATAAAAGTAAAGTGATAGTAGGTAAACATAAAGAAATAAAAGGATTAGAAAATATAGATAAAGTTATTCAAATTACACAAGATGCGATTGGGAGAACACCGCGTAGTAATCCTGCTACTTATGTTGGTGTATTTGATGATATTAGAGATTTATTTGCCTCGACTAAGGAAGCTAAATTGCGTGGATATGATAAATCACGATTTTCTTTTAATGTAAAAGGTGGAAGATGTGAAAACTGTTGGGGTGACGGTGTTAAAAAAATTGAAATGCATTTTTTAGCTGATGTGTATGTTCCTTGTGATGTTTGTAAGGGAAAAAGATATAATCGAGAAACTTTAGATATAAAATATAAGGGAAAAAATATTAGTGAAGTTTTAGATATGCGTGTTAGTGAAGCTATTACATTTTTTGAAAATGTTCCTAAAATATATAATAAATTGAAAGTGATGATGGATGTTGGTTTATCTTATATTAAATTAGGGCAATCAGCACCAACATTGTCGGGTGGTGAAGCTGGTCGTGTAAAACTAGCTAAAGAATTGCAAAAAAAAGCGACAGGAAAATCCATATTTATTTTGGATGAACCGACGACTGGTTTACATAGTGATGACATCAAGAAATTATTAGTGATTTTAAATAGAATTGTTGATAATGGTGATACAGTTATTGTGATTGAACATAATTTAGATGTGATTAAAGTTGCTGATTACATAATAGATTTAGGTCCTGATGGTGGTAAATATGGTGGTAAAATAGTTGCTACTGGTACGCCAGAGGAGGTTGCTAAAGTCAAAACGTCTTATACAGGAGAATTCTTGGCTAAAATTTTAAAGGATAAATAATGTCAAAAAAATACTAATGTATAGTATTTTTTTTTGTTTCTTGATATAATTTTCTTGGTGATTATGATGGATAGATACATTGTGACAATTGGTAGTATAAAAATTGAGTGGTATTCTGTTTTAATTTTAGTTGGGGCAATGATTGCTATTACGATGATTATGAAGGAAGCAAAAAGATATAATTATCCTACTGATTTTGTTTTTAATATGTGTTTTTGGGGGATACTAGCTGGAATTGTCGGTGCTAGATTATATTATGTGTTATTTAATTATAAAATGTATAGTAATTTCTGGGATATTTTCAAAATATGGGAAGGGGGTTTAGCTATTCATGGAGGTTTAATTTTAGGTGGTATCGTTGTCATACTTTATACACATAAATATAAAGTTAGAACTGTGAGAATGTTAGATTTTATTGCTCCTGCTTTATTTTTAGCACAGGTGATTGGTCGATGGGGTAACTTCTTTAATAGTGAAGCTCACGGTGCTGCAACGACTTTGGCTCATTTAGAGTCTTTACATATTCCTAAATTTATCATTGAAGGAATGAATATTGGGGGAATTTATTATACACCAACATTTTTATATGAATCGATTTGGTGTTTTGTTGGTTTTTTATTGATTTTAATTGTGAGAAGAATTAAATTTACTAAAGTCGGTCAACCTTTTGCTTTGTATTTATTGTGGTATGGTTTAGGTCGTTTTGCTATTGAAAGTATGCGAACTGATTCTTTAATGTTTGGTGGATTTAGAGTGGCCCAAATTGTTTCGGTATTAATGGTCTTAGTTGGGTTAATAATAGTAATGGTTACAAGTCGTAAAGGTAGATATGAGGATTTGTATAATCAAGATGATAATTCAGTAGTAAGATTTTAAGGAGAAAAAATATGTACGATATTATTATTGTTGGTATGGGTATTAGTGGTATTACTGCGGCGATTTATGCTAAACGAAGCAATAAGAAAGTGATATTGTTAGATAAAGGACTTCCAGGTGGATTACTAAATTCTATTGATAAAGTTAGTAATTATCCAGGCTTGATTGATGTTGAAGGTGTTGAATTTGCTAGTATTTTAGAGCAACAAATAAAAAAATTAGAGATTGATTATAAATTAGAAGAAGTGGTGGAGCTTAGACTAGAAAATGAAATAAAACAGGTAATTACTAGTAAAGGAAGTTATGAAGCTCCTAAAGTTATTTTGGCAATGGGAAGAAAGGCGAAATATTTAGGTTTAGATCAAGAAAGAGATTTATTAGGAAAAGGATTGTCTACTTGTGCTACGTGTGATGCTTACTTTTATAAAGGCTTAGATGTTGCTGTTGTGGGTACGGGAAATAGTGCTTTACAAGAATCATTATATTTAAGTAATATTGTGAACAAAGTGTATATATTAAATCGACGCGAAGGGTTTCGTGGTGATGATGATTTAGTGATGAAAGTAAAAGAAAAAGAAAATATCGAAATTCTTAGTAATGTGACTGTAAAAGAGATGATTAAAAAAGATAATAAATTAGATAAAGTATTACTTAGTAACGGTGAATATCTGGAAGTTAAAGGAGTCTTTATATATATAGGATTTAGACCAGCAACAGAAATAGTGCCTGCCGAAATTTTGGACGAAGAAGGATATGTTTCTGTTAATGAACATTTTGAAAGTATTATACCAGGAGTGTATGCTATTGGGGATATTGTTAAAAAAAATGTCTATCAATTGGTTGTGGCAGCCAGTGATGGAGCTAAAGTTATTTATGAAATGAAAAATTAGGGTTAACTATTGACAAAAATAATTGTTAATAGTTTTTTTTATAAAGTGATAAAAAATTAGTTGAAAAAAATGAATATTATAGAGATTGTATTATTAGTTATAAGTCTTTCGATGGATGCTTGTGCGGTATCTAATTGTAAAGGTTTAGCAATTAAAAAAATAATTGGCAAAAAGTGGTGACAATTGGATTATATTTTGGTATTTTTCAAACAATAATGCCGATGCTTGGGTATTTACTTGGTACTAAATTGATTAAGGATGAAGACAATACTAATTGTAATGATTGTGTGGATGTGAAAACGATGCTTATTTTAGCAATAGCAACTAGTATCGATGCATTTGTCATAGGAATCACGTTTGCGTTCTTAAAAGTTATTAGCTGTTATAGTAATTGGAGTAATTACCTTTATTATGTCTTTAGTCGATGTAAAATTAGGTAATAAATTTGAAGAAAAAGTAGGAATATTTGGTGGTATAGTTTTAATCTTAATTGGCATAAAGATCTTATTTGAACATTTAAGAATTGTTTAATAATTTGATTTGGACTTGAAATAGGGTTCTGTTCTTTTTGAACACTATATGATACAATAGAGGCACTGGAGAAAAAAATGAAACGAGATCGTAGTTTAGAAATATTAGCTGTTTTAATTGTGTTAATTCTTGTGGTGTTAGGTATCAGTATATATGAAGATTATTATTTAGTGGATAAAATTAATAAGACAAAACAATTAGCTATTAATACTTATCAATATAATATGGTTGGTTATGATGTAGTTAATAATGCCAATTCTGGTGATTCGTTATATACGTTATATCGTAATCAAAGTAGTTATATGGTTAAAAAAATTGATGTTGTCAATAATTTGGAGGACTTTTGGGAGTTTACCAGTACTTATAGCTGTAAGTTGCAAAACGAAACTGAAGAAGTGTATATTACTTGTGATGACCAAGAGAAAATAGTGGTTTTAAACATCAATGGTCAAGAAATAAAAAATTTTATTAAGACTAATAAAAACGATTATATTGTGAAAGAAAAAAATGATTATGTTTTATATGAAAATAGGGTGACTGATTATCCCAATATAGTTTCGGCTAAGTGTGATGATGCTTGCTTAATTTTAAAAAGTAGTGAAGATTTTAAAAAATATAAAATTTATCAAGATAATATGACAAAGACTGAAGAATTTAAGTATTATTTAGAATATGCAAAAGGTTTTGTCACTTATAACAGTAAAAGTTTGACGCTTTATGATATTTTTAATAATAGTAGTAAAGAATTTTCTATGCCAAAAAGGTATTGGCAAACTAAAGTAATGGCTATCGATGATTTAGGAATAAATTTGTATGTATATGATAATAACCTAATTAGAGTTTATAATTTGTATCAGGAAAATAACTTTGTCAATATCGATATTGAAAGTGTAAGTCAAGATGTTAAAAAAATACAAATAAAAGGTAATTATCTTTATTTATTTACAGAAGAATTGGTTTATGTTATCAATACTAATAATATTTCTAGTACAGATAATGATGAAGATGATGAAAATGGCACTACTAATACTTATGAAGATAGTTTAATTAATAATAAAATAAAATATTTTCAAGATAATTACAATGTGTTGGTTAGCTTAGAAAATCCTAGTTATATAAATTCGGCTTATAAAATTAAAGGCGTTAGTAATTATAATAATATAATTGAAGCACTTAGTCACTTGGAAGATTATTTTATTCGTTTTAATAAAAGTTTTTTTAATCATTTTTATGAGTATGGCATGGATGGTTTGGAAATTTATTTTGCCGATGATATAAGAGGTACGACGAATGGTTATAATAACACATCTGTGGTAGGATTATCTTTTAAAAAAGGAACTAGATATATTATAATTGTGAAGTTAAATAGTGAAGATGGAGTATCTAAAATTCTGGCTCATGAGACGATGCATATCATTGATTATTATTTAGAGTTAAAAGATTATCAATATAATTGGAATAACTATAATCCATCTGGCTTTCAATATTCTCATACTTACTATATGAATGAAACGTTTAAAGATACGATTAATGGAGCTAGTGATTATAATAATGTTTATTTCATCGATAATTATGCGAGAAGTAGTGAAAACGAAGATCGAGCTAGATTATTTGAATACATTTGTAATGGTGATGACTTGGTGAGGTATCCTAATTTAAATGCTAAAATAATTTATTTAAAGAAGGTTTTAAAAAGCAATTTCCCTGAATTAGAAATTAAATAATTTTGGCCTTTTTACTTGACTTTAGTTTCTACCTTGTATATATTAAATATGGAGGAGATTTTATGGAAAATAGGTTACAAAAATGGGGGAATTCCAATGGCGTGAGAATTCCAAAAGTCTTTTTAGAATCGTTAGGTTTAAAATCAGGAGATATGGTAAATATTGAAAGAGAGGAGGATAAAATTATTATTACCAAAGCTCAAGAGAAAAAGATTTCTTTAAAAGATAGAATTGCTAAATATGAAGGCCCAAATTTAGTGGAAGATTTTGTTTGGGATGAAGCAAAGGGGGAAGAAATATGGTAAATTATGTACCTAAAAAAAGGGATATTGTTTTTATTGATTTTAGTCCAATTAAAGGTCATGAACAAAGTGGGGTTAGGCCAGCGTTAGTTATTAGTAGTCAGTTATTTAATCAGTTTACAAAAATGGCTCTTTTATGTCCCATTACGAATAATATAAAAGAGTTTCCAACTCATTATGAATTAAAGAGTTCCAAAAAAGTTACAGGCGCAGTTTTATGTGAGCATATTAGAAGTATTGACTATAATAAACGAAATGTTAAATACATAGATCAAATAAGTCAAGATGAATATGATGAAATATTAGAATTAATTAAAAGTTTTACGGAAGGATGTTAAAAATGAAGGTTAGAACACGTTTTGCACCAAGTCCAACAGGATTTATGCATATTGGAAATTTACGAACAGCGATATTTGAATATTTATTAGCTAAAAAATATGATGGAGATTTTATTTTAAGAATAGAAGATACAGATCAAGAAAGACAAGTTGAAGGTGCGATTGATTTTATTTATAAAACATTAGAACTTTGTGGATTTAAGATTGATGAAGGACCAAAAAATGAAGGAAGTTGTGGTCCATATATCCAAAGTGAAAGAAAAGAAATATATAAAGAATATGCTTTAAAATTAGTAGAAATGGGTAAAGCATATTATTGTTTTTGTACTCCAGAAGAACTAGAGGAAATGCGTAAAAAAGCAGAAATGCGTAAAAAACCGTTTAGTTATGACGGAAGATGCTCTAAATTAGGAAAAGAAAAGATTGAAGAATACTTAAAAATGGGTAAACCTTATGTTATTAGACAAAAGATGCCCAAAGTAGGGGTAACAATAGTAGATGATGTTGTTTATGGTAAAATTAAAATAGACAATAGTATATTAGAAGATCAAATTCTTTTAAAAAGTGATGGATTTCCTACTTATAATTTTGCTAATGTTATTGATGATCATTTAATGGGGATTACTCATGTTATTCGTGGAAAAGAATATTTAGATCAAACTGCTAAATATAATTTATTATATGAAGCTTTTGGTTGGGATAAGCCAGTTTATGCTCATGTTGCGATGGTATTGGGTGAAGATGGTACTAAGTTATCAAAAAGAAATGGTGATGCTTCATTCATGGATTTATATAATGAAGGATATTTGCCTAATGCAATCGTAAATTATTTAGCATTGTTAGGATGGAGTCCAGAAAATAATCAAGAAATATTTAGTATGGAAGAATTAATTGCTAATTTTAGTGAAAAAAGAATTAGTAAATCATCTAGTCAATATGATGTAAAAAAATTAGAATGGTTTAATCATCATTATATAGCTAATATGAATGAACTTGAATATTTAACTTGGGTAAAACAATATTTAACTCATGATGTTAGCAATAAAAGTGAAGAATGGGTTAATACGTTATTATTAATTTATAAAAATAGTTTAAATTATGGTAAAGAAATTGATTCTTTGACAGCAGAATTTTTTAATGATGAATTTGTCATAGCAGATGATGCAAAAGAATTTATGGAAAGTGATGAAAAAATTAAGGTAGTCGTAGATGTATTTAAAAAAGAAATTGAGAATATAACTGATTGGTCTGTTGCTAGCTTAAATGAAGTGATAAATAATGTTAAAGAAAAAGCCATGGTTAAAGGAAAAATGCTTTATATGCCTGTTAGAATTGCGGCCAGTGGAATTATGCATGGTCCTGAATTAGCTGAAACTTTGTATTTAATCGGTAAAGAGAAAATATTAGATAGGTTAAAATGATGAAAAAAATCCTAAAATTGTTGATTATTGGGGGAATTTTGGGATTTATTGGCTTTCGTATATATAGCACTTTTTTGACAGGTGAACGAATCGATGCTCATTTTGATCGGGATTTTAGTTTAAATGTTGGTGATTATGCTGAAGTAGAAAATGAAGCAATAGTGAAATTTTTAGGAATTAACGATAATCGTTGTAAGGATCAAAATTGTGAACGAGAAGGAGAAATGGTTGCCAAACTATTAGTAATTAATGATCATCAAATAAAGTACATTAAATTGGGGACGTTAGCAGAAAGTGAAAAAACATTAGAAAAAATTGGTTATAGTATTAAACTGATAGCAATTGATGAAAATGATATAGCTACTTTGAATATAAAGAAATTGGAGGATTAATAAGAATGAAATTATATAATACTTTGTCCAGAACTGTGGAAGAATTTGTGCCTTGGCATAAAGATATGGTTAGTTTTTATACTTGTGGTCCTACGGTGTATCATTATGCACATATAGGAAATATTCGAAATTATATAGGTCATGATATTCTTGATAAGACATTGAGATATTTAGGATATAATGTAAAAAGAGTTATGAATATTACTGATGTAGGACATTTGACTAGTGATAGTGATTCTGGTGATGATAAAATGGTTAATAGTGCTAAAAAAGAGCATAAAACTGTTATGGATATAGCTAGATTTTATACTGATGCTTTTTTTCATGACTTTGAATTAGTAGGAAATAGAATTCCTGATGTTGTTAGTCCAGCTACAGCTAATATAGGGGAATATATTAATATTATAAGTGTACTTTTAGATAAGGGATTTGCTTATGCCAGTGGTGGAAATATTTATTTTGATACGACTAAATTAGATGATTATTATAAACTTACTAATCATAAAGCTGATGAAATGGTTGTTGGAGCAAGAGAAGGTGTTATGCTTGATCAAGCTAAAAAAAATCAAAATGATTTTGTGCTTTGGTTTACTAAGTCGAAATTTGAAGATCAAGAATTAAAGTGGGATAGTCCGTGGGGAGTAGGTTATCCTGGTTGGCATATCGAATGTAGTGGTATTAGTATAAAATACTTGGGAGAATATTTAGATATTCATGGTGGAGGAGTAGATAATATTTTTCCACATCATACTAATGAAATTGCCCAAAGTGAAGCTTTTTTAGGTCACAAATGGTGTAATTATTGGTTTCATAACCAACATTTGAATGACGAAAGTGGCAAAATGAGTAAGAGTAAGGGAGCAGTTTTAACTGTTAGTGTCTTACAAGAAAAAGGTTATAATCCTTTAAGCTTTCGTTATATGTGTTTAATGAGTCATTATCGAAAACAATTAGTATTTTCTTATGATTCTTTAAGTGTAGCTGAAAATGCATATAACAAATTAAGAAACAAGACTTTAGCATTAAAATTTGAAGAAAATGTTAATCAAGAAAAATATGACTTTTGGAATGATAAATTTAAAAATGCCTTGGAACAAGATTTAAATACGGCCAATGCTTTAACCGTTTTATATGATTTATTAAAAAGTGATGTGGAAATGGGAACTAAATATAAATTAGTTCATGATTTTGATAAAGTATTAAGTTTAAATTTATTAAAACCAGATACAATTGTAAATATTAATGATGAAGAAATAAATAAAAAAATTCAATTGCGAAATGAGGCTAAAAAAAATAAAGATTATGAATTAGCAGATAAGATTCGTGATGAATTATTAAAAGATGGAATTGTTTTAAAAGATACTAAAGATGGAACAGTTTACGAAATGAAAAAATAAATAAGCAAGAGATGATAGTCTCTTGCTTATTTTAATAATTGAATAGCTATGTACATGCCAAATGTGATGGCAGATGAAATTACGAGAATAAGACTGCTAAAACCAGCCATTCCTAATTTATTTTTTTGATTTAATTTTTGTAAATATTGTTCATTTTCTTGAAATTGTTCATAACTAGATAGTTTTCTAGTTAATTTTAAACCTTGTTCATTACTTAGATTCACGTTTTGAGAAGTTGAGAAGATGTTGATATTTTTGGCTTTTTGGTATGCTTCATTTAATATACTTAAAGCATCATTGGAATGAATGTTATATTTACTTTCTACTTCTTTAATAATCTTAGCTGCTTCTTCTGTTTGTTTTAAAAAGTTTTGAATACTTTCATTTTGAGCATATTTATCAAATAAACTGGAATTTTTTTGATAAATGCTAAAACGGTCGATAAATTTATGGGCATAGTTATTAATAAAAGAAATTTCTTCTTCTGTTATTACAAATTGATTAAACAAATTTTGAATTTGTATGTTTTCGTTTGTTTCTTGATAAAAACCATCTTTAAAAAAAGTAAATATATCTTCTGGTAAAAGATTAAAGAAGACTGGATTTATTCTACTTAAACCATAACCGTTTAATTTAATGCTATTTCCTAAATAGATTAAACTATCTGTTTGTTCATCATAACTGAAGTTCACTAAGTTAGGAAAGTCTTTTTGGTAATTTTTTAAAATTTTATCATTATAATTTACTATTTGCGTTGTCATAGTCACAACTCCTTATTATCAAATTAAGTTTATCAAAAATTTTTTGAAAATTCAATAATTTTTATGTTTTTCGCATAGAAAAAGCAAATTTTATTTCAAAAAAAGCACTTTTATGTATTTTTTCCTTTTAAATTAACGGTTTGATGATTTGCACAAAGTGAAGCTTATTGGTAAAGTACATAGAGAAAGGAGGATATAAATGTTGAATCATGTTGTATTAGTAGGACGATTAGTAGAAGATCCGGTAGTTGAAAAAGCTAGTAATGATAAAAGTTATACTTTAATAACTTTAGCTGTACAAAGAAATTATAAAAATATTGATGGTATTTATGAAACTGATTTTATTAGATGTGTTTTATGGAATGGTATAGCTGCCAACACTAGCAAATATTGCCATAAAGGAGATATAGTTGGAGTAAAAGGGAGAATTCAAAATTGGAGTTATGAAAATAGTGAGCAAGAAAAAAGATATACAAATGATGTTATTGCAGAAAGGGTTACATTTTTGTCTAATGCTATAGAGAAGACTTCAAAAGTTGATAACGCTAAATAGGATATGTTCTAGTATTTGAATTGCATCATATATATTTATGGGGGAAATAATTTGAAAAAGTTTCAATGCATTGGAATTGTGGCAATTATGATTTTTAGTTTTATATATACGGAAAAAATAGCCAATTTAACACTTGAAAAAAATGAAATTTATCAAGATATCGAAAATAATAGTGAATATTATAATGTTTCTTCGGTAAATGCTTCTATTGATGAAAATAATATTATTCCAGGATTAAATGGAAAGAAAGTAAATATTAAAAATAGCTATTTTAATATGAAAGACTTAAATGTTTTTAACTCTTATTATTTAAAATATGAAACTACGTATCCCGATGTTACCATAGATAATAATAAAGATAAAATTGTAAAGCAGGGCAATTCTTTGAAAAATGCTGTGGCGTTTGTTTTTCCATATAAAGAAGAATTTATAGATGTGTTTAAAAGTATGGATTTAGATGCTAGTGTTTTGGTTGATATGAACACATTTAAAAAAGATGAGAAGTTGGAACAAATTAATAATGAAATTGAGAAATACAATAATTTGGAAAGCTTACTTAATAAATATAAAATAAATTCAAATATTTGTTATTTGCGTAATGAAAATGAACAAATATGTCGTAATGAAAAGAAATATTTAGTAAAAACTAATAATTTAGTCAATAATGCGTCTTTTTTACAAATCAAAAATAACATTCAAAGTGGAAATATTTATTATTTAGATGAACATTTAAATGTTAGTAATTTAAAAGTCTTAATTAACAGTATTATTTATAAAGATTTAGATATTGTTAGATTAAGTAAATTGTTAAGTGAAGAAAGAGATTGATTTGTCGTAAGTTTTTTGGTATAATCTAGATACCGAAGAACTTGTTTTTTTTTGAAATTGAAGGTGATTATGTTGAGTAAAATTAAGATTTTTGGTTTGGGAGGACTTTCCGAAAGTGGAAAGAACTCTTATGTAGTCGAAGTGGATGATGAAATTTTTGTTTTTGATGCTGGCATTAAGTTTGCAAGCGGAAATTTATTGGGAATTGATTATATTATGCCTGATTTTTCTTATCTTAGAAGAAATAAAAAAAGAATAAAAGGTTTGTTTATTAGTCATGGTCATCCCGAAAATATGGGAGCATTAGGAGATTTATTAAAAGAAATTCCAAATTTGAAAGTTTATGCCACTAAATTTACAAAATTTGTTTTAACTGAAGAAGGCGTGAATGAAAATAATATTGTGCTTATTAAACCACATAAAAAAATAAATTTTGGTAATGTTTCAATATTTCCTATTGCTGTTTCACATAGTTGTCCTGATTCTGTAATGTATGTGGTCAATACTAAAGATGGGGCAATATGTTATACTGGTGATTTTATTATTGATCCTAGCATGCAAGGTGCTTATGATATGGATTTGGGCAAGATTGCATATGTTGGAAAACAAGGGGTATTATGTTTATTAAGTGAATCATCATTTGCTGAAAAAAGTGGACATACATCTCCTAATCATAGATTAGTTGACTTTTATCGAGATGTGATCAATCATCATGATAGAAGAATTTTATTTTCTGTTTTATCAACTCATTTATATACTATTGGTGAAATTTTTGAAGCGGCAGCTAATGCACATAGAAAAATTGTCATTATGGGAAAAAAATTGCAAAATGTAGTTAATTTTGCACACAAAGAAGGATATTTACAGTTTAATGAAGATATACTTGGTGATTTATCAAACGTTGATGATGATAATGCTATTTTATTAATTATGAATGATAAAACTACGCCATATGCTAATTTAAATAAGATTTTAAATGGTTATGATAAGTTTGTTAACTTGAAAAATACGGATACAATAGTGTTTGCTGAACCGAGATATGATAGTACGGAGAAAATTTTAGTTAAGTTACAAAATGAGTTAGCAAAATTTGGTTGTGATATAGAAACAATTGATAAGTCTAAAGAAATATTACATCACGCTTCAAGAGAAGATTTAATGTTGATGATTAAGTTGATAAATCCAAAATTCTATATGCCTGTAAAAGGAGAATATAGATATATGGTTAATAATGCTAATTTGGCTAGCGCTTTAGGTATTCCTGATGAAAATATCTTATTAAAACAGAATGGTGATGTCGTAAAATTTGAAAATGGTAAATTATTAGATGATTTTTCTAGAATTAAGGTCAATGATGTATTAATTGATGGAACAAGTAATGATGATATTGGAGAGCTAGTAATTAAAGACAGAGAAATGCTTTCTGAAAATGGTATAGTGTTAATTAGTGCTACAGTTGATAAAAAAGATAAAGTATTATTGGTGGGCCCAGAAGTAACTACAAGAGGTTTTATTTATGTTAGAGACTCTCAAGATATGATTAATGAAATTAAAAATATATGCGAACAAATTATAAATCGTAATATAAATCCAAAATTTATTGACTTTAATCAAATAAAAGTTGAGATTCGCGAAGAATTAAGTAAATATTTATATGAAATTACAGAATGTAAACCGATGATTATTGCGGTTGTACAAGAGGTATAAAAGAAAAAAAGATTACCATAATAAAAATGGTGATTTTTTATGGAAGAAATTAAAGCGTTAGAAGAAATTGAAAAAATTGTTTCGATGGGAATTATTGGTATTGATGAGGTATTAGAAAAAGTTAGTAGTAAAGTTTTGAGTAAAACTTTAGTTGATGCAAAGAAAAAATATTTAGTTGTTAAAAATGATGTGGGAAAATATTTGCAAGAATTAGGTCAAGAATCTAAAGAAATTAATATTTTTGTTAAAACATTTAATGAAATGTATACAAATTTATCTTTGTTAAATGGTAATGATAGTAAAATTGTAAAAATGTTGATAGAAGGTACAAATAAGGGGATTTTAAACTTAGAAATGATTTTAAATAAAGAGTTAGAAGATGAAAAAGTTAAGAAATTTGCAACAGAATTATTGGATGTGTTGGAATTTCAAATTAAGGAATGGAAGAAATATTTATAACAACTAATAAATATTAAAAAGATTATTTAGTTCCACAAATATTTATGTTATAATTTTTATGGTGGTATTATGATAGTTGTATGTAAATATTTTTTGTATTTTATGATTTATGCCTTTTTAGGTTGGACAATGGAAGTTCTAGTTAGTTTGTGGAACAAAAAAAAGTTTGTAAATAGAGGTTTTTTAATTGGACCTTATTGTCCTATTTATGGTTGGGGAGTTTTGACAATACTATTGACTGTTGGAAAAAATACAAGTGATGTATTAGGCGTTTTTTTAAAAGCGATTTTAATTTGTTCAGTTTTAGAATATTTTACTAGTTATTTTATGGAAAAAATATACAATGTAAGATGGTGGGATTATTCTAATAAAAAATTTAATATTAATGGACGAATTTGTTTAGAAACGATGTTACCATTTGGCCTTTTGGCTTTGTGCATTATTTATGGAATACACCCTGTTGTGATGAGTATGGTAGATAAATTATCTGTGACTGGTTTAATAGCTGTTTGTGCAGTTTTAATCACGATCTTTATAGCTGATAATATTGTTTCTACATATATATTGTTTAAAATTAAAGGTACCATTAAAGCAGAAAAAAAAGATAATACAGAGAAAATAAAAAAATATATTGAAAAATGGTTTCAAGATAATACGGTGTTATATCGTAGAATTAAAAATGCTTTTCCAAAATTTGAAATTTTTAGAAAAGTGAAAGATAAAAAGTAAATTTAGGCTATAATTAGTTCTAAATTTTTTTGTTTTATGATAATATATTTTTGTATCAGGGGAAAAGAGGTGTCATGTTAAAGAAAGGTTTTATAAATGAAGAAAAAATAGCTCAATATTTAAATAATAAAAAAGTAAAATGGCTTTATCCTAATTACTTGGAGATGATAATAGAGCTATATCACTATGTTGATTTTAATGCTTACATTAAGTGTTGGGTGGATAAATCGCAAAAGAAATATGATATTGTAATTATGATAAATGGTATTATGAAAAGAATTAGTATTAAGATGGGACATCATAATTCGGTGCATAGTGAAGGAATATCGTATTTTATTCATTTTTTAATAGAAAATAAAGTGCCAAAACAAGTGATTGAGAAATATTTGTTGTTTCATTATGCCGATGGTACTACGAATGGTAGTGGAAAGGTGAGAATAGGAACTGAAGAATATAAAACAAAACATGCAAACGATATTGCAGAAATTAATTATTATTTTAATCAAGAGAATTTGTTAGCAAAAGCTATTGATCGTTTTGTACTTAAAGGGACAAATTCGTTGGTGCCAATCGATGGAATCATTTATGGTGAAGAACAAGATTTTCTGTTTATAAATAGTAACGATATTAAAACAATTCTTATGAAAAGAAACAATATACAATCGTCTGGTGTTCATTTTGGTAATTTGTTTTGTCAAGCAAAAGCTAAAAATTTACAATATAATCCAAAATATGAAAAAGATAGGTATTGTGTACAAATAAAATGGTTTGCCATATTTGATGATATTATTGATGTGATGAATTCTAAGATCTGTAATGCTTGCAGTTAGGAGTATTTTTTCATATTATTTTAGTTATTGTAATTAAAAAATAAAGAAAAATTAATTTTTTTTAAGAAAAAGGTTGCTATTATTTATAAAATTGTGCTATAATTGATCATGTCAATGTGATGCAGGTGTAGTTTAATGGTAGAATAATAGCCTTCCAAGCTACTGACGTGAGTTCGATTCTCATCACCTGCTCCAGAGGTAGTTAACTCATGATGAAAGTCATGAGTTTTTTTGCGTTCTCACGTCAGTAGCAAGGAAGGTATTATTACCAAATAAAGGTGACGGTTTTATCTAGCACAATTTTATAAATAATAAGTGTAACCAAAAAAAATTAATTAATCTATAAAATTTTTGTTGACAAAAGTCGATATAAAGTGTATATTATATACCGGTATACGGAAACAGTGTATCGGTATAGGAGGGAAAATGGCTAAATGTAATGATGTAATTAATGTTGCTCGTGAATTATTTAGTAAATATGGTTTTAGAAAAGTGTCTATGGAAGAAATAGCTAAAAAAGCCAATGTTACTAAAAAAACTATTTATCATTATTTTAAAGATAAAAGAGAATTATTTTGTTATTTTATTAATGAGGAGCTAGACAATATTAAAAATCAAATTGTACATAATGATAATAAAAATGAGGCTTATGTTGATACAATTACGGATAATATAAATTTATTATTATCTTTAAGTAAACAAAATGAATTGTTAAATACTTTGATAAAAGAACGAAAAGAAAATACTATTGATGATAATAATTTTTTTCAAGTTTATGAACAAAAAATTATAAATTTTATTGAAGAAAGACTTAAAGAAGAAATAGCCAAAAAAAATATTAGAAATTGTGATTCAAAGTTAACTGCATTTATAATTTATAAAATGATTTTTTCCTTAATGTTTGAATATGAAGGAGAAATAAATAATGAAAAGATAATACAGGAAATAAAAAATATATTAATGAATGGATTGTTAATTAAGGGAGGTATTTAGTTATGAAAAAAGATAAAACAAATAATAAATGGTTTTCATATATTGTCATTTTAGCAGTTTTAATTATTCCTTTTATGTATAGTTTCTTTTATTTAAAAGCATATTGGAATCCTTATGGAAAAGGAAATTTAGATAATTTACCAGTGGCAATTGTAAATGAAGATGAAGGTAATAAAGGAAATGTATTAGTTAACACTCTTAAAGATAAAAATACATTAAAATTAGATGTAGTTGATAGTACAACAGCGAATGATGGTTTATATGATAAAACTTACTATGCTGTGATAACTATTCCTAAAGATTTTAGTGCTAGTATGGAAAGTGCTGGAAGCAAAGACAAAAAACACCCAACTATAACATATTCGCCTAATCAAAAGTCTAATTATTTAGCGAGTCAAATAATTGATAAAATAATTACTACTGTGGAACTTACGTTAGATAATCAAATTAACGCAGAAATAGATGGTAACTTGACTGATAAATTAAATCAAGTGCCAACTAGTTTAGACACTATAAGTAATGGACTTGGAAAATTACAAGATGGTGTTACAACTTTAGGGAATGGAACAAAACAAGTTAGCAGTGGTTTATCAACTTTGAATACTAAATATGCTACTTTTAATGATAGTTTAAAAGCTGTAGTTAAAGGTAATAGTACATTATATACTAATTTTAATTCTTTAAATGATGGTATTAATAATTTAGCAGCTTCTACTAAACAATTAGAAAATATTGGTCAAAATATTAGTACTTTAGTAGTTAGTGTAAATAATTTAGATAATAGTATGACAAAATTTAATAATAATCTTACTGATTATGTGGAAAATGTTAATAATACTTTAGATTTTAGTAAAAATGCTGCTTTAGCTATTAAACAAATTTATGAACAAAATGGAAATACTGAAGATGAATTATATAAAACCGCTGTTTCGTTATTAAATGGTAATTCGTTTGACAAGTTGAAAACTAGTGGTAGTTCCATTAGTAAATCTGGTACTGCTATAACAAGTAATGTAACAGTTTTAAATAAAACTGTTCAATCATTTAGTAGTGTGGCTGATCAAGTTAATACTTTAAATACTGCTATTAATAATATTCAAACAGGCTCTAATAAGATTTTTGCCGGTATGGGAACTGTTAATAGTGGGTTACAATCTTTAAATACTGCTAGTTCTCAAGTTAGTACGGCTTTAAAAGAGTTGACAAGTGGTGCTAGTGAAGTTAATAAAGGTGTTAATACTTTAAATACTAGTGTGGTAAGTGCTAAAAAATAATTAGATAAAAATATTAAAGAAACTAAAGAGGAATTGACCGTATTAGATGATTTAAAAGCATATAGTGAAAATCCTGTACGAGTTGATACTGAAGCTGTAAATGAAATTTCTAGTTACGGAACAGCGTTTTCACCATTCTTCATTTCTATTGCTTTATGGGTTGGGGCTTTGATGATGTTTATTGTTCTTTACTATGATAAAGAAGAAAGATTTCCAAAATTATCTATAAGTAATGAAAATCATTTACAAAGAACTTTGTGTTATCATGGTTTGACTACTTTGTCAGCAATCATATTAGGAATTTTACTAAATTGTTTCTTAGACTTTACGGTTACTAATTATTTCTTATATTATCTATCCTTGATTTTAGTGGCTAATACATTTATGGCTATTATGGAATTCTTAATTGTTAATTTTAAAGATGTTGGTAAATTCTTAGCTTTAATCCTATTAGTGTTACAACTTGCAGCTGCTGGTGGTACATTCCCTATTGAAACTGTTACTAAAGGATTTAGATTCTTACATGGTATATTGCCGATGAGTTATACAATTAATTTATTTAAAGAGTGTTTGATTTCTATTGAATCTTCTATTCTCGTTAAGAATTTATTAATAGTTGTTGGTATTCTATTAGTATTTGGGACATTCAATATAGTTAAAGATGTTTTATATCAAAAAAAACATAAATAAAAAAATTGGGAGTTAATTATTTAACTCTCAATTTTTTCATGATTTTGTTTCCATTTTTCTACTTCTTCAGCATCATCTAAGTGAATTTTGGTGTGTCCTATTATTTGGTAATCTTCATGACCTTTCCCAAGTATTAATAAAATGTCTTCAGGTTCTAACATTTCAATACCAGTTTTAATGGCTTCTTTGCGATCCATTATAACTTCGTAATTATTTGTAGCAACTGATGATAATATATCTTGCATGATTTTATTAGGGTCTTCAGTTCTAGGATTGTCTGTAGTAAAAATGACATAATCACTTAAATTAGTGGCAATATTTCCCATAATAGGTCTTTTAATTGGATCACGGTCACCACCACAGCCAATAATAGTAATAATACGGTTTTTAGCTAAATCTTTATAGGCTTTTATTACTTTTTCTTCAGCATCAGGAGTATGAGCATAATCTATAACTGCATATCCATTATTTACTTTATGGGTTTCACAACGACCTTTTGGTGCTTTAATAATTTTAGTAGTAGTTATTATTTTGTCAATGTCGTAGCCTAAACAATGTAAAACTGCTAAAGCGGTCATATAATTATAGACATTAAATTTACTAGTCAAATGAGTTGTGACAGTGTATTCTTTATTTTCATATTTAAAATCTATATTTGTTTCTGCTGGAGAAATGTTGGTATTTTCAATATAATAATTAAATTTTTGATCAAAACCTAAAGTTATACTGTCTTTTTTTCTGTCGTTAAAATAGCGAGCATAAGGATCATCACCATTTAGAATCATCTTGCCATCTTCTTTTAAATAATCGATAATTTTTAATTTAGCTGCTAAGTAATTTTCCATGGTTTTATGGTAGTCTAAATGATCTTCTGTTAGGTTAGTAAAAGCAGCGATATCTAATTTAAGACCGTAAATTCTTTCATAAGATAGAGCATGTGAACTAACTTCCATGACAACAGTGTGGCATTTGTGTTCTTTAGCTTTCAAAAGCAGTTTATAAATAGTCAATATATCTGGTGTTGTGTTATCAGTTATAATGTTTTCATCGGGCGATATGTAACCAAGTGTGCCAATGTATGCTGTTTTATTCTCTAATTGGTTAAGTAACTGATATAAGAGATATGCAGTAGTAGTTTTACCATTTGTGCCAGTTATGCCTATAATATGTAAATCATCGAATTCTTTGGCACATTCTTCTTTCAAAGCGTGTTTTAAGTATTCTTCTGTATTAGATACAACTTCTACTGGTACTTCGCATAAAACATTTTTTTCAGCGACAACTTTACTAGCACCATTTTTAATAGCTGAATCAATAAAGTCATGGCCATCAACTGTATGTCCTTTTATTGCAACGAAGGTTTGACCTGGTTGAATCTTCCGTGAATCTGTTTCATAATTCATAATTTAAATCATCTCCTATATAAGTTTATTATAACAAATTATAAGAATTTACAATAGTTTTTCTTTTATTTACATGTTATAATTGTAAAGAAGGTGATATTATATGGCAAATATTATTTTAACCGGTGATAGACCAACAGGCCGATTACATGTTGGACATTATGTTGGATCTTTAAAAAATAGAGTAAAATTACAAAACTGTGGTGATTATGATGAAGTGTATATTATGATTGCTGATGCTCAAGCGTTGACGGATAATTTTGATAATCCAAAAAAAGTAAGAGATAATGTTATTGAAGTGGCGTTAGATTATTTAGCAGTGGGAATTGATCCAAGTGTTTCAACAATTTTTGTGCAATCTCAAGTAAGTGAACTTACGGAACTAGCTTTTTATTACATGAATTTAGTGACACTTAGTAGATTACAAAGAAATCCTACAGTCAAAAGTGAAATTATTCAAAAGGGATTTGAAAAAAGTATTCCTGTTGGTTTTTTAAATTATCCTATTAGTCAAGCCGCTGATATTACGGCTTTTCAAGCAAATTGTGTTCCAGTTGGCGTCGATCAATTGCCAATGATTGAACAAACAAGAGAAATTGTAAGAAGTTTTAATCATGTTTATAATACAGATGTCTTAGTTGAATGTGAAGCAGTAATTCCAGATAATTTATTAGAACAAAGATTACCTGGTATTGATGGTAAAGCCAAAATGAGTAAATCTTTAGGTAATTGTATCTATTTGGCTGACAGTCCAGAAGATATTAAGAAAAAGGTTATGAGTATGTATACTGATCCTGATCACATTAAAGTAACTGATCCTGGTAAAGTAGAAGGTAATGTAGTATTTACTTATTTAGATGTTTTTGCAACTGAAGAAGATTTTGCAAAATATTTACCAGAATATCACAATCTAGATGAATTAAAAGATCATTATAAACGTGGTGGTTTAGGAGATATGGTTATTAAGAAATTTTTAAATGATGTGTTACAAGATCACTTAGCACCGATTAGAGAAAAAAGAGAATATTATATGAACCATATTGAAGAAGTTTATGAGATATTAAAATCTGGTACTCAAAAGGCACAAAGTAAGGCAGCACAAACTTTACGTTTAGTAAAAGAAGCAATGAAAATAGATTATTTTGAAAGTGATGAATTTAAGAAAGAAATAAAAGAAAAATATCAAAATTAGTAAAGATAGGGTGAATGACTAGTGGATGATGGTAAAAGATTGGTTCCTGAAGTTATAAAGTGCAAAGCAGATGAAAGAGCAGTTTTTCAGGGAACAAATTATCGAATTACTGTACTTAGTGAAAGATTGATAAGATTAGAGTATAATCCCAGTGGAAATTTTAGTGACAGATTGACGACGTTAGTAGAAAATAGAAAATTTAATTTACCTAACTTTAAAGTAGAACAAGATGAAAAATATTTGGTAATAACTACTAACTATTTTATGTTACAATATTTAAAAAACAAACCATTTTTAGGTCCTAAATTTGCTCCAGATAGCTATTTAAAAGTCAATTTGATTAATACTGATAAAATGTGGTTTTATGGCCATGTAGAAGCTAGAAATTTTCGAGGTGGAGCAATTAGTCTAGATGATTATCATGGAAAAGTCAATTTAGATAAAGGGCTTTATTCAACCGATGGTTTTGTTTCTATAGATGATTCTAGTAATCTGGAAATAGATGAAAATGGTTTTTTGCAAACTCCAGATCCTAATAAAGTGGATGTATATTTGTTCATGTATAAAAGAGATTTTGGATTATGCTTAAGAGATTATTATACTTTAACTGGTTATCCTTTGATGATTCCAAGATATGCTTTAGGTATTTGGTGGAATAGAGATAAGATTTATAATTATGATGATACAGTATTACTGATAAATACTTTTTTGAAACATCAAATACCTATTTCTGTTTTGTTATTGAGTGAATTTTGGCACATAAAAGACAAAAATGATTATAACTTATATAAAACAGGATTTTCTTTTAATAGAGAATTATTTCCTGAACCACAAAAATTTGTAAATACAATACATGAAATGGGAGTAAAAATTGGGTTAAATTTTGATCCAGTTGAAGGAATACGTAAAGAAGAAGATCGATATTTTAATATTGCTAGCGAGCTAAATATTGTTGATAATATCACTATTCCGTTTAATGTTTTTAATCCCAAATTTATGATTAGCTATATTAGACATTTAATCGATCCTTTGATAGAATTGGGAATTGATGTTTATTGGTTGGATTATAAGAAAGATTTGTTGGGATTACAGGCTTTAGATTATTATTACAATGCTTCTTTTAAAAAGTATCAAAAAAGAGAGTTAGTTTTAACTAGAAGTCCTTTAGTGGCTCCTCATCGAGCTGGAATTCTTTATTCTGGGGAAACAATTGTTTCTTGGGATACATTGAAGTTTTTGCCATTTTATAATTCGATGGCGGCGAATAAGGGCGTTACTTGGTGGAGTCATGATGTCGGTGGATTTAAAGATGGTATCGAAGATAGTGAATTATATATAAGATATATTCAATTTTCGTGTTTTAATCCTATTTTTAGATTTAGTGCCAAAAGAGGTGTATATTATAAAAGAGAACCTTGGAGTTGGGATGTTAAAACTTTTACGATTGCTAGAGAATATGCTCTTTTAAGACAAAGATTGATTCCCTATATATATACTGAAGGGGTTAATTACAGCAAAATGGGAAAACCATTGATTCAACCGATTTATTATAGTTATCCTGAAATTTATGATGAACCAAATTATCGCAATGAATATTATTTTGGTAAAGAGTTGTTTATTGCCCCGATTACTAAACCAAAAGATGTGACAATGAATAGATCGATTGAAAGAATTTATTTACCTAAAGGTATTTGGTATGATTTTAAAACTGGGAAAAAGTTTGTGGGAGATAAGAGATATGTTGCTTTTTATAAAGAAGATGAATATCCTATATTTGCTCAAGAAGGTGGTATTATTCCATTAGCTAATTTACAAGAGCAAATCAATGATATTAATCCTCCAAGTGATATGGAAATTAATATTTTTCCGGGTAAAAGTAATGTCTATAAATTATATGAAGATGATGGTATAACTAATAGTTATAAAGATGGTAATTTTATTGTGACAGCGATTGATTATAATTATATGCAAAATAATTATACTGTTATAATTCATCCTATTGAGGGAAAAACGGGGATTGTTCCTAAAAATAGAAACTACAAAATAAGATTTAGAAATACTCGAAAAGCAGATAATGTGGAAGTTTATTTAAATGGTGATAAAAATGTATTGATGTTTGATTACTATGAAGATGAAAATGATTTTGTTGTCTCTATTAAAAACGTTGATACAACTAAACAAATGACTGTCAATTGTAAAGGGAAAGATATTGAAATTAATGCTGTCCGGATTATTAATGAAGATATTAATTCGATTATTACGGACTTAAAGATTACGACTAAATTAAAAGAGAAAATAGCTCAAATATTTTTTAGTGATATAGATGTTAAATTAAAGAGAATTCAAATAAAAAAATTAAAGGGATTGGATAAAAGATTTGTAAGAATGTTTATTAAACTACTTGAATATATTGCTGAAATTTAATATAATACTAGACATACAGAGGAAAAAAGAGTAGTAGAATTTGTTGGTTTTATAGAAAGTTAGTGGCTGATGGAAACTAATAAACAAACAGGTTTGAACTTGCTTTTGGATGTATTTGGGGTAATTTCCGTATCAATTAAAAGTAGAAAAATAAGGTGGTACCACGGGCTAGGCTCGTCCTTTGGGTACGACCTTTTTATTTGGAGGAATATGAATGATTTAGAGAATGTATTTTGGTGGGGGATAGGAGTCTTTATTGTAGTGTTTTTAGTTAATTATTTCTTGATCTATAACTATGGATATAATTCAATTAAAAAACAAAAGAAGAAAAAACGACAAAAGAAAATAGAAGAATATATAGGATTTTCTTATATTATTCCAAAATTTAACTTAGATATTAATAAAATGAATTTAAACATTTCGTTTTTATTACTTTCTCTAATCAATGCTTTTATTATTGGATTAGTGTTTGTAATTATTTATTTAATACCGTGGAGTTTAAGTTTTCGAATGTTATTAGGATTTGTGTTATTATTTGGTTTGATTTATTCTTTGTATGAAATACTAGGAAAAATATTTGTAAAGAAAGGGTGGAAGAAAGATGTATAATCATAAAGAAGTTGAAAAAAAGTGGCAAAATTATTGGCGAGAAAAAGAAAGTTTTAAAGCTATTAATGGTAGTGAGAAAGAACCATACTATGTGTTAGTAGAATTTCCATATCCATCAGGAGCTGGATTGCATGTTGGACATGTACGAAGTTATACAGCGCAAGATGCAATTGCTAGAATGAAAAGATTGCAAGGATATAATGTCATGTATCCAATGGGTTGGGATGCATTTGGAGCTCCAGCAGAACAATATGCAATTAAAAATCATGTTCATCCTAAGGAAGCGACAAAGATTAATATTGCTAATTTTAAAAGACAAATGCAAGATTTAGGTTTTTCGTTTGATTGGTCGAGAGAATTTAGTACGACTGATCCAGAATATTATAAATGGACACAATGGCAATTTTTGCAATTTGTTAAACATGATATGGCTTATAAGGATAAGGTTCCTGTAAATTGGTGTCCAAAGTGTAAATCAGTGTTGTCTAATGAAGATGCTGCTGGTGGCGTATGTGAAAGATGTGGAACTAAAGTTTTACAAAAAGAAAAAAGCCAATGGATGCTTAGAATGAGTGACTATGCGGAAGATTTATTGCAGGGATTAGATGATACTAATTTTGCTGCTAAGGTCAAATTGGGACAAATTAATTGGATTGGTAAATCGGTAGGAGCTGAAGTTAATTTTAAAGTCGCAGATAGTGATTATGAATTTACAGTATTTACAACAAGATGTGATACTTTATTTGGCGTAACTTACTGTGTAATGGCTCCTGAACATAAATTAGTGTCTAGTATAACTACCAAAGATTGTATAGATGCTGTCAATGATTATATTGAAAAATGTAAATTAAAAAATGACATGGAAAGAACTGAATTAAATAAAGAGAAAACTGGAGTGTTTACCGGTTCTTATGCGATTAATCCTGTCAATGGTAAAAAAATACCTATATGGATTAGTGATTATGTTTTGGCTAGTTATGGTACAGGTGCTATTATGGCAGTTCCTGCCCATGATGAAAGAGACTTTGAATTTGCTCAAAAATTTAATTTGGAAATTGTGCCAGTGATAGATGGTGATAATGACATGACTAAGGCTTATACTGGAGATGGTGTTCATATTAATTCTGGTATATTGGATGGTCTTAACAAAGAAGATGCTATTAATAAAATGCTTGATTGGTTAGAAGAAAACAAGTGTGGTAAAAGAAAAGTTAATTATAAAATGCGAGATTGGGTATTTTCAAGACAAAGATTTTGGGGAGAACCTATTCCTATGGTTAAATGCGAAGATTGTGGTTGGGTACCAATGAATGAAGAAGATTTACCATTGTTACTTCCTGATGTTGCTGAATATGAACCAACTGATGATGGAGAAAGTCCCCTTGCTAAAATTACTGATTGGGTGAATACGACTTGTCCTAAGTGTGGTAAACCAGCAAAAAGAGAAACTGATACTATGCCAAATTGGGCTGGATCAAGTTGGTATTTCTTAAGATTTATGGATGCTCATAACCCAAAAGAATTTGCGAGTATGGATGCAATGAAATACTGGCGTCGTGTAGATTGGTATAATGGGGGAATGGAACATACAGCTCGACACTTATTATATGCAAGGTTTTGGGTACAATTTTTATATAATATTGGTCTAGTTCCTCATAAAGAAATGATTTGGACTAGAGTAAGTCATGGTATGGTACTTGGTAGTGATAATCAAAAGATGAGTAAAAGTAAAGGTAATGTTATTAATCCAGATGATATTGTGGAAGAATATGGAGCCGATACATTACGTGTTTATGAAATGTTTATGGGAGATTATGAACAAGATGCACCTTGGAGTACCGATTCTTTAAAGGGTTGTAAACGTTTTATTGATCGTATTATTCGTTTAAAAGATAAAGTAGAAAAGAAAGATGAATATACTAAAGAATTGGAAACATTAATTCATCAAAGTATAAAAAAAGTAAATCATGACATTTTAAATATTCAATATAATACAGCAGTATCGACTTTAATGATTCTTCTTAATAAAATGGAAGAATTACCAAGTATTACAACAAAAGATTATAGACTGTTATTAACATTATTAAATCCAATTGCTCCTCATATTACTGAAGAATTAAATGAAATGTTAGGCTTTACACCAATTTGTGAAGGTTCTTGGCCTACTTATGATG
>CAKOMU010000007.1 GCA_934096755.1 uncultured Bacilli bacterium
AAGAAGATTGTTCTAAAAAGAACTGTCAAAAGTTCCATATAATCACCATTAATATTATGGAAAAAAGCATAACTTTTTAAACATCACATATATTTAATTAGGTGATATTTTGAAAAATATATTAAAATTTGCGGGTTTCTATACGCTTTTTATTCTTTTAATTATTATAATTTGCAGTATTCTAAATCTCTTAGGCATTAACTCCACTATTACTAACTTAATACTATTTATCTTTAATCTATCTCTATTCTTTATTTTTGGTTATAAAATGGGTAAACTTGCTCCTGCTAAAGGCTATCTTGCAGGTCTTAAAATAAGCGGAATATTTCTATTAATTCTTCTACTTCTTAATTTAATTACATCGCGTACTCTTTTTAATCTTCCTACTATTATTTATTACCTAATTTTAATTATTTCCAGTGTTCTAGGAGGAATGTTTGGAATCAATAAAAAAAATCTTAATAAAAACTAAATTTACTAAGATTTATAAAGCCACAAACTCATAAACACCATTATTATTAATAACATACGAATTTTCATTATAATATTCTTTAGTTACTAAATTAACTTGTTTATCTAAATAATTTAAATCATATAAAGTTTTCAATGTAATCTTATCTTCATTACATTTTTTTTCATTTAAACAACGTTTAGAAGCTTCAATAATATATTCGCTTTCAACTAATAATAATTTATTATTATGAATAGTAATAACTTTAAAATAAGTTACCCCCAACATAATACCCACTACAATTATTATCGTTCCACTAATCATCCATCTATTCATTTTTATTCTCCATAATAGTCTTTTTTAAATTGCTCTCTAAATTCTATCATAGTCCCATCTTTAATATTTTTTCTAATATCCTTCATCAAACTATGTAAAAAATAAATATTATGAATTGATAAAAGTCTAGCTCCAAAAGTTTCATTAGCTGTTATTAAATGTCTAATATATGCTTTAGTATAATTTTTACAAGTATAACAATCACATTCATCTAAAGGACTAAAATCAGTTTTATATTTACTATTTTTAATATTAATCTTACCATATTTCGTATAAGCATGACCATGTCTTGCTAATCTTGTAGGACTAACACAATCAAATATATCTACTCCACGCATAGAATTTTCAATTAAATCGATTGGATCTCCAACTCCCATCAAGTATCTTAATTTGTCTTCAGGCAAATAAGGAGTCGAATACTCAACCATTTTATACATCGTAGGTTTATCTTCACCAACACTTGTACCACCTATTGAATATCCATCAAAATCCATCTTAACTAATTCTTCACAACAATGTTTTCTAATATCAGGATATTCTCCGCCTTGAACAATTCCAAATAAAAGTTGATCATTATCCTGTTTAACATCTTTTCCTCTTTTGGCCCATCTTAAAGTTCTTTCCACACTTTGTTCCATATATTCATGAGTACTTGGCCATTTCACACATTCATCAAAACTCATCATAATATCACTACCAAGTTTTGTTTGAATTTCAATTGATTTCTCTGGTGTCAAAAACAAACTATCACCATTTAAATGATTCTTAAATTTAACTCCTTCTTCATTAATATCTTTCGGTTTAGCTAAAGAAAATACTTGAAATCCACCAGAATCAGTAAGAATAGGCCCATAATAATTCATAAAACTATGTAATCCTCCCGCTTCTTTAACAATGTCTTCTCCTGGTCTTTGCCATAAATGATAAGTATTAGCTAATACAATCCCTGAACCTACACTTACTAGTTCTTCTGGTGCCAAAGTTTTAACTGTTGCATTAGTACCTACTGGCATAAACATCGGTGTTTCATAAGTTTTTCCATTATAAGCAATTTCTCCAATTCTTCCCATTGAATTACTATCTTTATATTTTAATTTAAATTCTAAACGCATAAAATCAACTCCAACATTTCCATTCTACTAAATTTTTGATAAAAAATCTACTTCTTTAAACTATAATAATTTTTATCTAAGCTTTTTAACCACGTTTTATCTATCTCGTTTTCTTTATAAGTTATAAAGACACTAACATTAAACATATTATGATGATCAAAATCAGTATCAACACTTATTATTTCATCTTTATCCAATAAATCACTAATAAAACTTTTAAGACAATACTCACAACAAATGTCTTTAATTACAATAATACCTTGTTTTGTTTTTTCTTTAGTATACTTAGAAAACGCAAGAATTGATGGCACTTTTAAAGCATCTAAATAATATAAGATTTCTAATTTTAAAACCTTTACAGGAATAATTGAAGATTCATAATCAACATATACTTTTCCATCACTCGGTGATACTATACAATTTAAAACTCCGTCTAAATTAATCAAGTACTCTTTTAAACTATTATCTATAAAAACATTATCATCAATTTTAATCATTAACTTATTCACTTTTAATCTCCTTAATTATTTAAATTTATTATTTCTGGATTCATCATACTGAATTAATTTTTCCCAGTTATTACACATTTATATTAACAAAATAATAAAAAAAAATCCAACTAAAAAGTTAGATTATCTTTAATATATTGATTATATAATTCTTCACATCGTTTAGCATCCATCGCTGATTTATCTTTATAAGGATTAGGAATATTTAATTTCTCATATTTACTATCTCCCATTTTATGATATGGTAAAAATTCAACTCTTTTAATATGTTTAAATGTTTGCAAATAATCTTTTAGCATCTCCATATATTCTGGATTATCATGAACACCAGGCACCACTACTTGTCTAATCCAAATATCTTTTTCGCTTTGTTTTAAAACCTCTACAAATTTTAAAAACTCATCTATTGAATGTCCCGTAATATCTTGATATCCTTCTTGAGTTAAATGTTTAATATCGAGTAATATTAAATCTACTAATTCTAAAATTTCCGTATATCGACCAATTCCCACTCCAGCAGTATCTAAAGCGATATGAATATTTTCTTTTTTTAAAGCCTTGCATAATTCACATATAAAATCAATTTGTAAAAGTGGTTCACCCCCTGATAAAGTAACTCCACCACCATTTTTAAAATATGACTTATACCTTTTTATTTTTTTTACCACTTCTTCTACAGTTGTATTATATTCTCCCATTTTAAACATTTCCGGATTATGGCAAAACTTGCATCGCAATTGACAACCATTTAAAAATATTACATATCTAATCCCTGGACCATCCAAAAGTCCAAAAGTTTCAACAGAATTAATACTGCCTAATTGATTATAATTTATCATGGAAAGTCCTACTAATTACTTCTTCTTGTTGTACTCTAGTAAGACGATTAAATCTAACCGCATAACCAGAAACTCTAATAGTTAATAAAGGATATTTATCTGGATTATTCATAGCATCAATTAAAGTTTCTCTTGTTAACACATTGACATTCAAATGATGTGCACCTTGAATAAAATAACCATCTAACACATTAACTAAATTAGTAACTCTTTCTTCTAAAGTTTTTCCTAAGCTAGTTGGCACAATAGAAAATGTATTAGAAATTCCATCTTGGCAACAATCTTTATAAGGAATTTTAGCCACAGAATTCAAACTTGCTAAAGCTCCACTCTTATCTCTGCCATGCATTGGGTTAGCACCTGGAGCAAAAGGCATACCTTTTTTACGTCCATCCGGTGTAGTACCTGTCTTTTTACCGTAAACAACATTTGATGTTATAGTTAAAACTGAAAGTGTCACTTTCGCATTTCTAATTGGCTTATGTTTTAATAATTCATGATAAAACTTATCTAAAACTAATAAAGCAATACTATCAACACGATCATCATCATTACCATATTTAGGAAAATCTCCTGTTACTTCAAAATCAACAGCAATTCCTTCTTCATTTCTAATTGGTTTAACTTGAGCATATTTAATCGCCGATAAGCTATCCACTACCACTGATAATCCTGCCACTCCATAAGCCATTAATCTTCTTACATTTGTATCATGTAAAGCCATTTGACTAGCTTCATAAGCATATTTATCATGCATATAGTGAATAATATTCATCGCATTAGCATAAATACCAGCCACTTTCTCTAAAGTTTTAAAATAAGCATCTTTAACTTTTTCATAATCAAGAATTTCATCATCCATTTTTGGTACATCTAATACTTTTATATTAGTCATTTCATCAACGCCACCATTAATGGCATAAAGTAATGCTTTAGCTAAATTTGTACGAGCCCCAAAATATTGCATATCTTTACCAATTCGCATCGCCGAAACACAACAAGCAATAGCATAATCTTCTCCATATATAGGACGCATCACATCATCATTTTCATATTGAATTGAATCTGTTAAAATACTCATTTTTGCACAATATTTTTTAAAATTTTCTGGTAGTTTTTCACTCCATAGTACTGTTAAATTAGGTTCTGGAGATGGTTCCAAATTAGTAAGTGTATGAATTATACGATAACTAGATTTAGTTACCATTGATTTATTATCTAAATTAATTCCCCCAATTGAGCAAGTAACCCAAGTTGGATCTCCTGAAAACAATTCATCATATTCTGGCGTTCTTAAATGTCTTACTAGTCTTAATTTAATGACAAATTGATCAATTAATTCTTGTGCTTCTTCTTCCGTTATCAAACCTTCTTCAAGATCTCTTTCAATATAAATATCAAAGAAAGCATCAACTCTTCCCAAACTCATCGCTGCTCCATTATTTTCTTTTACAGCTGCTAAATAAGCAAAATAAGTCCATTGAATAGCTTCTTTGGCATTTGTAGCTGGACAAGAAATATCAAATCCATAGCTAAGAGCCATATCTTTCATTTCTTCTAAAGCTTTATATTGCATTGCAATTTCTTCACGTAGTTGAATTAAATCTGCATCCATTTCTCCTACAAAAACATTTTCCCAATCATTTTTCTTTTCTTTTAATAAATAATCAATACCATATAAAGCTACACGTCGATAATCGCCAATGATTCTACCACGTCCATAAGCATCAGGTAACCCCGTTAATAAACCTACATGGCGAGCCACTTTAATATCTTTAGTATAAGCATCAAACACACCATCATTATGAGTTTTACGATATTTAAAAACTTCTAAAAATTTAGGATCCAATTCATAGTTATAAGCTGCTAACTCGCTTTTAACCATTCTAAGTCCCCCAAAAGGATTAACAATTCTTTTTAATGCTTCATCAGTTTGTAAACCAACAATCACTTCATTTTCTCGATCTATATATCCTGGTTTATAAGCATTAATGCCAGAAATAGTTTTCGTATCAATATCTAAAACATGTTTTTTAAGCTCTTCTTTTAATAATTCTTCACATTTTTGCCAAACATTTTTGGTCTTTAAACTAACACTTTCTAAAAAACTATCATCACCATCATAATTTTGATAATTTAATTGAATAAAATTATCTACATCTATCACTTCATTCCATTTACCATTTTTAAAATTTCTCCACGCTTCCATAATAACCTCCTTGCACGCTACTCTCTCATTATACAAAAAAAGTTTACTTAAAAAAAGAAAAAACTAGTAAATAGACACTAGTTTACAAATTAATTTATACCCTCTACAATTTCCTTAAAATGAAGTGAATTACTGGCTTTAATTAAAATATTATCCCCTGGCTGTTTCAAAGCATTAATATAAGTAATGACTTCTTGATTATTGACAAAATGTTTAATTTTATCAATATCCATACCTGCTTTATGTGCTGCTTCATTGATATACTTAGCATCATTTCCAACCGTTATTAATAAATCAATATTTTCCTGACTAATTAATTTACCAATATTTTCATGTAATTCTTTAGAATAGCTTCCAAGTTCCATCATAGAACCTAAAATAGCAATATTTCGACCTTCTAAACTACCTAAATATTTAATAGCATAACTCATTGAATCATAATTAGCATTATAAGAATCATCAATAATCATTATTTGATTTGGCAATTCCTTAATACTCATACGATTACTACTAAGTTCAAAATTCAAAATACCTTTTTTAATGTCTTCAATCGGTACTTGAAAATATTCTCCAACTGCAATAGCTACTAAAGCATTATAAACAAAATGTTCTCCTCCAACTGGTACTCTAAATTCTTCATTCATGCAAGTAAATGTACTTCCCTGTTCTAATTCTTGAATATTATCAGCCATATATAAAGAAGCATTTTTAAATCCAACCGTTATAATGTTATATTTATTTTTATTTTCTAAATACCATTCATGCAATAAATCATTATCATTATTAATAATTACCAATCCATCTGGTTTTAATCCCTCAAGTATTTCCAATTTAGCTTTTAAAATATTTTCTCTACTTCCCAAATTACCAATATGGGCCGTTCCAACATTCGTAATAATCGCTACATCAGGTTGAGCAATACTAGTTAAGTAAGCAATTTCTCCCCTATGATTCATTCCCATTTCTAAAACCATAATTTCATTTTTTTCTTCCAAAGATAAAATCGATAAAGGTAAACCTATATGATTATTTTGATTACCAATCGTTTTATGAGCATTATATTTTTCATTTAAAACACTATAAACCATATCTTTAGTACTAGTTTTCCCAGCACTTCCTGTAATAGCAACCACTGGATTTTTAAAACCATTACGTTTTAACTTAGCAATTTCTCCTAAAGCTTCAATTGAATCTTGCACTAAAATAATCATTTTATTATTTTCTTTTAAATAATTAAGTACTTCTTCCGTTTCTTCAAAACTATCTAAAACTACTAACGATGCTCCTTTTAAAAAAGCTTCCATATATAAAAGATTTCCATCTTTTTTTTCACCTTTAATACCAACATAACAATCATTTAAATCTATTTTTCTAGTATCATTAGTCACTTTGTTAACAATCACATCAATTTCATTATAAACTTGCAAAACGCTAATATTTTGACCTATTTCTAACGTATTCAAAACACCACATCCTTATTAACATTATATATTACTTAAATAATTTTGTATACACTTCGTCAAAGTTATTTACTAATACAATTTCCATATTATCTAAAATAATTTTTGGTACATCTTCCAAATCTTCTTGATTAGCTTGAGGAACAAAAACCGTTTTGATGCCCTTGTTATAGGCCCCAATTAATTTTTCTTTTAAGCCTCCAATTTTTAACACACTACCAAACAAAGTTATTTCACCTGTAAAAGCAATATCATCTAAAATACATTTATTCTCAAAATAACTGCACACCCCAACTGCAATTGCCAAACCAGCACTCGGTCCATCTTTTTTAACCGCCGCTGCTAAAAAATGAAAATGCATCGTCAAATTATGAAAATTATATTTATAATTATTTTTAATCATCGATAAAACCACTTTAATACTTTCATCCATAATTTGACCAACATTACCGGTTATAATTGTTTTTTCTTCCCCCTTATAAAGAGAAAGTTCCATAATACTAACGACTCCCCCTAAAGGTGTATAAGCTAACATATTGACCACACCCGGTTTAGGTTCACTTATTTTTTCTTCTGTATATTTTGGTGTTCCTAACAATTTTACAACTCTATCTTCGTTTAATACTTTGACATTATTAATAGTAATTTTTCGAGCTAAAGTATCTAAAACTCTTTCTAAATCTCTTACTCCTGCTTCCTTCGTATAATTATTGATAATAAAATATAACAGCTCATCACTAAATTTTAATTTACTATCATAAACCATATTTTCTTTTAAAGCCAAAGGCAATAAATAATTAACAGCTATATCTTTTTTTTCAAATAGCGTATAACTATGTAACGTTATAACTTCTACTCTATCTAACAAAGCTGCCGGTATATCCCCAATATAATTGGCCGTCAATATAAACAAGACTTCACTTAAATCAAAAGGTTCTTCCACATAATTATCGACAAAATTTTTATTTTGCACTGGATCTAAAATTTCCAATAAAGTCGCCGCTGGATCACCTTTATAATCTTTAACCATCTTATCTACTTCATCGATTAAAATAAGAGGATTGTTACTACCACATTTGCTTAAACCTTGAATAATTTTACCTGGCATCGATCCTAGATAAGTTCGTCTAGATCCAATTAATTCTGTTGAATCATTTAAACCTCCTACACTAATTTTATAAAAATCTCGATTTAAAGCTTCAGCAATAGCCATTGCAATACTTGTTTTTCCTACTCCAGGAGGTCCAACTAAACACAATATAGGACTTTTAATATTTTTATTTAAATTTTTAATAGCAATATATTCACTAATACGTTCTTTTATATTTTTTAAACCATAATGTGACTTATCCAAATCTTTATAAACTTGAGTAAAATTAGCAGTTTCTTTTTTACTCTTATTCCAAGGTAAATATAAAACCCAATCTAAATAATTATGTAACATACTTACCTCAGGAGCCGAATCACTCATAATTTCATATTTATCTATTTCATGTTCCAAATGCTCTTTTGTCTTCTTATTAATTTTCAATTTATTTAATAGACTTCTAAATTCTTTAACCTCGATATCTTTCCAAGATTCTTCACCTAATTCATTTTTAATAACTTTTAACTTTTCTCTTAAATAGAATTCTCTTTGTTCTTGTTGTAAAGAAATATCTATTTCTTCTTCTATTTCATTATCAATTTCGACAATTTTTATGGCTTCATTCATCTCTTTAATCAAAGATTTCGCTCTTTTGATAGGATTAATTTCTTGCATATATTCTAATCTTTTCAAAGTAGAAAGGGGCAAAAATGACGCAATTGCATCCGTAATTCTATTTAAATCTTTAACGCTAGTAATAAAATTAAGAATATCATTAGAAACTCCTTTAGAAACCATAATATATTCTTTTAAAACTTCAATAATCTTCTTAACAATAGCATTTTCTTCTTCTTCGACTAAAGATGGTAAATCAATATATATAACATCACTATACAAAATATCATTGTTTTTTTCTTGATAGTATTTATTGACTGCAACTCTTTTAATCCCTCTTAGTCTTACTTGAATAATACCATTATTATCAATTTTGTTTTTAATTTTAGCAATAACACCCACTTTTGGCAAATCTTCCACACTTGGTTCTTCTTCTAAAGCATCCATTGGGGTTACCACTAAAAGTTCACTTTTATAATTACTACAAGCATCACTGATGGTACGTCCACTAGTAAGATTATTTAGTTCAATTTTAATCTCTTGATTAGGGAGGATAACTACATTTTTTAATAGTATTACAGGCACATCAAAATTCACAAAAACACCTCCCAAACATAAAAGTTATTATATCTACAAACCATAAATTTGTAAAGAGAAAATCACCATCTTTTTTTCTCAGCATAGGATATAAATGAATGAAAGGATATTTATATGATTAATATTTTTACGAATTTACAACCACCACTTCAAGCCTTAATCGCCAGTTTATTTACTTGGGGTATAACTTCACTAGGCGCCGCCGTAGTCTTTTTATTTAAACGTGTCAATAAAACTACTCTTGATGCTATGTTAGGTTTATCTGCCGGAGTCATGTTAGCAGCCACCTTTTTTAGTTTAATAGCACCAGCTTTAGATATGGCCGAAAATCTTCATTTAATTCCTTGGTTAATTGTTTCATTAGGAGTTTTATCAGGAGGCTTATTACTTTTTTTAGGGGATAAAATATTTTCTAAACTAACTGAAAAAAAGACCAATAGTCACAGTATTAAACGATGTTTAATGTTGATATTTTCCATTACACTTCATAATATACCAGAAGGAATGGCTATCGGGGTTGCTTTTGGATCAGTCTTTTATCACTTAGATGGTTCCACTCTTTGGGCTTCAGTCATGTTAGCTATTGGCATTGGTATTCAAAATTTTCCTGAAGGATCATCAGTTTCTCTACCTTTAAGGCGTGAAGGGATGAGTCCCAAATTAGCTTTCATATTTGGTTCATTAAGTGGTATAGTTGAACCAATCGCTGCCATCATCGGAGCTGTTTTAGTTTTAAAAATTAAAATATTATTACCAATATTATTAGCTTTTGCGGGAGGCTCGATGATTTATGTAGTCGTCCAAGAACTCATACCAGAAAGTCAAACTAACGAAAAAAAAGACCTAATGGCCTTATTTACGATTTTTGGTTTCATCATTATGATGATTTTCGATGTAGCTTTAGGTTAACCTAAAGTTTCTTTATCATATAATTTTTGATAAACATTACAAGACTTCATTAATTTTTTATGTGTACCTGAATCGATGATTTTACCATTATCAACGACAAATATTAAATCTGCATCTTGAATAGTTGATAATCTATGAGCAATGACTACTACAGTATGATCTGCTACTAAATCGCCAATAGCGGTTTTAATTTGTGCTTGATTAGTATTATCAAGAGCACTTGTAGCTTCATCAAATAAAATAATTTTACTTCCCTTTAACAAAGCACGAGCAATCGCTAGTCTTTGCTTTTGACCGCCTGAAAGGTTAATCCCACCTTCACCAATTAAAGTATCATATTTTTGTGGTAAACTCATAATATATTCATCAATTTGGGCAATTTTACAATATTTTCTTACTGTATTTATACTAACATCTTCACGAACAATTTGAAAATTTTCTAAAATAGTTTTATTAAAAATAAACGGATCTTGTCTAATAATAGCAACATTTTTATTAAAAGCATCTTCCGTAAAGTCATTAATAGGAATATCATCAATTAAAACTACCCCTGAATTGGGTTGAAAATACTTAAGTAACAAATTAAAAATTGTCGTTTTACCTTGACCACTTTTACCCACAATAGCCACTAATTTTCCACTTGGTATTACTAAATTAAAGTTTTCTAAAACATTCTTTTCATCTTTAGAATACTTAAATGTTACATTTTTAAATTCAATTTTCCCAGTAATATCAGTTTTATCAATTTCGCCAAAACTTTCATCTGGATAAAGTTTATTATCAATAATTTCTCCAATTCTATTAATTGACACTTTCATCTTACCATAATTGGTACTAAGTGTACTAAATTCATCGACCATATACATAAAACGATATATATAATTACTAATCATCATCACAAAAACAAATGATTGTTTACCTAAAATAAGGAGAATAATACAAGTGATAAATACTATTGCTTCTAAACCTATATTTAAAATTGAAATTGCAGCATAATAATTTTTTTCATCAATATTTTGACGATTTATACCATGGTATACATGTCTAAATTGATTTTTAATTATCTCATTAGTTTTCTTACGTATTCCTAGAGCCCGTACTTCTCTTATTCCTCTTATAATTTCATTAACATTACCAGTGACTTTATCTTTTTCCTTATTAATTTCTTTTTGATTATTTTCGATATTAGGTAAATATTTCTTTGATATCCAAGCAAAAAGCAATAAATAAACAACAATTTCCAAAGCCACAATTAAAGAATTACACAAAATATAGATAAATACCAAAATACTTGTAAATAGATAAATAATAATTTTTAGACTTTGTTTAAAGGAATCGGCAATAGTTTGAGAATCATTTATCACTCGATTAATAATTTCTCCACTGCTCATTTTTTCAAACGCAACCGCCGGTAATAAACCAACTTTTTGAAATACAACATTATTAATTCTTTCTACTACGTTATTAGCAACTCGGTCTAAGTAAAGTCTACCTAAACGGTAAAAAAACAAACTATCCGCAACATTAATAACTGTATTTATAAGGATAAGCAAAACAGCTAATACCATCATTTGTTTTGTAATCAAATCTACAGTAAGACCTAATAAATATCCATATACAACTCCAATAATAGCACTAATAAACGTTAAAATAAAAGCCTTAATTAACAGTTTTTTTTCATTCTTAAAAAATTTTTTAATAAATCTCTTTCGATATTCTTTATTCACACTATTCACCCTTTTTTATTTTTTGTTTTAAATCAAATAAGATATTTAAAGCTTCCATCGGCGTGGTATTTATAACATCTACATTTTCAATCATTTCTTTAATTATATCTTTTTCTTCCTTTTTTTCTTCAAAATCCATTGTCAATTGCACTCGTTCTTCCGGATTTTTCTTTCTTTCTTTACTTTCATATTCTATTAAAATATCTTCAGCTCTATTTAGTAACTCTTCTGGCATCTTAGCTAGTCTAGCAACATGAATACCATAACTCTTATCCACAGCCCCAGCTTTAATTTTATGTAAAAAGGTTATTTCTTTCCCATTTTCTATCGCGCTAACATGAACATTTTTGATATTTTTAAACTTTTGTGCTAACCTCGTTAATTCATGATAATGAGTTGAAAACAAGGTAAAAGCGCCAATATTTTTACTAATAAATTCTAATATTGCTTGAGCTAAACTCATCCCATCATAAGTCGCTGTTCCACGACCTAATTCATCAAATAAAATTAAACTATTTTTAGTTGCTCCCACAATAGCATTTCGAGCTTCCTTCATTTCTACCATAAAGGTTGATTCACCACTTACCAAATCATCACTAGCACCAATTCTCGTAAAAATTTTATCAATAATTGGAAGTGTTGCACTTTTAGCCGGAACAAAAGAACCAATTTGGGCCATGATCACAATAATAGCTAATTGACGCATAAAAGTCGATTTACCACTCATATTAGGACCTGTAATTAATAAAGTATCAATCCCATTATCCATAATACAATCATTTGCTACGTATTCTTCCTTACTAACAACTTCCACAACAGGATGTCGACCATCTTTTATATTAATGATATTGTCATGAGTTAAAACAGGTCTAACTAAATTATACTCTTCACTACAAATAGCTAAAGAAACTAAGGCATCGATTTCACTTAAAACATCTGCAGTTTCATTTAAACTTGGCACTTCTTTTTTTAATTTCTCACGAATATCACAAAACAGTTTATATTCCAGTTCCATAATATTTTCTTCAGCATTTAATATTAAACTCTCTTTTTCTTTTAATTCCGGTGATATATATCTTTCACAATTAGTCAAGGTTTGTTTACGATACCAATTAAATTCTTCTTTTACCAACTCTTTACTTCCATTAGGAACTTCAATATAATAACCAAATACTTTATTAAAACCAACCTTTAAATTTTTAATACCCGTCTCTTCTTTTACTTTAGCTTCAAAAGAAGCCACAAAATCTTTTCCCCCACTACGAATATTTTTTAATTCATCTAAGGCATCATCAAAACCAGTTTTAATCATGCCTCCTTCTTTGACACTAATCGGTGGTTCATCCACAATAGCTTTATCTAATAAATTATAAATATCTTTATGAGTATTAATACTATATCCCAAATTTAATTTAGCTAATATATCTTGCACCTTAGGCAAGACTTCCAAGCTCTTTTTTAATTGTAACAAATCTCTAGCATTTAAAGATCCATTGATTACTTTACCCGCTAGACGTTCAATGTCATACACTTCATATAAAGCATTTTTTAACTCATCTTTTAAAATAAATTCATTATTTAAAATTTCAATTTTATCATATCTAGCATTAATTTTGTCACTATCTTTTAAAGGATTTAACAACCAATTTTTTAATTTACGACTTCCCATCGCTGTCTTACATTTATCAAGCAACCATAATAATGAGTATGTTCTTTCTTTTAAACGTAAAGTTTCAATTAATTCCAAATTTCTTATGGTATGAACATCCATTTCTAAATAATCATTCTTTTGCAAATAATTAATTTTTTTAATATGACTTAAATCTTTTAATTGACGAACATCTAAATAATAAAATAAATGAGCAATTCCGCTTTTTACTTGAGCATCACTAACTGTGTTCAACAAATCTTGATATTTATCCCATAAAAAGTTATTACTAATAGTAACTTCGATATTATAAGTATTTTTTAATAAATCAATTAATTTAGTATTTAAATTATCTAAGAGTACTACTTCTTTTAAATTAAAAGCTAATATTTCATCAATTAATTTAGCTTCATCATTTGGAATTTTTAAAACAGCTAAATAACCTGTAGATATATCAAGTATCGTCAATAAAATTTGTTCACTTAAAAATATTACACTTGCAATATAAGAAGAATCTAGGTCATTTAACAAATCATTATCAGCAATAGTTCCTTTACTTATAACATCAACTATTCCTCTTTTAACCATGCCTTTTGTCGATTTAGGATCTTCCAATTGTTCACAAATCGCCACTCGATAACCTTTATTAACCAATTTTTCAATATAAGGTTTAACATTATGATGAGGAACCCCACACATAGGCACTCTTTCTTCTAACCCGGCCACACGTCCAGTCAAAGTTAATTCCAGTTCACGAGATGCAATCAAAGCATCATCAAAAAACATTTCGTAAAAATCACCAAGACGATAAAAAATCAATTCTTCAGGGTATTGATCTTTTATTTCCATATATTGAGCCATCATTGGACTTAAATTTTTTCTATCAACTTCACTTCGTAACATATAACTACCTCGTTTTTCAATTATAACACGATTTTTTCGAAATTACGACAAAAAATAGGACTATTTCCTGTCCTATAATTTCTTCTTATATTTAGATGGTACTAAAAATAATGGCACTTCCATAAAACTCAGTTGAGTATCCGGAATATTTAAAATTATTACTGACTGATCACTATCTTCTAAAACATCTACATATTCACTTTCTGTCTTAATTTTATAATGATTTAATGCCTTTAGTTCTCTAATTTCATAAACCCCGATTGGTAAATTATCAATTTTTAATATTCCTTCTTCATTAGTAAAGTCCTGAAAAACCAATTGACCATCCTTATATAAGCCAAATTTCACATTAGCTAATGCTTCTTTTGTTTCACTATCTTGTTTTACAATAGTAATACTTCCTTTTTTCAACTCATTGTAAACTTTTTTTGAAACATCAATAACTCGGTTATTGTCATCTAATTTCAATTCCACTTCTTCTTTTTTAACTATCTTATAACCATCAAATGCCACTTCTTCTAAAAAATATTTTCCTGCTTCTAAATTATCAAAAATAACTTTTCCTAAATCATCACTTTTTTGTTCCTCTACCAAATTATTATTAGCATCATATAATCTAAAAATCACATTTTTTAAATAATCAACATAAAAAGTAATTTTTTCATCTTTAATATTTACTTTTTCTCCATATTTTGTAATTACTATTTTCCCAGTTGGTTTTTTAGCATATATTTTATATCCAGCATCAGTAATTACAGGTTTTGATCCCTGAAAAATATTTTGACTACTTTCACTTACAAATATTAACATTGGTGTATTATATGCTTTTCTTTGTAATTTAAATTCCATCTCTTCATTAGTAACCTTAATTATTAATTTGTTATCATTAATAGTGGCATTATTTCCTACTATTTCATAATTATCTAAAACATTTTTTAAATCTTCTAATTCCAATGTATCACCAATGAAAGCATCAGGCATTAAAAATTCTGGTATAACATAGTGACTGGCAACTAATTGCAAAATTTCTTCTTTTTCTTGTTTAAACAAATTCTCATCTACACTGCCATTTAAAGAATCCGTAAAATGAAAACTGCCTTGGGGATAAACTTCTTCCCATATTAACATTTGAGTAACATAATACCATTTACTATCCATATGATTATGTTTTTTATCCTGATATTGATATCCATAATATGATATTAAATTAATTTTCTCCCAAGTCGCTTCATCCATATTTAATATATTTTCATAATTATCTTCATAAACATTATAAACAGCTTTCTTATTTACCTTTACAAAAGGTTCTAAACAATAAACATATTCTCCTTGTTGATTAACGATAAATTGACCAACTTTATTTTCAACATTACCAGATTGATCTATTTTCTTGATAAATACACCATCGATAACTTCACCACCTTTAAAACTTCCTTCATAAGTTAAAGCTTTACCCAACAAAGGCCAAAATAAACATAACAATACAATTATTTTTTTAATCATTTTGCTCCTTTCCATGCAACACATAATTTTGTTACATTTTCTAAAAATTTTTCTTCTTCCTTAAAATCATCTACTTTTCTTAGATCATCTCTAACTATTTGCCAGCAAATTTGCAAATATTTTTTCTTATCTTTAATTTTTCTTAACATACATAATGAATCAATACTAGCAACTAAATCATACCAATCAATATCATCTTCTTTTAACAAATAACTAAGTTTCTCTTGATCTACACATTCGATCTTTTTCTTACTTAAAACATCAATATACCAATCAGCTATTCTTTCCTCTAAAGTTTCAACATACATCCACAAAGTTCTTCTTAAAATATAACTTCTATACAAAAAATGTTTTCCTTTAGGATATAAAAATGAACCCTGCTTAATTTTACATTCCACAACATATTTTTCTTTATTTACACTTCCAATTACTTCTAAGTAATAAAAAGCATCTTTTTTTAATTCTTTAATACTTTTTAATTCAAAATTAACATTTTGATATTCATTAAATATTTCTTTAAAAAATCTATTAATATTAAAGATATTTACTTTTACATCTAAAAAATATATTTCTAAATCTCGTAAATTACTAAGCACTAATTTTCTTTTTCTTCTCCCTAATAAAATTGCTTCTAATAAAGATTCTTTAACATACATTTTTCCAAAACTATTTACCATATACCCTCCTTTCAGGGTGTTATCCTAACACACTAAAAAGACGAATTTTGTCATATTTTGTTTTCATTAAAAAAAGTGTAACAATTAATTACACTTTCATAAAAATTTAAATAATTATTATTTTTTTCTAGTTAACTTAATATCATTATCTCTTGTAGCATGGTGATAAGATTTCATAATATCTTGATAATCTTCCAATGTATAAAAAATAGCATCATAAACATTTGGAAGTTCAAAAGTATCATCAATAGCATCGATGATTTTACCATCTTGTAGATATTTTTCTTTATCGTTTTGTATTATTAACTTCATTTCATTTAACTCTTTATTGTTAATCAATAAAGGCGTATGTTTAAAATTATCTAATTCTTTGCCATTATGTTTAATTTGTTGCAATTGTTCATATTCATCATTTGAAACAGAATAAACCATAAAATTTTCATTTTTCAACAAATCAACTACTTCGTAAAGCGATATGTCACTTTTTCGAGGCTTTGAATCCACAATGATGACGCTTTGTTCTTTAACTGGTTCATCTACTTTTAAATTTTGCAACTTAACTTCAATATTATTTTCTAATTGATCATAATACGAAATTTTAGCATTATGCTGTTCTTTTAAACTTAAGTAATTTTCTTTTAATGTCTTTAAATCCATTCCAGCTATAGACTTATGAAAAAGTTCTTCATTTTTCTTATTTTTAATTTGTTCTGCTTCTTGAAAATTGTTATAGACATTTGAAACAACTAATGAATTTATACAATCACCTTTCAAAGTATTAAAAAGGGGCTCTACTTTTTTCCATAAATCAAACTGATCAAGTCTATATGGAAACACAACATGATAATTTATATCAACAGTTCCATTCATATTATAACTTTTTGTTTCTTTTACTAAATAACACTTGGAAACAATATAACTTTCAATTCCATATTCTTTTTCTAAACTATTTAAACCACAAGCCCAGTTAGTTGGTCCCATAATAGGTACAACTGCATATTTAATTGGATAATTATTTTTCATTTTCCACCTCTTTTTCATTATATCATAAATGCTTTAACTTATTAAATATAAGTATGTTTTTCTGACAATTTTATAAAAACAAATAGTAAAAATATGATAAAATCACAGATTTAAAAATAATAATAATAATAATTTACAATCATTGGTTTAAGATAAAAAAATCCATAGTTAAACTATGGACATCATTAATTGGCCCAAAAATCTCAAAGTTTCTTGGATACTTTTATTTATACTATCACAAGTAAATTTTATCTATTTTTTCTATCTATAGTAGCTTGAGCAGCAGCCAATCTAGCAATTGGTACTCTATACGGTGAACATGACACATAATCAATACCTAATTTATCAAAAAACTCAATACTACTTGCTTCTCCACCATGTTCGCCACAAATTCCTAAACTTAAATGAGGATTAGCAAATCTTCCTTTCAACGCTGCCATTTTCACTAATTCTCCAACTCCATCGACATCAATTTTAGCAAAAGGATCATTTGTAAATATTTTCTTTTCATAATAAGAATTTAAAAATTTACCTGCATCATCACGTGAGAAGCCATAAGTTAATTGTGTTAAATCATTAGTACCAAAACTAAAGAAATCAGCATTTGCCGCAATTTTATCTGCCAAAATACAAGCTCTAGGTATTTCAATCATCGTACCAATTTCATAATGAATATCAACACCTGACTGTTGAATTATTTTTTTTGCTTCTTCTTTAACAATATTTTTAACATAAATAAATTCGTTTTCATCCCCTACAAGTGGAATCATAATCTCTGGTAATACTTCCATGCCCATTTTCTTAACATTAATAGCTGCTTCTATTACTGCTCTTGTCTGCATTTTTGCTATTTCAGGATAAGTAATAGCTAATCTACAACCTCTATGCCCCATCATAGGATTAAATTCTTTTAAAGAAGCAATTACATTTTTTAATTCCAAAACTGATTTTTGCAAACTATTAGCTAGTTCCATAATCTCTTCTTCTGTCTTTGGTAAAAATTCATGTAAAGGTGGATCTAAATATCTAATTACCACTGGATATGGACTCATCGTCAAAAATAACTTTTCAAAATCATCTCTTTGATAAGGCAAAATTGCTTCTAACGCTGCAATTCGTTCTTGTTCATTCGTAGCACAAATCATTTTTCGAAAATTAAATATTCTATCTTTTTCAAAAAACATATGTTCTGTACGACAAAGGCCAATTCCTTCTGCACCAAATTTCTTAGCTTCTTGAGCATCTTTCACAGTTTCAGCATTAGCTCTAATACGAAGTGTCTTCACTTCATCAACCCAATTCATAAAAATTTCAAAATCACCTTTAATACCAGCTTCTTGCATCTCTAATTTGCCATCATAAATGACTCCATTGGTGCCATCTACAGACAAATAATCTCCTTCATGATAAACTCGTCCATTTCGTGTTGTAATAGTTTTATCTTTTTCATTAATAATAAAATCATTAACCCCACTTACACAACAAATGCCCATTCCCCTAGCTACAACTGCTGCATGGCTAGTCATTCCACCACGAACAGTAATAACACCTTCACTAGAATTCATACCTTCAATATCTTCTGGGGATGTTTCTAAACGCACTAAAATACTTTTTATTCCATGTTGTTTATTACTGATAACATCTTTTGCATGAAAAAATATTTGCCCACATCCAGCTCCTGGCGATGCTGCCAAGCCTTTGGCAATCGCATTACCATTTTTGATAGCATTACTCGTAAAAGTAGGATGTAATAATGTATCTAATTGTTTACTGTCAACCATCATAATTGCTTGTTTTTTAGTAATTAATCCTTCATTTACTAAATCAACCGCAATCTTTACAGCAGCAGTCGCTGTTCTTTTACCATTTCTTGTTTGCAAAATATATAATTTACCATCATCTATCGTAAACTCCATATCTTGCATATCTTGATAATGTCTTTCTAGTAATTTAGCATAACCTAAAAATTCATCATAAATATGAGGCATGACATTTTTCAATTTACTGATATCTTCTGGTGTTCTAATTCCAGCTACAACATCTTCACCTTGAGCGTTCATCAAATATTCGCCAAATAAAACATTTTCCCCAGTAGCAGGATTTCTCGTAAAAGCCACTCCAGTACCAGAATGAATACCACTATTTCCATAAACCATTTGTTGAACATTGACTGCTGTTCCCCAGTTATCAGGAATATCATTTAATTTACGATAATAAATAGCTCTTTCATTGTTCCAGCTTCTAAATACTGCTTTTACAGCTTCAATTAATTGCTCATAAGGATCTTGTGGAAATTCACTACCTGCAAAATCTTGATAAGCTTTCTTAAAGAGATTAGTTAGCAAAACCATATCATCTGCATCTAACTCAATATCAGCTTTTACTCCCTTTTGCATTTTTACTTGATCAATAATTTCTTCAAATTTACTCTTAGAATATCCCTTTACAACATCAGCAAACATTTGGATAAAACGACGATAAGAATCATATACAAATCTCTTATCTGTTTTGTTAGCATAATTCATAGCAATTTCGTCATTTAAACCTAGATTTAAAATAGAATCCATCATCCCTGGCATACTAACTCTTGCTCCACTACGAACACTTAATAGTAATGGATTATCAATATCTCCTAATTTTTTCCCAGTTTCATTCTCTAATACCTTTAAAGCCTCATCTATATCTCTAATTACTTCATTACTTAATACTTGTTTATCTTGATAGTATTTATTACAGGCCATCGTAGTTACCGTAAAGCCTTTAGGAACTGGTAAACCTATTTTAGTCATTTCTGCTAAGTTAGCCCCTTTACCACCCAGTATTTCTCGCATATCTTTGTTTCCTTCACTAAACAAATATACATATTTTTCCATACTTTTTATCCTCCATTTTAATGGTATCACAAAACACTATTATTATGCAACCCCGAGTATCAAATCTTTTTAATCATAAAAAAAGTCGATCAATTAATCACCAATTTTTTTAATAAACATAGCATCACCGCACGAGAAAAAACGATACTCATGTTCTTTAGCATATTCATAAGCATTTAAAATATATTCTTTTTTAGATAAAGCTGAAACAAGCATTAAAAGTGTGCTTTTTGGTAAATGGAAATTCGTAATTAAACCATCAATTGCTTTAAATTGATATCCAGGATAAATAAAAATATCAGTATCTCCACTACAGGCTCTAAATTCTTGATATTTACTTTTAACTGTTTCCAACACTCTAGTTGAAGTAGTACCAACTGCATAAATATGTCTTTTTTCATTTTGAGCCTTATTTAACTTTTCAGCCACTTCTGCACTCATCACATAATATTCACTATGCATATGATGTTTAGTAATATCACTTTCTTCAACTGGTCTAAATGTCCCTAAACCGACATGTAAAGTAACATACAAAACTTCTACTCCCATATCAGTAATTTTTTGTAATAAATCTTTGGTAAAATGCAAGCCCGCTGTTGGTGCTGCCGCCGATCCTAAATTTTTAGCATAAACAGTTTGATATCTCGATTGATCATTAAGATGTTCGTGAATATATGGTGGAAGAGGCATAGTCCCTAGCTTATCTAAAATTTCCATCAATATACCTTCATATTCTAATTTAACCCTTACAATACCTTCTTCTTTTTTTTCTATTACATGAGCTTTTAATAAACCATTACCAAAAGAAATCACGGTTCCAACATGCAATCTTTTCGCTGGTTTTGATAAACATTCCCATATATCTCCTTCTATATCCTTTAAAAGTAATAATTCTATCACAGCTTTAGTTTCTTCTTTTTCTCCAATCAGCCTGGCCGGAATAACCTTTGTATCATTTAATACTAAAACATCACCCTCATGTAAGTAATTAGTAATATTTTTAAAAACGTCATCTTTAATATTGCCATTCTCTTTATCCAACACTAACAATTTAGAATCACTACGATTTTTAAGAGGCGTTTGAGCAATGAATTTTTCTGGTAAATCATAATTATATTCTTCTATATTCATTCTATTATCTCCTTAATCTTTTCTACAACTTCTTCATTAATATCATCGATAGTTCTAATGACATCATCTTTCACACAATTAACCTTTATATAACCATATTTTTGGGTTAATTCCAAATAAGCATTTTCAGCTTGTTCTAAATGTGCTCGATTAGACTCATGTTGATCTGGACTTTCTTCTCTATTTTTCTTTAAAATCGCTGCATATTCAAAAGGCATATACAAAAAAATAACAGCATCTGGACGAGGTAATTCCATAATACCAAATTCTAGTTCATCTAACTTTTGATACATTTTTTCTCTTTCTTCTCGTGTTTTTAATTTTCCACCTTGATGAGCCATATTTGATTCTACATATCTATCTAAAACCACGATATCTCCATTTTGTAAATGTTTATTAATTATATCAATATTATATCGACGATCTGCAGCATAATATGCACTTGCTGTCAAAGGATCGACATTCGCTGCTCCTTCATTAAACCATCCATCACCAATATAAGATTTACCCAAATATGGGCCCCCAATTATTTTACCTGTCGGGGTATCATACATAGGAAAAGAATAATTAAAAACATTAACACCCATATTTTTAAATTTTTCTACAGCCTTTTTTACTTGTGTTTCCTTGCCAGAACAATCTGTTCCTTCAATAACAATTAATTTTCCTCTCATGACTCATTCCTCCTATATAATACTATTTGATATTGAATATTATCTTCACTATCACTATCTAAAACAATTTTCTCATATTTTTCTTTATTAAACTTAGGAAAATATACTGAAGCACTCTTTAATTTATCATCAACTTCAGTTAAATAAATATTTTTCGCATATGGCAAAAACAATTTATAGATTTGGGCCCCACCAATCACAAATACTTCTTCATCACTTTCTCGAAAATTATCAACTAAGGTTAAAAAGTCATCATATACTTCCACCTCATCTTGTTTACCTAATGTTTTGGATATCACGATCATGTGGCGATTATTTAATTTGTTTGGCAATGAAAGATACGTATTTTTCCCCATTATCACCGTTTTTCCCCAAGTCATTTTTTTAAAAAACAACGTATCTTTTCTTAAACGCCATATCAAATCATTATCTTTTCCCAATTCATTATTTTTTCCTACTAACGCAATTAAACTGATCATCATTGAGCCAAAGGGAAATTAATTGGTCCCATATGTTTATATTTTCTTACTCGAATATCTTTTAATTCTTTAGAATTATCAAAGTCATTAAATTCTTTAATTTCTGGATTAATCCATAATTCTGGAGCTTCATAATCACCTAAAGTTTCAAAGCGTCTAATTTGTTCTTTAATTCCATCTACTTGATTTACATAAATATGAGCATCCTTAATACTATAATTAATCACACCTGGTTTAAGATTACACACTTGAGCTACTAAAGATAACAAAACCGCATACTGTGTCACATTAAATGGTAACCCTAAAGGTACATCGCAACTTCTTTGGTGAACCCAAATATTTAAATAACCATCTGTAACATCCCATTCACTGCTCCAAACACAACTCGGTAAAACGGCCGTTTTAATATAATCATCTTGCCACAAAGACATAAGCATCCTACGATCATTAGGATTATTTTTAATGGTATTTAAAAGTCGATCCATCAATTCAAATTTACGCACAATATAACCATAAGCAGTACCAATAGTATGGGCATATTCTTTACCAAAATCTCTTACTATATCTTTCTTTTCAATTTTACCATTTTCAAATACATTTTGATTAGCTCGCCATTTACCATCTTCACCAATCTCCCATTCATCCCAAATATGTACATCTCTTTCTTGCAACCATCTTACATCATTCGATTGAGCTTGATAAATCCACAACATTTCCAAAATAGCTTGACGAAAATACAACTGTTTAGTAGTCAAACATGGAAATTCATCTTGTAAATTAAATTCTAAATGATAACTAGGAATTTTAATCGTATTAATACCAGTTCTATTTTCAACTTCAATTCCATCGTTTAATATTTTTTTACATAATTTTATATATTCTTTATCCCACTTCGACATTTTCTTTTATTCCTTTCATTTCTAACAAATTATCAATCAGCATTGCCACAGTCATCGGCCCAACTCCCCCTGGATTAGGAGTGATATATTGACACTTCAAAACACATTCATCAAAATCAATGTCACCAACTATTTTTCCATTTTGTTGAGATACACCTACATCGATTAAAATGGCATCTTTTTTAATCATCTTTGCTTTTAACAAATTGGGTTTGCCAACTGCCATTACAATAATATCGGCCCTTTTGGTATAATCCTCTAAATTTTTCGTATGAGAATGACATAAACTAACCGTCGCATTTAGATTATTAAACAATAAAGCTAGTGGCTTACCAACCACATTGCCTCGTCCCACAATTACCACATTCTTACCAGTAACATCGATATTGTAATAATTTAATAATTTCCAAATTCCTTTTACAGTACAAGGTAAAATAGTGGGTTTATTCAAATACAATTTATATATATTTTCTAACGTATTACCATCAACATCTTTGTTTGGTTTAATCAAATTATTTAAATACTCAATATCCAAGTGTTTTGGAACTGGACTTTGAATGATAATTCCTGTCACTGTCTCATCTTCATTTAAGTTTTCTATCAATTTTGTTACAGCCATCAACGCAACATCAGCATCTAACCAATATGATTTTACAGTTATTCCTACATAATGACAAAACTTTTCTTTACTTTTAATATAAACATTACTAGCAGGATCATTACCAATATGAATTATAGCTAATCCTATTTTTAAATTATATTGTTCTATTTGCGTTTTATATTTTTCCAATAATATATCTCGATATTTCTTACCATCTAAAATCATAGAAATCCTGCACTTTCAAATAAAGAACGATTATGATCAATTCCTAAATGAGCATAAGCTTTTTCACAAGCCACACGTCCACTCCTTGTTCTTTTAATAAACCCTTCTTGTAATAAAAATGGTTCCACAACATCTTCAATCGTCGAAATTTCTTCCCCAATCGCCGTACTAATTGTTTCCACTCCAACTGGACCACCATTAAACTTATTAATAAGAGCTTGTAAGTACTCAATATCAATATTATCTAAACCATATCGATCGACATTTAATCTATCTAAAGCCTTTAAAGTGATATCTAAATCTATTAATCCATCACCCTCAACTAAAGCAAAATCTCGTACTCTTTTAAATAGTCTATTAGCAATTCTTGGTGTTTTACGACTTCTTCTAGCTAATTCTATCGCTGCTTCATCAGTAATATTCATATTCATAACACCACTAGTTCTTTTTACGATATTTCCTAATTCTTCATCAGTATAATATTCAAGTTTATTAATAATACCAAAACGATCTCTTAAAGGGCTAGATAAATCTCCTGCTCTGGTCGTCGCTCCCACTAAAGTAAACGGAGGCAAATCAATATTGATGCTACGACTTTTCCCATCTGTTCCTATTACCACGCTAATTTCAAAATCTTCCATCGCTGAATAAAGAATTTCTTCTACAAATGCCGGAATACGATGAATTTCATCGATAAATAATACATCTCCAGGTTCCAAAGTAGAAAGTATCGCCGCTAAATCCCCACTTTTTTCAATCGAAGGACCTGTCGCTGTTTTTAAATTACTACCCAGTTCATTGGCAATAATATGAGCTAACGTTGTTTTACCTAATCCCGGAGGGCCATACAACAAAACATGATCCAACGGCTCATTACGCATTTTAGCTGAAGCAATAAAAATACGCATATTTTCTTTTATTTTTTCTTGTCCAACATATTCATCTAAAGTTTCAGGTCTTATATTTTTATCAAAATTATCCAAAGTATCAATAATATTTGCATCAATTATTCTTTCATCCATTAAAACCATCCCCAATACTTTCTAGATATTTATCTAATTCCAACCAATTATTAACCATATCATATTTACTTTGTTTATCTTTACTAGCCATTTTTACCACTTTAATTCCGGTTTTACTTATCTCATCTAAAATACTTTCCTTATCATCAATAAAAATATCAATTTTTTCTCTTAAAGCTGTCTTATCTTTATGTTTTTTCAAAAAAATTATTTCATCAAAACAAACTCCATGTAATTGAAAATAAAGACTAGTATAAAATATCGATTCTAATTGATTTTCACTTCCGCGCGCCGTAACAAAAATTAATTTATTACCTCTTTCATGCCATTTTTGTAGTATACTTTTGGCATCTTTTTTTAATTCATTATTTAATACAATTTGTTTTAAGTTATCTGTTAAAAATTTTTCATACGCCTCTTGATCTAAATCATGAAAATCACTGACTGATTCGTATCTACCATTTTGGTGTAAATAAGAGTTAGCCACTTCTGTTGTATTTGTTAATGTATCATCGATATCTATACCTATTTTCATATTGAACCTCCCTACCTAGACTTATTATAAACCATAATTTCTTTCCTGCCTAGTTATAAATTGACAAATCATTTTCTTTCATATTGTAGAAAAGAAAATATTAGTGTATAATATTAATAAGAATAAAGGATATGTGTGATACGTTATGTTTCGAGATTTTGACTATGAAAATAAACCAGTCGTAGATATTGTCAATGAAATGATCATCGATGCCATCAACAAAAAGGCTTCCGACATTCACTTTGACCCTACAGAAAATGAATTAAATGTCCGAATTAGAATTGACGGTGAATTATTAGAGTACGCTAAAGTTCCCAACTTTGTCAAAAAAAATCTCTTAACACGTATCAAAATTATATCTGGTATGAACATAACAGAATCTAGACTTCCACAAGATGGTGCCATTAAAAATTTAAGTGACCAAGTTGATTTAGACTTACGGGTATCTTCGTTACCTATTGTAGACGGTGAAAAAATAGTTATTCGTATCTTAAATTACAAAATGTCTAGTGCTGGTTTAGAAGCCTTAGGTTTATCTCCTAAAAACTTAGAAAAAATTAAAAAATTAATTGCAATGCCAAATGGTATTATCCTAGTTGCTGGAGCTACAGGTTCCGGAAAATCAACGACTGTTTACAGCATGTTGCAAATATTAAACACAGTATCGCGAAATATTATAACAGTTGAAGATCCAGTTGAAATGAAAATTGCTGGCATCAACCAAGTACAAGTTATGAGCGACATCGGGCTTACTTTTGGGGCAACACTTCGTAGTATTTTGCGTCAAGACCCTGACGTTATCATGATTGGGGAAATTCGGGATAATGAAACAGCTCGTATTGCAGTTAGAGCTTCCATCACTGGGCATTTAGTATTATCAACAATCCATACTAACAACTCTTTAAATACAATTGAAAGACTTTTAGATATGGATGTAGAAAGATATCTTTTAGGAAGTGCTTTAACTGGTATAATATCCCAAAGATTAGTTAAACGACTATGTCCAAAATGTCGAACTAGTAGACCAACAACTAACTATGAAAAAATTCTTTTTGAAAAAGTACTTCATCAAAAAATTGATAATGTTTATTCTCCTCATGGCTGTAGCGAGTGTATTAATGGCTACTCTGGGCGAATTGCTTTACATGAAGTTCTAGAAATGAATCAAGATATAAGAGATGCCATTACTAACAGTTTGCGAAAAGATCAATTAAGAAATTTAGTTTATAATAAAGCTGATGTCACTAGCTTACTAAAAGACGGTTTAGAAAAAGTAGTCGCTGGTCTTACAAGTATAGATGAAATTTTGCGGGTTATCGACGTCGACGATGATATCGGTGACGAAGATCAAGAAATTAAAAATGCTTTCATTGGTAAAACTACCAATATTGAAACTTTAGATAGGCCTCAAAATCTAGAAGAACCATTAATTGAAACCTTATAAAAAATAAAAAAGATGTGTCACTTCGTTAAGTTGACACATTTTTTAATATCATTTAATTAAAATTGGTGCAGATATAGTTCCTTCTCCATTTGAATATCTTACAGTCTTGTCTAAATAAATTACAGGGCGAATAGCCTCTGTACTTTTAACATCTTCAGAATCTATACCACCCATAAAATTTAAATATAAAGTAGATGCTGAACTATACACTTGAGGTTCTGGAGTTAATGTTTTTTCCATAAGCCCCATATACATCCAGTTTGCTTCCAACACTGTTGAATCCTCATAATCAGTCAAAGATGTCGTCCAAGCACTTGAAGCAGCCGCATAACCATAATCACTAACATACATTAAGCCTACTTTGGCAGCATATGTCAAATTGGTGGCTGGTGAAACAATTTCATTTTGATAAGCTCCTGATGCACTCATATCACCAATTTTGTTCCAAGTATTTCCTCCCACTTTCCATGTGTGGTTCGCTATTTTACTTGACCATTTTTCTCCTATGTTATTTAAATAATTGGTATTTAAATTAACTTTATTTAATCTACTATCACTCCATAAATTTGTACTAGAATCACCAGCAGAATTATTCCAACTATAGGTACCTATTTCGCTTTTAGAATTTGTTCCCTTATTAGTTCCATACGTTTCGTTCACTTCTTTTTCATAATCTACATAAGTATAATTATAATCGCCATCAATACCAAGAAGACTTGCTTTAGCATAATCATATTTAATTAGTTTTACTTGATCATCAAAGCTACCAATCATCCTATATAAATAATCATCTGGACAACTACCATCAGTGGAATCATAACCAAAGCATACAAAGTTATTTGTGGTATCACTCGAACCAGCATAACGATATGAACCATCTCCTGCTCCATTTTTTAAAGTACTATCATGTAAATATAAATTATTTTCTCCTTGGGTTCCTGTATATTGTAATTTAACACAATCACTCAATGTTTTACCATTACACAAATCAGCTAATAAACTATCTTTACTCTTTGATTCTTTCGTTATTTCTAATACTGCTTTTAATCCATTTCCAGCATTTTGTGATTGATCACTATCTAAATTTACTAATGTTAATACTACATTCCAATTTTCTATCTTCGTTCCTGTTGATACTATTTCATGATTATCTACTATCGTAAATAACCCACTTTTATCTGTTACATCAAATCCACTTATTCCATTGACAGTCACATATTCTAGTCCATTTACTTTAGTTACAGGATTTCCATCTGGATC
>CAKOMU010000008.1 GCA_934096755.1 uncultured Bacilli bacterium
GCATCACCCATGAATAAAAACTGTTGTTCCTTGTATTTAAAATATATTACACTAGAATTTTCATTTTCATTGCCATAATCTTTAGTATTTAAAAATGTCATGGTAAGTTTTTTTAATTTCAATGTGGATACGCCAAAGTAATAGGAAATATTTTGTTTATTTAAAGTAGTAATTAATTGATTTTCCAAGTCATCAACTGACCCAATATTAAAAATAACATTTTTAATTTTAATACCTTTTACCAATTCTAACGCATCACCGATATGGTCATAATCTCCATGTGTAACGATCATATAATCTAATCTGGTGATACCCCGACTTTTTAAAAATTTAAGAATGTTATTAATACTATAATTAGAATCAAAATGACCACCAGTATCTATTAACACTACATCTTTTTGATGAGGAGTGATAATTAAAGAACTATCCCCCTGCCCAACGTCAAAATAATAAACATAGGCATTAGAATCCATTAAAACGATAGTTTTTAACAAAACAGTAAAAATGGTTAATAGTAAAATATGATGTTTAAAATTTTTTTGACAAAATAAAAAAACATAATAAATAGGCAAAAAAAATGTTGGAATATGTGGCACAGAAAAAAGACAAGAAAAAGATGCAGTTTTGAACATTAAAAATTCAGTAATATAAAGGGAAATATCAAATAATGGCCTAAACAAAGGCATAAATACACTTAATAAACATAATGGATAAACTAAAAAGGAAATAAGAGGCACAAATAATAGATTTAAAATAATACTGAACAAATTAAATTCAAAATTAATATTAATTGTGATAGGAAAACTGAACATGAAAGCAATCCAACTAATTTTAAACATCTTAAGAATAGCATTGCCAGTAATCTTTTCTCGATAATATAATAACCCAAAAGTAACCGTAAATGAGTAAATAAAACCTAAATCATAAATTTTTAAAGGATTGAAAAAAAGTATAACCACAGCCGTATAAAACAACAACTGAAAATCACTCTTCTTTTTAAGACGACATTGGTTGATTAATTTAAACAAATAAAAAAGAACAGCACGTGAAATGGATGCCTGATAATTGGTAAAAAATAATACCATTAATAAGACTAAAACTAGTATGATATATTTACTAATCTTTTTAAAATTTCTAAACAGATAATGAAAACAAACTAAAACAATATTTAAATGCATGCCTGATATGGCTAAAAGATGACTTACTCCATTTATTTGAAAACCCTCTTTTAATTCATGATTTAAAAGGGATTTATCCCCCATTAAAAAAGTCAAATAGTATTCTTTGTTTTTTTGCTTCGAGAGATACTGAAAAAATTTATTTTTAATTAAATATAAAAAATGAGGATGTTTAATAATTTTAATCTCTTGTGCTTGCATAATATAATGAATATTTTGTGATTTTAAATATTTTTGATAATTAAAATTATTGAATATTGTATTTTTATTTGGTAAGGTTAAACTACCATTAATTTCAATTGTATCCCCTAAAGATAGTTGATCCAATACATCAATTTCATTATTACTAGATATATTGTAGTAAACTAATAATGGTTCATCCCCTCTTAGTTTAATTATTAATTTATTATCTTGTTGAATTAGGGACGTAATAATGCCTTTTACTTTTGTTACAGATACATCATAGTGGGAATTGAATGGAAAATGACAAATATGAAATACGCAATAAAAAACTATAAAGAAAAACAAAATGATATTTATCTTATTAGACCTGAATATTATTTTTAAATTTTTCATACAATGATGGTCCTATTCCATCGACATTTAAAATATCTTCAGGATTTTGAAAATTACCATTTGTATTGCGATAGGTAATGATGTTTTCGGCCTTAGCCTGCCCTACTCCAGGCAAGCTCATTAATTCTTCTATACTAGCAGTATTAATATTAATTAAAACACCATTATTTTCGGTATTATTTGAAACAATAACACTATCTTTATTAGCTAAACACTGATCTAAGACTTCATCGGTACTCTTACATATATCATTAACATTTTTATTTTCTTGATTATATTTGTTTTTATCATATATAATTATGACCATTTCAGCAGACAATTTTTTACTTAAATTAATATTATCAGTAAACGCATTTTTGGTAAGACCTCCAGCAATATTAATTAAATCATTAATTACTAAACCATCTTCTATTTCATAAACACCAGGATTTTTAACTTCTCCTTTTATCTCAACTTTATATAGGTTAACCTCATTAGAGATCGTGGCTAGTTCTTTTTCACAAATATCATTATTACTTACTACAACCGGTTCTTCACAATTATTTTCTTTATAATAATAAATGGCTAAGACAGTGGAAATGACCGTCGCAATACTTAATGTAATAACGATAAAAATCACAATGATAAATATTTTTTTATTTTGCATAACACTCCTTTCAATATAGTTATTATACAAATAAGTCATTCATTTAGAGAAAAATTAAAAAACATTAGAAATTTAGATATTTTCTAAAAATTCTAATGCTTCATCAAAAGTACTAACCCCTTTAACTTCCATTTTTAAGTTATACTTCTCTTTTATTTTTACTACTTCTTCATAATTTTCTAAAGGACAAATAAAGATATCAGCTTTATTCTTACTAGCCCCTAACATTTTATATTTCACCCCATCAATTGCACCAACATTACCATTGATATCAATAGTTCCAGTACCCACTATTTTTTGGCCATGTGTTAAATCGCTTTCGGTTAATTCATTATATATTGCTAAGGTAAGCATGAGTCCACCACTAGAACCAGATTCACTATTTTTAGTTTTAATCGTTATTTTAGGATCAGTTGTATATTTGTAAGTGGTCAAAAAAGCTATTCCAATGCGAAGCGAATCCTTTTCTTGATATATTTTAGCTACACATTCTTTTTCTTTACCATTTCGTAAAACTGTTATTTTAATTGTTTCTTGATCTTTTTTACTATTAATAATGGTTCTTAACTCTTCAATATTTTCAATCTTTTGATTATCAGCCTTTAATATTTCATCATATAATTTTAAGTCAGTATCAGCTTTCTCATCAATATAAGTAATCGTATTGATATTTTCAGTAATAGTTAACTTAGAACCTGATTTTTGATACGCAAGTATAGTGGCATTATCTAAAGATGATTGCATATATAATTTTTCTTTTTTTAATAAGTCGTCGACAGAATCTTCATTACTCGTAATGTCACTTTCTTTTAGTAAATCCCAATTAGGAATAATAAATGATAATAATACCACTGGAATTGTACCCTTTCTTAGAGAAACATAACTCATGTTAAAACTACCTATGGTTGAAGATGTGTTTTCTATTTTAATACGTTTTTCAAGGGGAACAATGCCCCCTGGTGTATAAACTACAAAAGGAAGTTCATAAGTAAAAAGAAAAACAATGACAAGAATACCTATTAAAAATTTAAAGTTATTTAAAATAAAATTTTTTAATTTTGCATATATTTTATTAATCAATATTATCACCTTATTAATTATAGCAAAAAAGGATAAATTTATGAAACAAAAATTAGAAATTATTTTATGTTTATTATTAATTATTTTAGTATTTAATAATTATTCCATAGTCTTACAAAGCACTTTAGAAGCCTCTACTATATGGTTTTATCGGGTATTTCCTTATCTTTTTATTATGATTATTATTCAAGACTATTTAATAAAATTAAATTTTAGTAGGTACTTTAAACATCCCTATATATACATTTTAGTCATGTCCATTATTAGCGGTAGTCCTTCTTCTGCTATTATCATAAGTAGAATGGTAAAGCAAAACATTATCGACAAAAGATATGGTAACATTTGTTTATTATTCACTTTTTTTGCCAATCCCCTTTTTTTGTATTCAATGTTTTTTAGTATTTTTGCCAATGGTGCTCTGGTGTTTAAATTAATCTCAATATACTACATAAGTAATTTCCTTATTTTAATTTTAAACAAAAATAAATTAAAAGACTTGGCTCAACGCCAAAGTCCCGAAAAATTCAATTTATCCAGTGCCATCAATCTTAGTATCAATACCAATTTAATGGTTTTGGGAACAATTACTTTTTATTTAATTCTTACTAATATCATCTTAAATAATTTAAACCTTTCTTTTTTCATTTCTACGATATTTCGCGGAGTATTAGAAATGACTCAAGGTTTAAACGCTTTAATTAATAACAATATTTTAGGCAAAGAAATGTTAGCAATGTTTTTTATTTCTTTTGGAGGTTTATCGATTCATACTCAAGTCAATTGTATTTTAAAAGAGAACGATTTAGACTATAAATACTTTTTAAAGGGCCGAATATTACAAACTATCATAGCTTTATTTTTAACATTCATAACCTAAACAAGTGATAATTTCCTGATAATCTTGCGTATTTCCTAAGTAACTAATTAAAATATCATCTAATGTGTTATTATTGCCGGTGGTATTTTTTTCATTGCTGGTGTGGATTTCTAAATCTATAATCATCGTGTATAAACTATCACCGCTGTCTTTTTTATCTTGAGTTAGATAAACATGAGCCTTATTAACATAAACATTCCCGTCTTTTAAAGTCCATTTTCGTGTTTCTCCATCACTGTTTAAATAAGTAATTTGTTCTTTAGTAGCTTTCATTTGAGCATTAGTATTATCATTAAATAAAAAATTAATAAATAATGTATCACTAGTACTAGAGTTATCATTAATAGCACTAATAGTTTTGTTATTTAAATCACTTTCTATGGTCTTGATTATTTCAGCTCGTGTAATTTGATTTTTTTTAGCAAAAGTGTTATTGGTTTCTTTGTTATTTAAGTCCACTAATAACTTGACTAAAAAAGCCATTACTACTGATATTAAAGCAATACTAATTATTAATTCTAATAAGGAACTTCCTTTGTTATTTAATTTCATTAAAACCTCCTAAAATATAGGGATTATCTTTTGTCCCATCAGCATTAGCATTAATACTTTGCACACTTCTTTTTAAATAAAAACAGGGATAAATATTTTTTTCATCGAGAACATTATCAATATCTATACGTCCTTCATCATTAATGTAAAAAGCATAATTATAATAATTGCTACAACGAGTTAAAAGCCACATATCGTCATTAAAAAGCCAATTATCATCCTTACTAATATTATTATAATTAGAACTGGCTAAAGCATAATCACTAACTAAAGGCAAAGTAATATATGCATCAACTGTAACACCAGTATTTTTATTTTCTCCAACTTCGGCATTATATATATTTAAGCCATTTTCTGTTTTAAACTTTTCGTCTATTCCCCCGACATACCAAATGGTACGTTCTAAATTATTCGCATAGTTTTTAATGGTATTAATAAATTCTTCATTTAAATATTTATATATCGAAGTATTTACTAAAACGTTGGAATTGTCAGCGTCATACATTTTAGCCTCTATGGGAGTTGCTTTAATCACTTTAATTTTACCATTAATGACTCCAATTATACGATATAAATCTTCATCTGGACAAATAGAATCTTGACTATTAAGGCAGACATAATTATTTTCTACTTGACCGACATAACGATAAGACTCGGCGATTTCACTAAGCCCCACTTCATTCAAATGATTGATTAAATAGCGAGCAAAATTTGTATCGGCAATTTCAATTTTCACATTTTTTTTAATACTATTTAAAAGCGTACGGGTACTAACATAATTCGTAACTATAGAAAGAATAAGTGTTAAAAAAACAAGAAAAAAAGAATAGATAATAGCAACTGACATAAAACCTTTATTATTTTTCATGATTTCACTTCCTAATTTTTTTCCCATACATTAATACCTAAAGCCGCGTAATATGACTTACAGCCTTTATCACTACCGGGATTACATTTTTCAATGAGACCTTGTTCATTTAATTTTTCTGTATATTCCACCACTAAATAATAATTGTACGAGGTATCATTCAAGGTATTGATATATTTTTTCATGTTATAACTAATATTTTCATAAGAATTTTTACAAATAGTTTTAGCATCATCAAAACATTCATTAAAAAAATCAGTTTTAATTATTAACATTTGATTAATATTATAACTATTGGTAATGTTGGCAAGGGTGGTAAACATATCATTTTTTTCTTCACTAAATAAATCTTGATAATCAAAGCCAATAGTTAAAACATAAGAATTTTGAAAAGACAGACGTAACTGTTCAATATTAGAATATTCTTCTAAAAACTTTCGCACATAATTAGTCTTATATATATAGGCAACATCATCATAATAAAGACGATCTTCTTCATCACTAATAATAGCATTGTAAGAATTATATAAGTATAACAATGATGCTGATAAAACGACAACTGTGACAATTGTTTCAATGAAAGCAAAACCTTTTTTTAATTTCATCTTATACCTCTTTATTCTATATATAGAATAACAAAAAGACCTAAAAAAATCAACCATTAGTCTTGGCTGATCATATACTATTATAGGTGATAAAATGAAATATCCACGTTGGGGAAATGGCTTTGCTATTATTGCTCTTTTTATCTTGGCAGTGTTAATTTTTTATCAAACTATCATAACTCTCATTTTACCATTTCGTTTTAATATTTTTATTTTGTTATTGGAAATCTTGCTTTTCTTCTTCATCATGATTAGAATAATATGGCCTTATTAATTCTTCGGTTTTAAAAATATAATTTAAAAATTCACTAATATTCTTTGTATTTGTAAATTCATCGTCCTCTAGATGTAATTCAATGGGGATAGAAATAAGTATAAAAAATAATTCTTTTTCATAATCTAATAAAGGAAATTTATACATATATCTCTTTAAACATTCTTTAAAACTAGAATTTTGCCATTCTTTTTTATATAACTTAACTAAATCAATGACGGGAGTATCAAACATATAATTATCCCAACTAATTAAATAAGCATAATCTTTTTTTAAAAAATGATCTAGAGAAACATTATTATGAACTACACATACTCTAATTTGATGTTCATCAATAATATGATTGTACCATTCTTCTGTTTGATGCAAGGCAAATTCTAAACTACTCATAATTTTATAATAATTACGCATAAAAATATAAGTTGAAGGTGAGAAATATATTTCTGGAAAATGTTTTTCATATAAAGTATCATAATAATTCATCAAATAATTGATATTACTCATAATATTTTCATAAATGGCTTTATAAGTATCTTCGCTTACTTCTTTAAAATAGCTAGTTTTGTTATGCAAACTAGCTAAAATATCGATTAAATCCATGATTTTTTGTTCTTTAGGAATAGAAAAATCTTCAACATATTCAAAGACATTAACTTCTTTTCTAGATGCATCAATTAGTTTGGGAAAATGATCAAACCCTCGACTCAATAAATAATTGTATAATTCAAAAATATTTTTATTTTTGGGTTTAACAATAAAATTACCACTAGTAGTTTCTAAAAGCGTACTTTTGCCTTTGATAGTAAAACGATATGGTTTATAAATATTTTTTAAAATATTTAAAGTATTATTCATAATTATCGGGAATAATTATTTTATCTCCTAAAGCAATATTAGTTAAATCATTATATTCTTTTAAAACATTTTCTGTAGTATTATATTTAATACAAATACTTTCTAAAGAATCATTTTCTTTCATAATATGAATATGATAAGTAACAAAAGATTCTTCATCGTTATTGATACTTTCTATAATTGTTGTTTTTGCTTCTTCATCAATATTACGAGTTGTTTTTTCTTCCATTTTATCCTCACATTCTTTAGCTTCTTCATTTACATTTTTAACATTTTTTTCTTTTATTTCAAGCGTTTCTTCTTTTTCTTCTGCCTCTAATTCGTCATTACGTTCACTTGTAGTTTCAGCAATTTCTTCATGATCTAAGTCATCTAAAAGAGTTTCTAAATTTTCATCACAATCTTCAACTGGTTCAAATAAATTTTCACGAGTTTCTGGAGCATTAATACTATACTCTATATTTACCCGCAAAGTATTATTTTCCACTATTTCGTAGGTGAAGTTTTCAATATTGAAATCTAAGGCACTACGGTCGACATCTTTCGTTAAATTCACAGAAAATGGTAAAACATATTCAAATTTTTCTTTGTTAATGCTGACCTCATGGGTCTTATATTCTCCAGTTATTATAAAATTACCCAGTATTTCATCATCATTTATAGTATATTCATGTTCTAGAGAAACACTAATAATACTAGCAATTGTTGTTTTAAATTGAATATCTTTAGTAAATGGTATTACACAATTCATTTTTATCCCTCACTTTAATAATATGATATGTTGAGAATAAATTTTTAGAACAAAAAAGACTATTTATAATAGTCCCATGTATTTAGCATAAACAGTATTATCATCTAAATATATATAAACACTTTCTTCATTCATGTAATATGACAAATCACTTTCATCTTTTGTATAATTGATCAGTACTTTGTGGCCTTCTTTATCTACTTCTTTGGTCTTAATATAATATTTGTCTATCAAAGATTGCACTTTTAATGTTATACAAGGTGTGTATGTTTTATTATCAATTGTACAACTGGAGGTTTGTGTTTCTAAATAACTTTTTTTGTCTTCGCCAAGATTAGTCGCCGATTTTTCAATTAATAAAATATTACTTTCTAACAAATTATTATTAATACTTTTTTTGACTGCACTAATGCCAGTACTAGCGATTACTGTGATAATGGCCGTAATCACTATGACTGCTAGAATCTCTACTAGTGTAAACCCATTTTTTTTCATTTTAACCTACTTTAACAAAAGTTGTAATGCTTCTTTGACTTGACTTTCTAAAGTTTTTTGCTTATCTACTTGTCCTACAACTTTTTTAATTTCAGCCATCTTGTAACCTAAGGCACTCAATGTTTCAATTAAATCTTCCGTACTATCACTTTCTAATTCATCAGTAATTTCAATATTAATTTTACCCTTTAAATCTAGAATGATTTGTTTAGCTAGTTTTTCACCAATTTTGGGAAACTTTGTTAAATATAATATATTTTCACGATCAATTGCATCTACTATTCCTGCGATTGAGCCAGTGGCTAGAATTGGTAAGGCTAATTTAGCACCAAGACCTTTAACACTTATGAGTTTTAAAAATAAATCATATTCATTTTTTTCTTTAAAACCATACAAACTATATTCATCTTCACTTATTTTATTATAGACAAATACTTTGTATTCTTTTTCTAATTCATAACTAAAAGGATTAGGAACAAATATTTGATAACCAATATTATTTACTTCTAAAACAATATTATTACTATTTGTTTCTTTGACTTTGCCAATAAAATAACTATACATTTAACTACTTCCTTTCTTAATCTTTAAATGTAAACATATAATCGAGTATTTGTACTTCATCACCTGGTTTGGCACCTAGACGTTCTAGTTCTTCTTCGATACCCATCCCTTTAAACTTACGTGCAAAACGTAATACACCTTCATCTTCATTAAATTTTGTCATTAATAATAAGGTTTCAATTTCTTTGCCACTTACAATCCAAATATTGCCGTCACGTTTAATTTGATAAGGCACTTGATCAGCATATTTGTAAATCTTAAAGGATTCTTTTTCATATAAAGGAATTTTGGGAATAGTTTCTAAAATATCCATCATAGTATTTATAAGATTATCTATTCCTTCCATATTATAAGCACTGATTTCTATGACCATTAACTTAGGATAAGCTTCTTTAAACTTTGCTAAATTTTGAGCGGCATCGGGTAAGTCCATTTTACTAGCAATAACTATTTCTTTTTTATTTTTTAAAAACTCACTATATTTTTCAACTTCAGTTCGAATAATTTGATAATCATCGATAGGATTACGTCCTTCACTGGCTCCCATATCCACGACATGAGCAAGAATTCTAGTACGCATAGCATGTTTTAAAAATTCTGTACCTAGACCAACTCCACTCGAGGCACCTTCGATTAGTCCTGGAAGATCCGCCATTACAAAAGAACGATGATCTTTTAACTTTACGACTCCCAAGTTAGGGCTAAGCGTGGTAAAATGATATGCAGCAATTTTCGGTTTTGATGCTGATATTACGGATAACAAAGTCGATTTTCCTACACTTGGCATACCGATTAAACCAACGTCAGCTAATACTTTTAATTCCAAACGAACTTCTTTTTCTTCACCGGGTTCGCCTTTTTCACTAAATTTAGGGGCAGGAATATCATGTGTAGCAAAAGATTTATTGCCTTTTCCTCCACGTCCGCCTTTAGCAATGACAAATTCTTCTTGATCAGTTAATAAGTCTGCAATAACTTCATTCGTTTTTTGATCAAAAACGGTGGTTCCTTCTGGTACATTAATGATAACATCTGGCGCATTTTTGCCATATTTATTTGAACCTTTACCATTTTCCCCTTTTGGGGCTTTGATAATCTTTTTATAGCTTAGATCCACAAGAGTTTTTAAATTTTTATCCACCCGAAAAATAATGCTGGCTCCACGTCCTCCATTACCGCCATCAGGGCCTCCCATGGGAACATATTTTTCCCGTCTAAATGAAGTACATCCATCTCCACCAGATCCAGCTAATAATTTAATCGTTAATTCATCGATAAACATAAGGCAACACTTCCTTTTTTTCTTTATTTTATCATACGAATTTTAAAATTACAACCAAACGATACTAGGCATATTCAGTTAATCATGATATAATTTACCAAGAAAGAAGGAAGAAAATGGAATATAATGTTGTAAAAAATGCAGATGTCATTGTTAAAAATAGTAAGTACTGTATTGATAATCCTTATAAATATAAAAATAAATGGCATGACTTATTTCAAAATCATCATCCAATATATTTAGAACTTGGAATGGGACGCGGTAGTTTTATTATTAATATGGCAAAGAAATATCCTAATATAAATTTTATTGGTTTAGAATTAAATGTTTCTCAAACGGCGACGGCAGCTCTTAATGTCGAAAGAGAAAAACTGAATAATTTAGTGTTAATCAACGAAGATGCGAGAAAAATTATCGATATTTTTGGGAAGGAAATAGATACAATTTACTTAACCTTTAGTGAACCATGGCCCAAGAAAAGAGATGAAAAAAATCGATTTACTCATGAAAGTTATTTAAAGCTTTATGATCGTATATTTAAAAAGAATAAGCATATTATTTTAAAAACCGATAACAAAGGTTTATTTGCTTACTCTTTGGAAAGTTTATCTCAATATTGGTATACATTTAATAAAGTTAGTTTAGATTTGCATCACGATGAACGCAATATAGAAAACATCATGACTGATTTTGAAAAGCAATACGAAAAAGAAGGAAGACCAATTTACTATTTAGATGCTGAATTTGATGATTAGCATCTTTTTTATACAAAAATTTGAGTTTCGTCATTATTGTAAACATACAAAAACAAGGTAAAATGTTACTCATCGGCAGACCTTTTACCTTGTTTTTTCTATGTATTATTTAATAAACTGCTTTGGCCATAATTTCTTAATCACTATTTAAAACATATACAAAATAATACGTAAAAAGAGCTTTTTACTTTAGAGATAAAGTTATAAATTATATAATAACAAGGAAATTGGAATAAAAAACGCCACTTATATTTAAAAAATGTGACATTTTTACTTTGAAATTTTTATGACATTTCATATTGACATTTACACCCGTAAGGGTACGTAGATTTGCATTTTTACTCGCCACTATTTTATCAAAAGCGGTGAACCGGCTGTGCCGTTTCCCCCAGCATAAGCCACACTAGACTCAAGATAAAGGACTGGACGCACGCCATTCTCGCTGCGCACATCGAAGTCGTCCACAATCCCCGTGTCGCTGACAAAGAACGCAGAAGTCGAAATGTCCGTACGAGGCGCAATTGTCCATTCCAACAAGCCCATATACATCCAATTAACACCTGTTACTGATAAAATATTATAATTATATAAATTAGTTGACCATGCACTTGGTGCTGCTGCATATCCATAATCACTAACATACATTAATCCTACTTTTGCTTCATATGTTGTATTTGTTGCAGGACTCGTTATTTCATTTTGATATGATGTTGACACAACTGTGCTTCGCATGTTAGCCTCAGTATTTCCTCCTACTTTCCATGTGTGTGTTGCTATTTTATTTGCCCATGTTGATCCTATATTATTTAAATATTTTGTATTTAGATTTGTTTTATTTAGTAAGCTATTACTCCATGTATTATTACAATTTGATGTATCTGCTCTATAATTCCAAGAGTATACTCCTATTTCTGCAGTTATATTACTTCCTTTATTTGTACCACTATATCCTGCTCCAGAATATGTATTAGAATAATCACCGTCAGTACCAAGAAGGTTTGCTTTGGCATAATCATATTTTATTAATTTTACTTGATCATCAAATAAACCGATTATTCTATATAAGTTATCAGTTGGGCAAGTACCATCAGTTGAGTCATAACCAAAGCAAACAAAATTATTTGTTGTATCACTTGAACCAGCATAACGATATGAACCATCACCTGCCCCATTTGTTAAGGTGCTATCATGCAAATATAAATTATTTTCTCCTTGAGTTCCTGTGTATTGAGATTTAACGTATTCTGCTAAAGTAGTAGATTTAATTTCATCTTTTTGAATCATAACTTTCCCTACTAAAGAATGTCCTTGATTAGCAGCTTGATCAGTTTCTAAATTGATAACTGTAACAGTAAATTGCCAATTTTGAGCAGTATAATTAGTACTAGAATTAGAAGTAATTTTATAATTACTAGCGATAGTTTTAACACCTTTAGCAGTAGTTATATCAAAACCCTTAATACTAGTTCCATCAGCATTAGTAGCGGTAACATACTTTAACCCATCAATACTAGTTATTTCTGCACCATTGGGATTGGTCACTGTAAGAATTATTTCTGGTTTAGAATCCGTAGTTGTGTAAACATAATTATTACTTTCAATATTGAAATAAACATAATAATTATAACTGGCAGTATTACTTTTATTATTAGCCTTTAGTTTAGCTGTTGCTGTTGCTGTATCGTTCATATTTCCTAAACCTTCAGCAAAATTAAATTGATCTATGGAAATACTAATGTCTTTATCAACAGAAAAGTTTAAATCATCTAAAGAACCTGCTGTTATATTAGCATTACTACTAGCACCTTTATTAGATTGAGCCAAAAAGTAAGCAAAACTAATGCCAATTAACATAATAAGAGCAATAACTATGATAAATATATACTTTTTTTCTTTTAATATTTCTTTATTCATATTATCTCCCTATAAATTACTATTAATAGTTTTTTCTAAGATTTTTTTAACATCACGTTCATTAAATGGTTTTAGTAAGATATCTACAATTGGATATTTAAAAGCTTTATCTATAGATTCTTTTTCATCTACCCCAGTAATAATAGAGATAGGTATACTTCTAAATAAATCTTTATTTTTATAATAATCTAATACTTCAAAGCCATTTACATTTGGCATATTTAAATCAAGAAGTACAGCTTTAATATTTTGTCTTTTTGTATCATCTTCTAAAATATCTATTGCTTCTTTACCATCTGTTGCACTTATTACTTCAAAAGAATCATCTAATATTTTTAAAATAAAGTTTCTTATTAAATTAGAATCATCCACTACAAGAATAGCTTTATCATGGGAAGGTTTCGGAGCCTTATACAAATCATCATCTACGACACCTACTCCCATATATTTTTTTACTAAATTAACTACTCTATTTGCTTCTTTCATTAATTCATTAAAATGTTCTGTAACATAGTACATGTCATTGGCTTTACTTTTAAGTTCATGATCATATGCAAGTTCACCTAAGACTTCAAAGCCAAAATATCTGGCATCACTTTTAAGCGAATGGACAAGGATAGCATAGTTTGCCATATCTCCGATTTCTTTACAAGCTTTAATTTTCTCTAGCTTTCCTGGTACTTCTTGTAAAAAAGTTTCAAGAGTTGCATCATATGTTTCCATATCTCCGAATAACTCTAAAGCTTTTTTTACATTTGCTCCATTTTCAATTAAAATATTTACATCTTTCACTATTTATCACTCCTTATTTAAATATTCATTTATTACTCTATTTAATTCATCTTTACTTATTGGCTTAGCTAAATAATCATTAAATCCATCTGCTAAGTATTTTTCCCTCATACCTGTTAAAGCATTGGCTGTAAGGGCTACAGTTGGTATATTAAAATCTGGTATTTGCTCTTTTATTTTATGAAGTGTTTCTACTCCACTTAGCTTTGGCATCATATCATCCATTAATATTAAATCATATTTTTTACCATTTTTGAGGTTATCTATGCAAATAAAGCCACTTTCAACACATTCTGTAGTAATACCATAAGTTTCAAGTAATCTTTCTGCAACCTTTAAATTGATTTTATTATCATCAACTACTAAAACTAATTTATTATTTACTTTAATTTCATCACTTGCAATTACTGGCTCACTAGTTGTTATTGTTGGATTTTTAACAATCATTTGGTCAATTGAAACTGTAAACTTAGAACCTTTTCCATATACACTTTGAACTACGATAGCTCCATGCATTAAGTCTACTAACTTTTTGGTAATTGCTAAACCTAATCCTGTTCCTTCAATGGTAATATTTTCTTCTAAATCTAGTCTTTCAAATTTATTAAATAACTTATTTATATTTTCTTGTTTAATACCAATTCCTGTATCTTCAACTGCTATTATAAGTCTACAAACATCACCTTTTATAACTGAATTTACACTAAATGTTATACTTCCCATTTTAGTATATTTTACAGCATTAGTTAAAATGTTTACACATATTTGTTTAAGTCTTGTTGCATCACCATATAACACTTTAGGTATTACTTCATCTACTTTAGTAATTAATTCTATTGGTTTATCTGCAATTCTTCCTTTTGTAAGAGATATAAGTTCATTAATTACTTTATTAAAATCATATTCACCATCAACAATTTCTAATTTACCAGCTTCAATTTTTGATATATCCAGTATACCATTAACTATTTCTAGTAAATTTTCTGATGCCATAACAATATCTTTTACTTCATCTTTTGCACTATCTGGTAAAGTTTTATCATCTAAAAGCATATTACTAAAACCTACGATAGCATTAAGTGGGGTTCTTATTTCATGAGACATATTTGATAAAAACTCTGTTTTAGCAGTATTTGCTTTTTCTGCTTGTGTCTTCGCAGCATTTAATTCACTAATTAATTTAACATCCGGATTTTCAATAGTAAAGTACATTATCATTACAACTAAAGATAAGAGATAATTTATTAAAAAAGCGGATGGAAATAAACTTTGAACTAAAAAATTAATAAGCATTAGTAATACAAAAATATATAAAGGTCTTAATTTCTTTCCTTGAATATTTTTTCTATATTTAATTGCTATTGTTATTGAATAAAGAATAAGAATAAAACAAATAATATAAGTTAGTAATACAGGATAACCTTGGGGTATAATAACATCTTCTAAAACAGCAAAATGAGTTGGTAAAATTAAAATAAATGGTATAATAAAGATTAAAAATAAAGCAAATGCATAAAAAGTATTCATCATTTTACTTTTATAATTTTCACTATTTGGTAAACTTATACATTTAATATAATAAGAAAATAATAAAAGCCATAACACAAAATAAACAAAAACAAATTTAGATGCTAGAGAATAAATTAAACCATTAATATCATAACCATACTTATATAATAGACATGTTGTTATATCCATAGATAATCCAAAGATAGTTAAAAGTAATAAATACTTATAAATTTTTGTTTCTATATTATTTACTCTTTCTTTAAATAAAAAATTATATGTAAAAAGGATTATTATAATTAATGCGCTTATTGAGAAATATAATCCCATCACTACCACATCCTACCATAATAATGGTATCATAAAATATATTTCATTTCAAGAAAAAAAGAAATCTACATTTAAGTAGATTATCTTACTTTAGTTCTAACTAATTTTTTGTTTTCTTGTTTTTCTTTGTCTTTAGCTTCCATAACTTTTGGATCAAGTTTTCCATTATCAGTTCTTGGTAGTGCCTTTTCGTAATATTCAATATATCCAGGAAGTGCACTAGCACCTAAAGTTTTTTCTATTAAAGTAAATATTTTATCTTCTAGTACTTTTCTATCACAGTTAAAATTATTTAAACTTACATGATAACTTGGTAAAAATTGTTCCTTATCATCTGGAATTGATGTAACTATTACTTCTCTTATTTCTGGGATTTGAAGAAGTATTTGTTCAATTTGTTCAGGATAAATATTATCTACACCAGAAACAAAGTTTCTTTTAACTCGACCTACAAATTCATATTCACCATTTTCGTGTTTAACAGCAACATCTTTTGTATTATACCATTTAACACCATTTTCATCATATACAAATACAGCATTGGTTTCGGCTTCATTTTCATGATATCTAAGCATCATTCCAGGACCATTTACTAGTAAAACTCCAGGAGTTTCCAAAGGCATGTCTTCAAATGTTTTGGGATCAGCAATTTTTGAATTTACAAATGGAATTGGATATCCTATTGTTCCTGGGGTATTTTTTCCACCTAGGCATACATGCGTCGGAGCCCACATTTCTGTTAATCCTAAACCATTTCCAATTGGTGTTATGCAGCCAGCATATTCTAAGGCTTTATTTGCTTCCTTAAGTTTTTGAGGTTTAAACATTTCACCACCTGACAAAGGTTGAATTAAGTTTTCCAAAGTCCATGGTTTTAAACTAGGATCTTGGGCTAATATTTCCCAGTGAACAGGTCCGCCCATAGCACCATTTGCATGAGTTCTTACAAGTTCACTATAAAAATCTTTTGGTAAAGCTTTTAATGTTAAAGCATATTCTAAATTTTTACATAAAGCATAGTGTAGGACCAATCTTCCAAAACACATATGGCCAAAAGGAATATTTCCTAAATGAACCATACCAGGTTCTAATATTAATACATAATCTAGTGCTTTTACAACACTATTTAAAGCACCGCCATCTAAGTCAACACCTTTATGAACACCACTAGATCCACCAGTAAACATAATATCAGTAGTAGTTCCTTTTACATGTTTTGGATATTCTACATCAATATAATCCTTACCATCTGCGACAATACTCATTAAATTGTTACCTTTCTTTAAAATTTTATTACCAGTTAGTAATTGTTTGGCATTATAAAGAAGTTTTAAACCATTTTTATCTAAAGACTCTAGTGGAGAATATAAAATCGGCGTAATATTTAAACTCTTTGCAGGATTTTTAAAATTTCCATGCATCATGTCAACAGAAATAATAAATTCAGGTTTTGTCATTTCTATATCTCTTTGCATCTTATACTCATTATTAAGTGGGCTTAATCCAATAACTTGAGCTCCAAGTTTTTTTAGTGCATAAAGTAGGAATACTGACTCTGGAGTATTCACAACTATAATACCTACTTTAGTATCTTTGTGTATCCCTCTTTTGTATAGTGCACGAGCAAATTCATCAATTCTTTCATGTAATTCTTCATATGATATTTTTTTAGTATCAAATGATAAAGCTGTATCATTCATATGATTTTTATTTCTTTCAAGTAAAAAATCATATTCATTACCTTCTGGTAAAGTGTCTTCTTTCATTTCTTTCGTATAGTAATCATAAAATTTTTCCATATTTTCCTCACCTTATCTTGATTATACAAAATTTAATACGATTTAACAATACTTACGTTGAATTTTAGTATCATATTTGATACAATTTTGTTGGTGAGAACGTATGGACTATGATAACAATTATATAGAAACTAAATACAATGCTTTAGAATTAAATCAAATGTTTATAAAAGATTTCATTGCCTTTCGTAAACAAAATAACTTAACACAAGAATTATTTTCAAAATATGCAGGTGTTTCTAGAGAAAAGATTGCTCGTATAGAATGTGGGAAATGTTCTCCTACAATTATGAGTATTCTTAAAATTTTGGGTCCAATAGGATATACAATAAAAATTGAGAAGGTGAAAGAAAGTGAACGAAAATAAATTAAATGAATACTATAATAAATTTAACGAAGACAAAAGACTATCTCGAAGACATGGGATTGTAGAATTTGAAACAACCATCAAATACATTAATTATTATTTAAAAAAATTTAATAATCCTAAGATTTTAGATATAGGTGCAGGGACTGGCAAATACTCTATTTATTACGCTAATAAAAATTATGATGTGACCGCTATTGAATTGGTTAAGCATAATTTAATGGTTATTAAAAAAAGAAGTAATTTAGTAAAAAGTTTTTTAGGTAATGCCAAGGATTTAAGCAAATGGCCAGATGAAACTTTTGATGTAGTATTGTTATTTGGACCAATGTATCACTTAATTAGTTTTCAAGAAAAATTACAGGCTTTATTGGAAGCCAAAAGAGTTACAAAACGCAACGGATTAATCTTTATTAGTTATTATATGAATGAATATGCCATAATTAAGCACGGATTTATCGATCAACATATCATGACAGCTCTAGCTAATCAAAAAATTGATGAAAATTTTAAAATTATTTGTTGTGATGATGAATTGTATAGTATGGTAAGATTAGAAGACATCAATCAATTAAGAAAAGATGCCAATCTAAAAAGAATAAAAATACTGGCTCAAGATGGTGCTAGTGACTATATAAGAAGAAATCTTAACGCTTTAAGTGAAGAAGAATTTGCTCTTTATTTAAAATATCATTTTAGTATTTGTGAACGTAAAGAGTTACTAGGAGCATCCAGTCATGTATTAGACATTTTAAGAAAAGTAGATTAAAACCATCATTTTTAAGTGATGGTTTTTACTTGGCCAAATTTAATGATTTCTCCCGTGTGACGATTAAAGCATATGGCACCATTTTCTTTTAAACAATAAATGTTTTTATGGTAAAGATGCGATATATTTTGTAATTTTTGTAAATAATAAAAGTTGTCACTACTATGAACATCAATCCAAAAATTATCTTTAATTAAACCTAAGCCCGGATAAAAAGCAAAATATTTATAGTAGTTATTTTTAGCAGTAATAAAATATTTAGAAAATTGAAGACAAGCACCAGCACTTTCCCCGATGATAATCTTGGTAAAATATTTAAAATCGTACAATAGATCATAATCTAGAGCAATTTTTTGATAAAGCATCTCCGGATTGCCTCCAGGTAATACAATAATATCGGCTCCTTTAATTTTTCTTTTAAAACTCTCTTTAGTTTCTAAATAACAATTTATAACTTCAATATTTTCTTTTAAAACTCCTACCTTTATTAAAGGTTCAAAATATTTATTATATCTTTTACCATTTTTCAAAAAATAATCATTGGCAAATTTATCTTGATCTAGTTCTTGAGCAAATGCTAATGGTATAATTAATGCTTTTGTATCTTTAGTGATTCTAGCTTTTAAATGTTCAACTATAAGGGGAAAACCTAATTCTATGTCACTTAGTAAATAGCTATAAGAATTCATTTTAAAAGTTCCCTTTTCATAGTTTTCACATTATTTTGCATGTTTATTTTTCGCATTAATATTTCATCTATAGATTTAGTACTTTTAGCTTCCTTAATTAATGACTGATAAAGTAAATCTATTTGACTGGAATCAAGACTATTTAAATAACTAATAGTACTTTTAGACCAAACATTATCTTTTTTCTTCCAATGTAAATTATAAAGAATAAATAATTTTTTATAGTTAGCAGAGTCATGAACAAAATAATTATTTGTAATAGGACTTTTATCTAAATATGGTGTAGCAATAAAATGTAATTTTTTGGAAGAATTAATTTTTGCTAAGTAATTCATAAAGTACATGATAAATAATTGATGATTGCTAGCAATGAGAATTTGTTCTTCTCCTGGTAATTTATGAAAATAATTACTCCATATAAAGTCTATATCAATATTAAATACTTGGTTATCATAAACAATGGCATAACCTGTTTTTCGTTTTTTACTAATCAACATCTCAGTATTTTGAAACTTTTTGGTTAATTCAGTTATTTCGCTTTGTAAAAAACTAGGAGTAATAGAAATATCGGAATCAACTGAATAATTTAGAGGTAAAACTAAAGACTTTTCTGTCATTAAACGACAAGGCATATTACAACAATTACATATAATTTGGCCTTTATCAAAGTGATATAGTTTGCTATTTGCAACTACAGACCTTGAAAGCATATCTACTTTACCACAAGCACATAAATACTTTTCGACATTTTTAACTTTAATTATCCCAGCAAAAAGCATTTTTTCAAGTATTGGCATAATATTATTGGCATAGTGTTCATCAATAAATAACTGATTGTAATTAATACCATTATTTTTAATATCATTTAAATAAGTATAAACATTTTTGGAAACATCTTTATAACTATTTAAAGTGTTCATACAAAAAACTTTTTCAGCATTTAATATAGTACCTAATGTGTCCATAATAGTTGGGCCTACCAGCATCCCAATATTGGTTTCACCTTGAGGTTTAATAGGCATTGTGGCAATTATTTTATCCATGTTTTTAATCCTTCTTTCATATTTGTTTTAATAGTATTTAAAATTTCATAATCTTGAGCTAGTGAATTATGATAGTAATTTTCATATTTTTGAGTAAACTCTAACATATTTAGAGTATCATGATTACGAGAACTAAAATTAATATTTTCTTTTAAACATAAGTATTCTACTCTTTCTAGAAAGAATAAATATTGAAAAACATTTACTTTAAATGATTTTGACAATTTACGATAATCAATCAAATGAATTTTTTTATTTTGCAAGTATTGATACTCACTACAAAATAAGAGATAAGTATTAATTAAATCCATATTTTGGACTTTTAATATGTTATTCAGTTTAGAAACTGTATTTAAAGTAAAAATATCGGTATTATTTGTTAATTTTTGCAAAAACTGTCTTACATTTTGCCTAAAATTTGGCCAAGATAAGTGTTTGTAAAGATTTTTAATCGTCTTTCTTAATTGTTTTTTACTTTGCATATTTAAGCCTAAAAAAGAAATAAGCCATTCGTGATCAAAAGTTGTATTATTTAGGTAGCGAACAAAATCTTGGTAACTTCTGGTCGAATTATATATTTGCGGATAGACATTTTCATAATGCGGCCTAGTTATAAATCCTAACCTATCATGATTAGCAAATTCGATGTAGTGTTTTTCATCTGGCTTAAATTTTTGCTTACATGGCGGTAAAGTATAAAGCATAATTGTATGGACTTTGTCCCGGCCTACATAATAAAATATTTGCGACAAGGAAACATTGATAATTTCTTCGATTACCATAACATCTTTGGAATAATCTTTTAAAAATAAGATGTCTAAGTCAATATCGCTAGTAGTTCTAGCGCCATGTTTTGATAAACTACCATGCAAAAAATAAATAGGTTTTGATATTTTCCAAAATTTATGATATTTTTTTAAAACTTGCTTAATAATTTTTATCTTGATCTTTTCATTTCTTTGTAATATACGACAATATTGATAATAATCGAATGTTTGACAAATTTTTTGAGGATTAAACTTAGATAAAAAATACTTAGTATATTGGTTTTGGTATTTTTCAATAATACCAGTAACATACTTTTTTGATAAATTTTTATTAGCGCAAGTAAATTTCATAAATATTTTCCTCTCTTGGATTGTATTATACAACTAAAATGCAAAAATAGTAAGCCAAAACTTACTATTCTAAAATTGCTTTAATTCTTCTAACTCCAGCTGAAGATGCTTCTTCTTTAACAATTTTGAAGTGACCTAAAACATTTGTATTTTTTACATGAGGTCCTCCACATAATTCATGAGAAACTGTCCCAATGGAATAAACCGTAACGATATCAGGATATTTTTCAATAAACATACATTCTGCACCACTTTTAAGAGCTTCTTCTTTCGTCATCTCTTTTACAGTGACATCCAAGCCCTCATTAATCCATTTATTAACTAAATCTTCTGCTTGTTTTTTTTCATCATCACTTAATTTATGATCACAGCTAAAGTCAAATCTCATTCTTTCATCAGTTATATTACTACCCATTTGATGAACACTTGACCCAATGACTTCTTTTAATGCCGCATTAAGTAAGTGTGTGGCGGTATGGTATTTAGTTTCAATTTCACTGTTACCAGCTAAACCACCCTTAAATTTACCAGCACTAGCAGTACGTGATAATTCTTGATGATGTTTAAATTCTTCTTGAAAGCCTTTGGTATCGACTTTTATACCTTGTTCATGGGCTAATTCTACAGTTAATTCAATAGGAAAACCATAAGTATCATACAAATGGAAAGCTGTTTTAGCATCAATGTCGTGAGTACTAACTTTAGCAAATTCTTTTAAACCTTTTTCCAAAGTTTTGGCAAATTTATTTTTTTCTTGTTTCAAAACATCTAGAACAACTTGTTTATTATCACTTAGTTCTTGATAATACTTTTGATATTTTTCAATAATTAGAGTGGCAATTTGTTCATCCCAATTACTATTAATATCGATATTCAAACTTTTAGCATGACGTATAGCACGACGAATTAATCTTCTTAAAATATAGCCTTGATCAGTATTACTTGGTTTAATACCTGCTCGATCGGCACTAATGAAAACAGCAGTACGAATATGATCGGCGATGATACGCATGCTCTTTTCATTACCTTCATAAGGTAATTTAGATATATCGCAAATAAGTTTAATCACATCTTGCCAAATACTAGAAGCATAGTTATCATTAACACCTTCTAAAATGGCTGTTATTCTTTCTACACCCATGCCCGTATCGACATTCTTTTTAGGAAGTTCTGTAACATTTCCATCATTGTCTTTAAAATATTGCATAAAAACATTATTCCAAATTTCAACCCATCGATCATCTTCTGTATCAAAAGTTTCTGGTATTTCATCATCACTACGAAAATAAAATATTTCGGTATCAGGTCCACATGGACCAGTAGTTCCTGCTATCCAAAAATTATCGTCAACAGTTTTAGCAATTCTTTCTTTTTTAATTCCTAAGCTTAACCATTTATTGTAACTAACTTCATCAAATGGCACTGAATCATTGCCTGCAAAAACCGTTACAGCAAGTTTCTCTACTGGGATATTTAAGACTGTGGTTAAAAATTCAAAACTCCAAGAAATAGATTCATCTTTAAAATAATCACCTAGAGACCAATTACCTAACATTTCAAAGAATGTGTGATGAGTTGTATCCCCTATTTCTTCTAAGTCATTAGTTCTTAAACACTTTTGATAATCACAAAGGCGTGTACCATAAGGATGTGGTTGCCCCATTAAATAAGGTATTAATGGTTGCATCCCTGCAGTATTAAACAAAACCGATGGATCATTTTCTGGTACAATTGGAGCCGATGGAATTTGCTTGTGTCCTTTGCTAACAAAAAAGTCAATGTATAAATCTTTTATATTCAATTTAATCCCTCCAATATTTTAAATAGTTTTTCTTTTAATTCTTTTAAATCATCATTAGCAATGATATAATCAACATCATTAAACGTTTCTAGGGCTGTTTCAGTAATATCACTTTGCTGTTTAATAGATAATTTACTTGGTGCAAATTGATTAACAATAATCATGCTTGTCACATCTGGCCAATTATCTTTTATCTCTGTAAATTCCAATGGCATACGTACATCGCAAATAATTAACACATCTACCATATGGGCATATACATCTAAATCTTGAATCATTCTTCTGGTAAAATAATGTTCATCTATATTTCTTATCAATTTCCCAGTACTTTGTAAAAATTCGCGTGGTTTATTTTGACTAATGCCATCCCATTCAGTCATTTCTTTGGCAAATAATTTTAAATATTTGCTAAACTCTGTAATAGCACATTTTTTTAATTTATATGTGTAATATTCTTCAATTAAACGAGCTACTTCATTTTTTCCACTACCACTTTTGCCCCCAACTAAAAATACTTTCATTTTTCCTCCTTATTACAATAAAAAAGAATGGCCCCTGTAAAGGAGTGCATAAAGCACGGTACCATCCTTTATTTAACTTAATTGTTCGTAACGTGAATAACGATTAATCTCTTTAAGTAGCAATTAAATAAACACACTATTCTTTTTCACCATCCAAGAACTCTCTAAAAATGCCTTTAAATAACATCTTAAATCACTGATTACAAAATAAATATATCATAATATGTTTTATTCATCAACTAATTTTACGCGATTTTTTTTATTCATTTCTATTTTTTCTTGAAAAAATCCCCAAATTACTTTAAATATGGACATAATTGGTGTTGCTAAAACCATACCAATGATACCAAAGAAATGACCAAATATTAGTAAACCACAAATGATAGTAACTGGGTGCAAAGACGTAGCTCTACTCATTACCACTGGTTGAAGAATGTAAGACTCAATTAATTGAACAATGACAGCAATGATAAAAACACCTAAACCAATCAAAGGATTTTGTGTAAGACCTACGATAGTAGCAACCGCTGTTCCCAAATATGGACCAATATATGGTATTAAGTCTGTGATACCACAAAATAAACCAAATAATAACGCTGATTTTAAACCAATAATAGAAAATCCCACTGTGTCACACACGAAGACCATACAAGCTACTAACAAGGTCCCATTGACACATTTTCTTACTTCTTTACCAATATTTTCGACTAAACTAGCTACTTCAACTTGATGTTTAACAGGAATAACTTTTAATAATAAATTAGTAACATTATCAAAATCAAATAACATGTATAAACCAATAACTAAACCAAAGAAAATAGTTCCTATGCCACTGACTAAATCAGACATAACACTAACGATCGTCGTTGGTAAATTTCTAGAAATATTGGTACCATATTTAGTAATAGCATCTAGGATATTATCCTTAACTTCATTAATATCAACACCTTCAATATTAATCTTCGCAAAAGTTGTATTGACAAAATCAGTAATTTTATTAGTTATATTAGGTAAGGTATTAATGAGTTCATTCAATTCATTATAAATGACTGGAATAAATATACGGAAAAATATTAGTAGAAAGACGATAAATACCACATAAATAATTACCGATGACAATATTCTAGATAATCCTTTTTTAGTTAAACGATCCACTAAAGGAGCAAAAAGCCACGCCACAATAAAGCCAATAAATAACGGTGCTAATACATTTAAAACACTTCCTAAAATTTTAAAAATACCTAGTTCTTTTAAAAGAATTATACTGGCTAGTATGGTAGCAATCACTAACATGACAAATAATAATTTTAAAATATTTTTACTAAGATGAATAACTTCATTCAATCCTATTTTATCGATTTCATTTTTTTTACGAAACATAAGTATCCCTCCACTTATATTATAATACAAAATCTGCAAACAATAAATCTATATATGAAAAAAACAACAGTTTTATGTTGTTTTATCACGTTTTAATTCTTGAACTGCACTTAAATTTTTCTCTTTATTACGTAAATCAATTAGATAAATCATAATTTTTCTTAATTGTAAATATTCTAGATTAAACAAAATATCAACAGCTAAATCTAAATTGTGATTTAAGATTGCAAATTTAAAACTTTCATTTTTCTCTTTTTCACGAACAATACTATTAAATTTTTGAATGATTTTATTAGTATCATTTTTGTTATCCATTTTTTCTTCTAAAAATAAATCAATGCGAAAATTATCATAATAACTTTTATCTAAAACAGTAAGCGGATTATGTTTTTGATTATCTTGAATTACTAACTTTCCTTCAATATATTGAGCACTGATGATATTAGCTCGATTAATCGATTTTTTTATTTCCTCTTTTGTAAAATGCATTGTAAATGAATCGATATCAGCTAAACTTTGAGGGCGATATCCACTGGCAATATCTAATTTTGAAATATCTATAAAATTATAATTACCTGGTTGTTTCATAAGAGCTAAAAAATGTTTTTGTTCATCAAATTTTTTCATTATATCACATCCATTCTTTACTCCACACTTTTAGTGAAGATTTTATTTTACCACAAGTAAAAAGAATGTGCAATATGCTTTGATGACGGTTCTTTAAAAAAACAGTTAATTTATCATTTATTGTATTTATCAATCATTGGCAAATAAATATTTTCTAACGATTTAATTCCAACTTCACTAGTAGCTTCAGCTCGAAAAGTGATATTAGGTCCGGTATTACTAGCCCGTACCAATACCCATCCATTAGTATAAGTGATACGTACACCGTCGATATCATTAATAGGATAATTTTGTTCTTGAGCGTATTTTTTGATTTGCCTTACTACTTCAAACTTAATATTATCAGGACTGGCAATTTTTATTTCTGGTGTAGTATAATACTTAGGAAAATCTTTTACTAATTTGCTCATTTTTTCACTAGTTTTACTCATAATTTCTAATAATCTTAATGAAGCATAGATCGCAGAGCCACAATCGGCATCACGATCACGAAAATAGATATGACCAGAATATTCACCACCAAAAGGGAGGTTATCCTCATGAACCTTATATTGAGTATAAGATGCTCCCGTACGATAACATAAAGGCTTTCCACCCCAACTAGTAATCACATCTTCTAAAGCCTTAGAACATTTGATATCATACAAGAATGTTTTATTACTGACATTGTTAAACATATCTTTTATACATATCAACATAAAGTATTCAATTGGTAATATTTCTCCAGTTTCTGTTACAACCCCTATTCTATCACCATCGCCATCATAAGCAATTCCAAAATCAGCTTTATTGACTTTAACAGCTTTTTGTAATTGAACCATATTTTCTTTGACAGATGGATCAGGGTGATGATTAGGAAAATTACCATCAGGTATTTCATTGATATAAATCGGCGTACAAAAAGTGTTATCAAATACTTTTCGAATGATATGGGTAGTTGCACCATTACCACAATCGATTACAATTTTTCGTTTATTTTTACCAAATTTAAGAGAAAATTTCAAATATTCCAAATACTTATCGGTAATATTTGTATTGGTAATATGGCCTTGGCCATTTAAAAACTGACCATTTTGGGTATATATTTTGAAATCTTCAATCATTTCACCACGAGCATTAATCATTTTTTCAAAAGAAAATTTGAAACCGTTGTCATCTTTAGGATTATGAGAGGCTGTGACCATGATCCCTGGTTTTTGATAAAGATATCGAGCATAATAATTCATCGGTGTAGTCGTAAGACCTAAACTTATAATGTTAATACCGGTAGAGACTAAACCTTTAATTAAATTTTGAGTTAGAGAATCGCTAGATAGACGATTATCATGAGACACTATACATGTATCTTCATGGTACTTTTCTTGTAAGTATGATCCATAACTTTGACCAATTGTAAAAGCAGTTTGCTCATTAATGGTTGTAGGATATGTCCCCCGAATATCATAAGCTCTAAATATTTCCCAATTAATATTATTCATAAATTCATCCCTTTTTATTTTATTATGGCTTCTAGTGCTAATTTAATCATATTATTTAAACTCGTTTGTCTATCTTCGATTGATAGGACAACGTCACTAAATTTAGAATCTACTACCGTAGCGATAGCTGTTGCTTCTTTTCCCAAACTATTAGCAATATGAATTAAACCAAAAGCTTCCATTTCTTCACCTAAGACATTGTACTCTTTTGGAATACGAGCAAGTACTCGATCATAATCAATGTATGGACCAAAAACATCCATTGTCGTAAGCATTCCCTTGTGTAATTTAGCTTGTAAATTTAGTTCTTCGGCAGCTTCCATAACTGATTCATTTAATTTAGCACTGGCTGTAACGACATGTTTATCATAATTATTGTAAGTGTAAGCAAAATTGGATTCACTATAAACACTTTCACTAAGAATCATATCATTGATATTAGCGGCGGGACTAACTGCCCCACATGTACCAATTCGTATTATTTTGGCTACATTAAAAAAATGGAATAATTCAAAAGCATAAATACCCATGCTAGGCATCCCCATGCCACTACCCATGACAGTAACTTTAATGCCTTTATAAGTTCCTGTAAAACCTAACATATTACGAACACTAGTAACACATTTAGCATCTTCCAAGAAATTTTGAGCAATATATTTGGCCCTTAAAGGATCACCTGGCATTAATACAATACTTGCAATATCTTCTTTATTTTCAACTTCAATATGAATTGGATTTTCTCCTAAAAACATTTTATTCACCACTACTTTCTAACATAGTAATTGTATCAAAAAAAAAACTAGTTGACTAGTCCTTTCTTTCTTTTATGATATCATCATTTTGCAAGCGTCCAATTAATAAAGAAGAATTTGGATCATGGTTAGCAACATTAGTATTAATCAAATCTTCATCATAATTGGCATAACAGTAACGACATAAATGTTTACAAGAATTAAAAGCCCCAATATCAACCATTTGCACACAATTGCAAGGTCTAGAGC
>CAKOMU010000009.1 GCA_934096755.1 uncultured Bacilli bacterium
AATCAAACATCTTGATTTTAAACCTAAATCATCTTTTATTTTATCTTCACAAGCTGTTTCTCCACACCAATTAATCTTAATAAAACCTGATTTATTTGCAGCTATTTCTTTTATTTCGTCATATGTTTTAGCATCATATATCATACTATCTCGACGTACTTTAGCTCTATCAAACATATCCTTTTGTATGACTACTAATAAATTTTTAATATGATCTATTATATCAGTATAATCTACAACCATTTTTTCTAAAGTATCTCTTCTTACCAAAGTAACTTTTCCCTTTTCTAAATCTCTTTTACCAAATTCAATTCTTATTGGATAACCTTTAACTTCGGCATTAGCAAATTTATATCCTGGTGTTTTATTAGTTAAATCCACTTTATAAGTAATTCCTGCTTCTTTAAGATTTTGTTCTAAATCTGGTAACTTATCTAAAACATCACCGATAGGAATAATTATAACTTTAAAAGGAGCTATTTTTGGCGGTAAAACCAAACCATGATCATCGCCATGCGTCATTATAATAGCCCCAATCATTCTAGTCGTAGTTCCCCAACTAGTTTGATAAGGAGTTTTTAAAGTGTTATCTTGATCCATAAATTTTATTCCAAATGCTTCTGCAAAATGCTGACCAAAATAATGACTCGTACCATTTTGTAAAGCATAACCATTATACATCATTGCTTCAAGCGTATAAGTAGTATCTGCTCCTGCAAATTTTTCTTTTTCTGTTTTCTTTCCTGTAATAACTGGAAGAGCTAAATATTCTTCTTGAAAATTTTTATAAATACCAAACATTTTCAATGCTTCAGCTTTGGCTTCTTCAGCTGTTTGATGCATAGTATGTCCTTCTTGCCACAATATTTCTCTACTACGTAAAAAAGGTCTAGTAGTTTTTTCCCAACGAACAATTGTACACCATTGATTATAAAGTTTAGGTAAATCACGATAAGTATTAATAATTTTTTTATAATGATCACAAAACAAAACTTCACTAGTAGGACGTACACACATTCTTTCTTCTAACTTTTCATTTCCTCCATGTGTAACCCATGCCACTTCAGGAGCAAAACCTTCAACATGTTCTTTTTCAACATTTAATAAAGATTCGGGAATAAACATTGGCATTTGCACATTTTCATGACCAGTTTCTTTAAACTTTTCATCTAAGACCTTTTGCATTTGTTCCCATATAGCATAACCAAGAGGTCTAATTATCATACTACCTTTAATTGAAGAATAATCAACTAACTCCGCATTACGACATACATCCGTATACCATTGAGCAAAATCAACATCTCTATTTGTTATATCCTTTACTTCCATTATCTTCACCTACTCTACCTTAAAATCTTTTAATTCATTATCTTCTGTTAAAATTTTATTGACACTTTCTGTCGCTGCATTTAACTTTTCACCACAATATTTAGCAATTTGCATAGCTTTTGTATACTTACTTATAGCATCATCCAAATTAACATTTCCACTTTCTAACTCTTTTACAATTTCTTCTAACTCTTGTAAAGAATCTTCAAAATTTTTCTTCTCCATAACAATTCCTTTCTTCATTATTTTTCAATAACCTGTGTTTTTACCTTTCCTTCATAAAATTTAATATCCAAAATATCTCCAACTTGAATATTTTCACTTGAATTAATTATTTTTTGATCTACTTCCACTAAAGAATAACCTTTTTCTAGAATTCCTAAAGGATTTACTAATTTCAATGTATTAATTAATAAATTAAATTCATTTCTTTTTTTATCAATTAACCCCATAGGATTATGTAATACATAAGCCATCTGTAATTTATTTAAATCCATTTTCTTATTATTTAAAATAGTTTTCATATCTTTATTTAAACTATCAATTAATGCATCTAACTTTTGTTCTTTTACTTCATACATCGCTAAAGGATTTTTCAAAACAAAACTGTTTTTCAAATTACGCCATTTAATAAACTTTGTATTCACCATATTTTTTATATTTTTATTAAGTCTAATTTTATAATTCGTCAGCAAAGTATTTATATCAAGAACAGTTGGTACTGCCATCTCGGCCGCCCCCGTCGGTGTCGGTGCCCGTAAATCAGCAACAAAGTCAGCTATAGTCCAATCAATTTCATGACCCACAGCACTAATAATCGGCGTTTTACACTCATAAATTGCTCTAGCCACTATTTCCTCATTAAAGGCCCACAAATCTTCAATTGAACCACCACCACGACCGACGATTATTGTATCAACGCCAAACTCATCAGCTCTTCTAATTTGTCTTACGATATCTTCTTTGGCATCACTTCCTTGTACCAAAGCGGGAAACAATATAGCTTCACACATAGGAAATCTCCTTTTAATGGTACTCATAATGTCACGTACTGCAGCTCCCGTCGATGCTGTAATAACCCCAATTTTTTCCGGATATTTAGGTATCTTTTTTTTATGACTTTCTAAAAACAATCCTTCCAAAGCTAACTTCTTCTTTAATTTTTCATATTCTATGTAAAGATTTCCTAATCCATCTGGCTCCATACTATCGACATATATTTGATAACTACCTTGTGTAGGATAAGCACTAATTCGTCCTCTAACTAGTACATTCATCCCATCTTCAGGTTTAAATTGTAATTTTAAAGCATTACTTTGAAACATCACCGCATTAAGTCTTGATTCTTCATCTTTTAAAGTAAAATATAAATGTCCTCTAGTATGATTTTTAAAATTACTGATTTCTCCCTTTATATAAACTCGATTTAAAAAAATATCACTATCTAGTAAACTTTTTATATAATTATTTAATTCACTTATTTTAATGTATTCTTGTTCCACGTAAAATTCCCCATTTATTCATTTATATATTTATCTAAAACGGCATTGATAATTTTTCGTACACTTTCATCACAATAACTCTTAGCTAAGTTAATTGCTTCGTTAATTACTACTGCAGGTGGTGTATCCGTATATTTTAATTCAAACAATGCTAATCGCATAATCGATGCTCCAGTTTTATCAATACGATCAATCGTCCAATCTACCATCAAATTATTAGCAATTGTATCTAATTCGAGTAAATGATTTAAAACACCTTTAACGCTATTGGTAACAAACTCATTTTCTTCCTCTAAATTTTCTTTAATTAAAGTATCGATATTATAACTAATCTTTCTTTCTTCATAGATATTGGCTTGATACAAAATAATCATAATAATTTTTCTTAGTTCACTTCTAGTTTTTTGCATAATACTTGCTCCTTAACTGTTTCATTATACCAAAAAAATTAATAAATTCCTAGAGTTTTTAATGTTATCACCCGAAAAAATGAGAACTATTTTTTAGTCCTCATTCACTAAATATCCTTCGATAATTAATTGATTTCCTTTTTTTATTTGATCACATGTCGTCAGTACTATTTGTTCTTCCACATTCTTTAATTTCAGACTTCCAGTTTTAGTCTCACTTTTAATATTACTTACTTTATAATGTAGTGTTTTATTCTTAAGCTCCAAATATACATCATCATTTTCTTTTAAATAACGTAAATCATTAAAATAAGCCAAAGGTCCAATACCCGAATGTGCTGCCAATAAATAAGTATTTTTAATACCGGTATCGATCAATTCGACATTTTTACTAACCGTATTTAAAGAACTATCATAAGAAAAGAATCCTAATTTCATCTCTATGGCAGGAATAACTAAATAGCCATAATAAGTGTCCGTATCTACAGTACTAAGTGTTCTCTCATTTACTATGACTTCATTAGTCTTACTACAACCACATAAAACTAGTAAAAGTATTATGATAATTCCTTTTTTTATAAACATAAATAGAACCCCCAATTATCTCTATACCAGTGTTAGGAACTGAAATATCAATCGTATCTTCCCATTTTTCTTCTTTCTTATTTTTATCTTCAATTATGATTTCTTCTGGTTTAATAGTTTTAATGGTTTTATCAAGATCTAGTAACCAAAATGTTCCCAAATCATCCCAAAAAACATAATCTTCATTGCCTTCTAAATTCCATGTATACCAATCATCATCAATTAAAAAACTAATACTAGAACAGTCACTTAAACCATCTAAATAATATAAATTTCCTTCTTTATAAAAATCTTGCAAATTGTTATCGACCTTAATTTTTGTTAAAACTTCTTCACTAACTATGCCATTAATTTTGTATCTTTCTAAGTTAATCTCCATATCACCAAATATGTCGTAACGAAGCATTTTCTTTGACTTCTTATCTTTAAATATATAAATACCTGATTTTAATTCTAATTGACAATTCATCTCATGGCATTCATTTATTTCTTTAAACTGATCATCATAAACAACAAAATCATTTAAAATATATTGATTATTATCTTTATTACGAGCATCTACCAAGATTGTTTGCACTTTTACATAATTAATATTTTCTTGCAAATCCAAATTTAATTCATAATAACTATTACCAACATCCACAAAAGCGATTTCTTCTAAACGTTCATAACCATTATCATTAGTTATATCTTGAAAATATAATTTTTGCTTTTTCATGTAATAAAAACTAGTATTATCTTTATTTATGATAATATTATCAATAACATTTCTTTGTTCATCTAAAACTAAAAAATTCACATAGTAATTTTTCTTTGGACTAACAAACTTTATCTCTTTCCCTAAGACTCTTATATTAATTACAAAATCATCGCAAGCTGGAGTTAACGATGTAATAAAATTATCAATAACATCCATTTTGCTTTTAGCATATATTTTATAAAATCCTGGTTTATTAGTATTGCTAATGACTAATCTATCACCATAGTTTTCCACTGTTAAGTCACTGTTTAATTCCAAATCGCCAAAATCTCCAGTTATTTTTAATAAATCATGTAAATCGACATCATAAGATTTCCCAGCTAACTGATGTCCACTTTGAATTTCTGCCAACTCCATAGCTAACTTATTTTCATAAAAACTAATGTCAATATCATCCAACCAGTCATTTTTAAGTGTTATTTGTAAATCTTTATTATTGACTTCCAAAATAGTTTTAGCAATCACACCTTGATAAACTTGATTATCCGTATTACGACCGACATAAGCTAAATTTTTAATTTGTTTTTTATCATCGTCATTCCAATTTCCGGTAAAACTAACCAGATAACTATTAATGCCATTTTTCCTTTTAACTACCTCTTCTAACTTAACATTATAAAAACTATTATCATCTTTAACTTCCAAAAATACCCCTTTTGCGTTATGTATTCCCAACATAACAATTACTACTCCTACTAAAAATTTTTTCATAAACCCTCCTTCGAGTAAGTATCCTACCAAAGAGTTTTTCCAAATACCAGTTATTTTTTTGTCAAAAAAAAGAAATGTTTGACCATTTCTATCCTATTTTGTCGAAAATATCTCTATTTACCTTTTTTCTTACTTATAAGTCTAACTTTAACACCCTTATAACGAGCAAATTTTTTCTTAACACCATCAGGTAAGTTTTTCTTAAATGTTTTCATCATAACACCTCATTTCTCAATGATTATATCATATTTTTGTGGACTTTTGTACATTTTATAAATACTTTCAAAAACTTTTAAACCATCGACTGCACTGGTTGTTATCCCCCCAGCATACCCAGATCCTTCTCCGCACGGATAAATTCCTAAAATATTACTTTCTAAATTTTCATCACGTATCATTCTAATAGGACTCGAAGTTCTAGTTTCTGGTCCTGCTATCAAAGCCTCATCTCGACCAAAGCCTTTAATTTTAGTATCAAAATAATCTACTCCTTCTATAATAGCAGAATTGATATAATCAGGTAAAATTTCTTGTAAATTGCAAAATTTTGTTTGACCCTTGAAAGCATCAAGCACATTTCCAGAACTAATGACTCCTATTTTATAATCGTTATATTTTTGTACTGGTATAGCGCCAGCTGTTAATTGCCAAGCTTTTTGTTCTATTTTTTCTTGAAAATACATACCATCTAAAGGATTTTTACCATAATCATCAGGACCAACAGTCACAATAATAGCGCTATTAGCATATCCACTATCTCTTTTATAGTTACTCATTCCATTTACGCAAACTCCCATGTCATCACTTCTAGCATTAACGACATAACCACCGGGACACATGCAAAAACTATAAACGCCACGTCCCAGTGAACTTTTATAAGTTAATTTATATGTCGCTGGGGGCAAAAAAGGATAATTAATTGGATATTGATTTTGATCAATCATTTCTTGTGAATGAATAATTCTTACTCCAACTGCAAATGGTTTAGATGTAATATTTAATCCTCGTTTTAAAAGCATTGAAAAAGTATCTCGCGCCGAATGACCAATAGCTAATATCAATAAGTCCGTTTCTATCTCCTCCCCATTTACTATAATACTTTTAATTCTATTATTTTTAAGAATTATATCTTCTAAACAAGATTCATAATAAAATTCTCCACCCCAAGTTATAATTTGCTTACGCATATTAATAATCACATTTTGCAAAATATCGGTTCCAATATGAGGTTTACTATCATATAAAATTTCTTCAGGGGCGCCACATTCCACAAATATTTCTAAAACTTTTTTAATACGATGATTTTTATCTTTCACTAAAGTATTTAATTTACCATCACTAAATGTTCCAGCACCTCCCTCACCAAATTGAACATTACTATTTTTCTTAAAGTCATTATGTTGCCACAACATTGAAACATCTTTTACTCTTTGTTCAATTGGTTCACCTCTTTCCATAATAATTGGTTTATAACCATATTGAGATAACATATAAGCTGCAAATAAGCCTGCTGGTCCTGCGCCAATTATTACTGGTCTTTTAGATAGTGATTGTAATCCATTACATGGTAATTCGTAGTCTTCCTTCACAACCATTTCCATATCTTTAGTTAATTTAATTGCCTCATTTTTTAATTTAACATCGACATCAAATACATAAGCGAACATTTGTTTATTACGAGCATCAATACTTTTTTTATGAATTTGTAGTTGCAAAATATCATTTTTATTAATTTTTAATTTATGACTAACTATTTGATACAAATCTATTTGTTCTTCTACTCTAGTTCTTATATTATGAATTCTTATCATCATAACCTCCCACTAACAAAGCTGTTATCCATGCAATAGTCAAATTATAACCACCACAATCGCCATCTAAATCGAGTATTTCACCGCAAAAATATAAGTTAGGAATTATTTTTGATTCCATAGTTTTTAGGTTAACATCTGTTAAACTTATACCACCACTAGTAACTTGTGCTACTTCCATATCTTTAGGTTTTGCTATGTTTACTTTAAAATTTGTCAATAAATTAGCTATACTCCTTTGTTCTTTTAAAGGCAACTCTAACCATTTTTTATTTTTATCTATTTTAGTTTTTTTCAAAAGAGCATTTATTAATTTATAATCTATAAATCCTTCACACAACTCACTAATACTTCTCTTAGGAAATTTACTAGCCAAATTATTTAAATATGAAAACATATCTTCTGTTAACCAAGGAACAAAATTAAGACTCACTGTTACATTTTTATTTTCTTCGATATTTTTACTAACATCACGACTGATATTAAAAACACAAATGCCACTGATACCATCTTTAGTTAACTGAATTTCTCCTTTTTCTTGTTTTAAAATCTTTTGATTCACTTCTAAAGAAACAATGCCCTCAAGTCTAATACCAGCCCAATCACTAATTGGATCTTTAATTTCTAAAGCCACCAAACTTGGTCTAGGCTTAACAACATGATGGCCTAATTGCTTAGCTAAATCATAACCCCAACTACTAGTACCAGTTTTTGGATAACTTAAACCTCCTGTTGCTAGCACCAACTTATCATAAATTTCACCATCAATGCTAAATTTTTGCTCTTTTATATCAATCTTTTTAATATCTTTATCAAAACAAAATTGAGCATTTAACTCTCTTAACTTTTGAATAAGCACAGATTTTACACTAGTAGCTTTTTCACTAAAAGGATACAAATAACCATTTTTATTTTTTAAAACTAAACCAAGGTCTCGCCATAAATTATCTACCATTTCTAAATTTTGGACCGTAATTACTTGCTCTATCAATCCAGGAGTACTAGAATGATAGTGTTTTAAATCTTGATCTACATTTCCTAAATTACATCTTCCACTTCCTGTCATCAACAGTTTCTTACCACTATCACTATTATGATCTATCACTGTCACTTGATAATTTTTTAACGCCATATTTAACGCACATACTAACCCAGAAGCTCCAGCTCCAATTATTGCTACTTTCATAAAATCTTCCTTCTTCCTAGTCCTTTTATTTTATCATTTTTTTCTATATTCAATCAACAAAAAAGGTGACTAAATTCTAATCACCTTTTAAATTAATATTATTTAATTTCTTCAATCTTTAAAAAGTCCGTAAGTCTTACTGTTGGTAATCCACCCGTAATTATAATTTTATCTTCTATTTGTAAATGAAAATAATCTTTAGCTTTTTCCATAACAGTTTTAACCAACAAATCTGTATCATCCATTAATGGCACCAATTCCGTATAAACACCATAATTCAAAGCTAAACTACGAGCCACTTTCTTCGAAGTACAACAAGCTAAAATTGGACAATTAGGTCTAAAATTACTAATCATTCTACTGCTATAACCACTTATAGCTTCTGCTACAATGGCTTTTACATCGACATATTCAGTTAAATCAACCGCTGACTTGGCAATACATTCAGTTCTTCCAATATTACCAATGAAGCCAAAATGTTTAGCACTATGTGCTTCTGCATCAAAAGCAATATTTGCCATGTAAGACACTGTTTCCACCGGATATGCTCCTACCGTAGTTTCTCCACTTAACATTACAGCATCAGTACCATCCAAAACAGCATTAGCAACATCGGTAACTTCAGCTCTAGTCGGTCTTGAATTTTTCTTCATACTTTCTAACATTTCCGTTGCTACAATACAAAATTTACCATGTTCTCTTGCCTTTTTAACAATCATTTTTTGATAAACTGGCAATAAAGATATAGATACTTCTTCTCCTAAATCTCCTCTTGCTACCATGACACCGTCAACAACATCTAATATTTCGTCTAAATTATCAATTCCTGTCTTACTTTCAATCTTAGCAATAATTTTAATATTGCCATTAACACTATCAATAATTTCTTTAGCATCCATAACATCTTGTTTTGTTGATACAAAAGACAATGCTAAAAAATCACCATCATGACTACAAGCATATTTAATATCTTCACGATCATCTTCACTAATAAAAGGAATATTTAAATCAACACCTGGAGCAAATAAACTTTTTTTGCTTCCTAAACATCCACCATTAATAATCTTACAAGTAACATATCCAATGCCTTTCTCAATAACTTGAATTTTCATAAGACCATTTTCTAATTGGATAATATCTCCCAAATTTAAAGCATCAACGGCTTCTGGATGATTAACACTAAATCTTTCTTCATTCCCAATAACGTTTTCTTTCACAATTTTTATGACATTGCCAGGAACTAAAGAAATACCGCCTTCTTGAACTTCGCCATTTCGAAATTCTGGTCCTTTGGTATCAAATAAAAGTCCTAAATTAACATTACTTTCTTCATTAACTTGATGAACCAAATCAATTACGGTTTGTCTTTCTTCCATCGTCGCATGCGAGAAATTGACTCTAGCTACGTTCATGCCTGCTTCAACCATTTTACGAAATACTTCGATTTTATTACTAGCAGGTCCAATACTACAAATAATTTTTGTTTTTTTCAAAACACACTTCACTCCCAACAATCATTAATTTTACCATATTCTCTTTTTCTATGCAATTCCCTAGTTAAATTAGCTTAATTTTTTTACAGTCTTATCCAATAAAGAATACAAGTACATTGTAACTTTTTTAGTACTAATATTACTTACATAATTCTTATAAACTTGTAATTGTTCTAAATATTTATCATCACTTAAATCTTTCAATTTATAATCGACTATCTTAATTTCATCAGGATATTCCAACATCAAATCAATAACTCCATGATATTCTTCAAAAACAAATTCCATTTCTTGATAAACTGAAGCTTTTGTAAAATTAAAATATTTCTCCAAATCTTTCTTAAAACTATTTTCTTCCCCATTATTTTTAAAATCAGTATACTCTAACATTTCATGTAATTTTGTTCCTATTTGCATTTTTTTCACAGTTGCCTTATCTATTACTTCTAAAATTGTTTTTGATGCTTTTTGTTTTTGTATTAAATTGCTTGCTATATCCAATGTACGAAATTCAATTGTTTCTTCACTGATTAAAGCATTTTCTTTAACATTCGTCATAATTTCGTAATCTTTCGTTAAATTTAATTCATTTAAATTAATAGGTTTTATATACTTTTGCAAATTTAGGGCAATCGAACTAAAAAAATCATAAAAGGAACGATATTGCATTTCCTTTAAATAATCCAACTTGTTATTCACCTTTTGAGGATTTTTAAATTCAGGCATAACCATAATCATTTTTTCTTTTGCTCTAGTTAATGCCACATAAAAAAGACGTATTTTTTCGGCAATTTCATTTTCATAAAACTGATTCTTAATTAAAGTTTTTACAAAAGTAGTGCCAATTCCTTCTTGATAATAAGGTGTCAATATTCCATATTTATTATCAAACATAAAACGATTTTGTAAATCTCCCAAATTAAATTTTCGTTTAAAGCCCGCAAAATAACAGATTGGAAACTCTAAACCTTTAGATTTATGAATATTCATAATTTTAACACACATACCACTTGATTTAGCTTCTTTATAACGTATTTCTTTTTGTTCTTCAATCATTTGTCCCAAATAAGCACTAAAATCTGTTATAGTAAAGCCTAAACTCCCCATATTTTTAGCCATATCTAATAGATAACTAAGACGTTTCTTAGCACCATCAATATTTCCTACAGTTATTAAGGACTCATAAATATTAAATTCTTGAATGATTTCTTCCATAACCATCAAAGGAGTTTTTTCTTGAATATTTTTACTAATTTGCCAACACTTTTGATAAATATCAGTATTAAAAACTTTATTATTTTCTAAAATAGTAAATATTTCTTGATCACTTAAATTTCCCACGTAACTTCTAGCAATACTTGTAAAATAATATTGCATATTTTTATCATACACTTTATTTTTTATTGCCAGAATTAATCCAATAATATTTTTTATTATATAAATGTCAGTTTCATTCATCAAATTACTATCTTTATAAACATCCATAGGAATATGAAAGTACTCAAAGATTTTTTTATACAAAGAAAATGCTGTCCCACGATCTAAAATGATACAAAAATCATTATAAGTAATATCACGACATGACTCTAAATCAAAATCATAAACTTGATACTTATTTTTAATTTTTTCTTTAATATCTTTCGCAATTATAAAAGCTTCCTTTTCATCATTACTAAATTCTTTATCTTCATCGCTATAAATTAACAAATCCATATAATTATTATTGGTTGTAGAGCCTTTTTCTATATAAGCTTTATTACCATAAACCATGGCATGATTAACACCATAATCCACTCCACCTACTTCACCAATCATTATGAAGTTAAATATTTCATTAATGTTAAAAAGTACTTCTTCTCTGGATCGAAAGTTTTTTAAAAGATCAATTTTTTCTCCTTTAATATGTTTCGCATAATTATCATATTTATTTTTAAAAATATTAGGATTAGCATTACGAAAACGATAAATAGATTGCTTGATGTCACCCACCATATAAACATTATCATTTTCAATTAAAGAAATAAAAATTTCTTGTAAATCACTAGTATCTTGATATTCATCGATCATTATTTCTTTAAAACCATATTTTAATTCATTTCTAATATTATCATTTCCTTGCACAATTTTAATGGCCATCTTAGCTATGTCGGTAAACTCATAAGCGTTTTTATTTTTTTTATAAACACTTAATCGGTCCTCCAATGATTTTATAATTTCAATTATTATCTCAACATAATCTTTAGTACTTTTATAGGCTTGAATTAAATATTCTCGACTATATTTAATGCCTTCCATTATAGTAGCAAAATTTTCTTTAATTTCTTCTTTTAAAGCTATTCCAGCTTCATCTAAGCCACGAAACGCTGGTAATTTAAGCATATTTACCTTATATAAGTCATCATACTTATTTGGTTTAAATAATCTACTAACTTCATCATATAATTTTTGAAAGTTCTTTTCTTCCATAAAACTCTCAATTTGATAAATTTGACTTTCTAATAAATCAACTTTATTTTTTAAATAGTTAAAATATTCTAAAAACATGTCATCGATATATTTATCATTATAAAAAGTATTAACATAATGTGTCAAATATTCTTCCTCATTGCTTTTTAAATTTAAACTTCCTGCAATATTTAATACTGCATCTTTAATTGACTGATCATCTCGACTTGTAAAATCTTTAATTAACTTTAAAAAGTTTGGCTCTTTCTTTTGATACAATTCCTCAAATATTTGGTCTAAGATCTTTTGTTTTTCAATATCAATGACCGAAGAATCAATAATTGTTATATCTTGTCCTATATTTAAAACATAATGATATTTTTTTACTAAAGACAAGGCATATGCATCAAAAGTAGTTATATAGGCAGAATCGATATATTCTAATTGCAAAGGCAAATTAGCACCTTTAATTTTTTTACGAATTCGCATCGCCATTTCCCCTGCTGCTTCATTCGTAAAAGTCAGTATTAATATTTCTCTTATATCCACGCCATCTTGTAATTTTCTTAATACCCTTTGGGATAAAACCGCGGTCTTACCTGATCCAGCCCCAGCCGATACAATAATATTACTTCCTTCTTTATTAATGGCATCACTCTGCTCAATTGTCCATTTCATCTTCATCACCACCTAATACCACTTCATCACTTTTATCTTTAAAACAAATATCTTTAAAATTACAATAAGTACAAGAATAATTTTTTTTCTTAACAATTTTAGGATTTATCGTAAAATGTCCTTGAATTATTTCCTTAATACCTTCTCCAATAATTTGTTTCACCTGTTTAATTAGATCATTCATATCTTCTTCATTTAACACTTTAGCACTACTAGAAAGAGTACCATCTTTTTTATACTTTAAGCCTTTTATTATTTTACTTTCTTTAAAATTTTCATCTAACAAAGTTAAAATTCTCTCATCACTATTAGAAAATCCTTGTAAACGCATATTGTCTTCTTTTTGTTCTCGTAATGTCTTGCGGGGATCAATATTACCAACCCTACTTAGTACCCTTTGTAAATAAAAACCACCGATAATAGAATCTTTAAACCTATCTGCTTTTTTTAATAAATAAAGATATATAGGCAATTGTAAATTCAATCCATATTGTAATAAATCTAATTCAATATTTTTATTACCAGTTTTATAATCCACAACAGCAACTACTTCTTTACCATTGTAATTAGTATACATAACTTTATCGATAAAGCCTTTAAAAATTATTTCAAAATCTTCATACTTTTGAGAAATTACTAATTCTAATTCTAACAAATTACTTTTTAGTTGTGTATTTTCTCTTTGTAATTTTAAAATTTCTAAAACTTCTTCTAATTCTTCTCCTAACATTTCCAAAAAGAATTGTTCTTTAAAAGACAGTTCATAGCCATTTGCTTTTATAAATCTATTTATTTCTAAACTAACATCAATTTTTTTATCAATACCTAATTCTAAAATATGATGCACAACGGAACCCACAATACTTTTAAAATTTACTAAAAAAACATTTAAATTTAGAATTTTGCTAATATAGTAACGAAATGCACATTCATAATACATTTCTAAACTAGTGTAAGAAAGTTGTAATGTCTGCTCTAATTTTTCTTTTAAATCGGCCTGATCAATAAAAGAAAATTTATGATTATAAGTACGATATGGTATTTGCAAACTATTCTTAAACAATCCCAAATTTTGACTTTGCACATTAAACTTATATAAATTATCTAAGTCAGTTGCATATGCTAGTTGACTATTTAGTTTAGCATAACTAATTTTATAATCTAGAGCAATATTTTTTACTTCTACTCCCAAAGTATCCACCAATAACGAAGGATAAACACTACCATTTTCACCTTGCAACTTATAAGTAATTGTCAAATTTGGTATCTTTTTAATCGCTTCACATAGTTTATTTTTTTCTAATACATTAAGTTCATAAGACATATCAAGTCCTAATTCTTTTTTTATATTATCACTAAAAAAATCATCATCCTTTTTAATTATAGGATAAACACCCAAATTAAAGCCTAGTAAAAACACATAATCATCTTTTTTAAAATGATCATACACGTCTTTTATTTCTATGGCATTATCATAAACCTGTTCTTCTAACATCGTATTTTTTAAATCATAAATAATAAATTCTTTTCGTAAATCTTTATCCTCTACTAAAACAGATTTATTAATAACCGTAATTAAATTATCGACATTTTCATATTTATCTTTTAACAAAGAAACATTTTCTAAAATTGATAAACCATCATAATTGGTCAAAAATTCTTGAGCAATTTGTGTACTAAAATAACTATTATTTTTTTTGATATTAATCGGTATCTTGTACAATTTGCTAAAGTAATCTAAGTATTTATTATAAGTAGGGTCACAAATCAGTTTAATTTTTTTTATATCAACTTTTTGATACAGTAAATCCCCAATTTTATTCATCACCCACTCGACTTCTTCACTTATGTTTTGAGCTTCATATATATGAGGATTGTAATTTTTTTCAAGATCTAATGAAACAATTTCATAATCTAACTCTTGTAATAACATTTGTTCTTCTTTAGTTAAATAATTTAACCCCCACACTTTAACCTTTTTCTTAGCTATAGCCTGACGAAAACTATTATCTATCTTTAACAAGTTTAAATTTAATAATTCATCTTTTATTTTTTGTAAAAACTGTACTTTTTCATTTTCCAAATCTTTTAAAAAATACATGTTTTCTACATAAATTCTAGCAATGTTAATATTTACTCGATATTTATTCATTATATAGCTTAAAGCTTCATCATCATAATCAAACAACAACTTCTTTTTTAAACTTTTAAAATCATAAAATTTATACGTACAAAACTTTTTTTCTCGATTATTATCTTCTAAAATTTGTGTTTTGTTACCTTTGCTTGTAATTACTACATCCACATTTATCTACCTCTTATAAATTATACTCAAAAACATTATTGTTTGGCAATACTTAAAATAATACCTACACTAATCATACTAACGAGTAAACTAGAACCCCCATAAGAAAAAAATGGTAAGGTAACTCCAGTGACCGGAATAAGACCGATAACTACACTAAGATTTAAAATTGCTTGAATAATGATTCCAAACCCTAAACCAAAAGCCAAATACTTATTAAATAAATTTTCACTTCTTAAAGCAATTTTAACTATTTTATAAAAAAGTAAAGCAAATAGACCAGCTACAATTAAAATACCTAAAAAGCCAAATTCTTCGGCAATAATTGAAAAAATAAAATCAGTCTGCGGTTCAGGCAAATAAAATTGTTTTTGCCTACTTTTTAAAAATCCTTGTCCTAACAATCCTCCTGGCCCTATAGCATAAAGTGATTGAATAATTTGATAACCACTACCTAAAGGATCAACCCAAGGATTTAAAAAAGAAACAATTCGCGCCATACGATAAGGTGCTACAATAATTAATAAAACTACTCCTAATAGTCCTAAAAAACCAATTTTGACAAAAAATGAAAGTTTAACTCCAGATATAAACAAGATACTTACTAACGAAAGAACGATTACGACTCCGGTACCAAAATCTGGTTCCAACATAATTAAGAGAAAAAATACACCAATCACTAATAAAATTGGTAAAACGCCTTTTTTCACATCTCGCATCAATCGATTATTATTTGCTAAATATTTTGATACATAAATTATTAAACCTATTTTTGCAAATTCACTAGGCTGAATACCAAAACCACCAATACCAAACCAACTTCTACTTCCATTTCTAACTGTTCCTATACCAGGAATTAGTACTAATAACAATAAAATAAAGCAAACAAGTAAAATAAGATTAGCTTTTTCATAATATATTTTAGGATTTACTTTCTGTAAAATAAAAACCATGATAATGGATATAATCAAAAATATACTTTGAGCTTTTACAAACTTAAAAGCATCATTAAACTTATATAATGCCCATATAGAACTGGCAGAATAAATCATGACAATTCCAAAAATGGCCATGCCAACAGCAATTATAAACAAAGAAAAGTTTTTATTGTTTTTCATACTTTGCCCCTAGTTAAATATACTATTAAGCACTTAAATTAATTCTAAAAAAAATAGACTTTCGTCTATTTACAACCACACACCATAAGTAATCGCTGCCATGGCTAAAATGAATCCAACTACCCAAAACATTTTTATAATATCTGTTTCAGCCCATCCTAATTCCTCAAAATGATGATGTAATGGTGCTTTTAAAAATACTTTTTTATTAAAATAGCGAATAGCAATAATTTGAATCATACTACTAAGAGTTTCAATTACAAACACGCCACCAATAATAGCCAAAGATATTTCATGTCTTGAAACTATTGCTACACTGGCTAGTGCACCACCTAAAGCTAAAGATCCCAAATCTCCCATAAATATTCGAGCTGGGTGGGTATTAAATACTAAAAAGCCAACTATTGCTCCGGTTAGTAAAAAACAAAATATAGCAATTTCTTGATATCCTTCTAACCATCCTGCGTTCCAACTGATAACACCATAAGCAAAAAAAGCAATAGCACTAAGACCACCAGCTAAACCATCAAGTCCATCAGTTATATTGACAGCATTAGTGGTACCAACCAATAAAAATAAAATAAATAAACCAAACATCCAACCCAAATCTATATACAAATTCAAGAAGGAAACACTTAAAATTGGTTCTCCGCCGCCCTTCATAAATAAATAAAAAAACACAAGAGCTATAATCATTTGAATCAAAAATTTAGTAACTAGACTAATACCGTTATTGTTATGATATTTAATTTTCAAAAAATCATCCAAGAACCCTAAAAAACCATAAGCTAAAAAGACAAAAACAACTATAATCAAATTATAACTTATCGAAATACTACCTTTTAAATATAATAAAATCAAAGATATAATGACAGGAATTATAAAGATTAAGCCTCCCATCGTCGGCGTTCCTTCTTTTTTTAAATGTCTTTTGGATATCAATCGACTAACTGACTGACCACAATGCATTTTTTTAAATAAAGGTACTATAATCAAGCCAGTAATGAGAGAAAGAACAAAGCCCAACATTAATGCCATGGCTGCTTTAGCTAAAATTAACATATTTCCACCTCTTTTCATTATTATACAATATTTTTATTACTTTTAGCCGTCTAGTGCGATATTTTGACAAGATTTTACATTAATTCAGCATCAAAACTACTGTGCCTTTTTCTTTAGCAAATGTTCCACTTTTCGGCGATTGGTACACAATTGTTTCTCCAGAACCACTCACTTCTACATTAAAATCTTTCAAATTTTTCTTAGCTTCTTCTAAACTCATACCTACCACATCAGGTACAACTAAATATTTTTGATCCAACCAAGTATATTCTTTACTAATCCCATTTGTATCTTGATCAATGTTTAAAATATCAATTGCACTTAAAAAGATATTTCTTGCAATAGGTGCAGCAACTGTACCTCCATATTGTACTACACCTTTAGGATTAGACACAGCAACATATACTACAATTTTAGGATCATTGGCAGGCATAAAACCAATAAAAGATAAAATATAATTACTCGCGGAATAAACTCCATTTTCAACAGTTTGAGCAGTTCCTGTTTTACCGCCTACTCGGTAGTTTTCAATATAAGCGTTATGTCCTGATCCTTTAGCTACTACACTTTCCAAGGCATATTTCACAACTTGTGATGTTTTTTCACTAATAACTTGGCCTTCATTAGTTTTATCGACATGTTTAATAATTGTATTGGTTTCTGGCTCCAAATAATTTTTGACTAAAAATGGTTTATATAACGTTCCACCATTTACAATTGCACTAACCGCTCTTACTTGTTGAATTGGAGTAACACTAATACCTTGACCAAATGCTGTGGTGGCTAACTCTACATTTCCCATCTTATTAATATCAAATAGTATACCTGTTCCTTCGCCATTTAAATCGATGCCAGTTTTACTACCAAAACCAAATTTTTTAATATAACTCATTAATTTTTCCTTATGAAGTTTTAATCCTAAATTAACGAACCCAGGATTACACGAGTTTTCTACAACTTCCAAATAAGATTGATCACCATGCCCTCCGTGCTTCCAGCAATGAAGTGTCGCTCCATCCACATTGATAGAACCAGTATCAGTATAACGATCTTCAAAAATATTTACTAATCCTTCTTCAATCGCTGAAGTTAATGTCGTTATTTTCATAGTAGATCCAGGCTCAAATGTCATCCAAATTGGTAAATTTCGATTAATTACTTCAGTACTATAATCTTTATAGTTATTACTATCAAAATTAGGTCGACTAGCCATTGCTAATACTTCACCACTGTTAGGATCCATTGCACTCGCCATAACTTTATCTGGGTTATACTTACTAACCACATTATCTAATTCATTTTCAACTACTTGTTGTAAATCTAAATCAATTGTTAATTGTAAAGTAATACCACTAGTCGGTGCTTCATAAACTTCTGCTAATTGTAATTTATGACCTTTTCCATCAGCAAAATATTTAATAGATCCATCTTCACCAGTTAAATAATCATTATAATAAAGCTCTAATCCCGATAACCCTTGATTATCAATTCCTACATAACCTAACACATGACTAAGCAAAGTATCATAAGGATAATATCTTTTACTTTCTTTAACTAAATAAACTCCATCTAACTTAAGTGCATCAATTTTTTCAGCAATATCATAACTTAACTGTCTTCCTTCCGGATGTATTCTTTCTATAGAAGTTTTTTTTGAAACATGTTTCAACATATCTTGATAATCACTATTCAATATTTCGCTTAATAATTTAGCTGTGTTTTCTTTATCTTTAATTTGATTTGGAATTACCACTAACGATGTTGTAGTAATATTAGTAGCCAAGACTTTACCATTACGATCCACAATCTGTCCTCGATCGGCAGAAATAGGTAACTTTCGACTCCATAAAGACTCTGCTAATTTGCTTAATTTATTATAAGAAAACACTTGAATATAAAAAACTTTTCCTATAGCAATCAACAAAATGACTATAATTATCAAAAAAATATATCTAATTCTAGTATGAATATTATTATAAAACACATTAATCACCATTAAATTGTATGATATAATCTTTCTTTTTTGCTATATTGACTAAAATATATTTTAGAAATAAAAAAGCATTTACTATACTTCGTAAACGCTTACTTTCTTTCTATCTTTACCTAATTTTTCATATTTAACAACACCAGTAATTTTTGCAAATAAAGTGTTATCTTTTCCCATACCAACATTTGTTCCAGGATAAATTTTTGTTCCTCTTTGACGATAAAGAATTGATCCTGCACTAACAGTTTGACCATCACTAGCTTTAGCACCTAATCTACGTCCAGCAGAATCTCTACCATTTCTTGTTGAACCTTGAGCTTTAACGTGAGCAAACAATTGGATATCAAGTTTCATGAAATTCATAGTATCTCCTCCTTAATTATTTTAATATTTTTTTGATAAGTTAATTCTAATTCCTCTAACATTGCAATCATATTTTCCATCAAAGAATTCACTACTCGAGAAGATTTTAAGATATCGATTTTAACCATCCCCGATTCTTGTCTATAACTAACCGAATCAACACTTAAACGTAAACAAGCATTAACACTAGTAGTTACTATCGAAGACACACTAGCACAAACAATATCTTTTCCATACTCATCATAATTAGCATGACCTTTAATTACGATGCAATCTTTTTTTATATAAACTTTTATCATTAACCAATCTTTTTAACAACTAATTTAGTATATGGTTGTCTATGACCTTGAGTTTTACGATATTTCTTTTTAGGTCTGTACTTAAACACTTTAATTTTTTTGTTTTTTCCATGTTTTTCAACAGTACATACAACACTAGCATTAGCAACATAAGGATTTCCTGCAACACCATTTGCAAATAATACTTTATCAAATGTAATATTGCTACCTTCTTTTACATCAAGTTTTTCAACATAAATTACATCACCAACAGCAACATAGTATTGTTTTCCACCAGTTTCAAATATAGCTTTCATTTCATACCTCCTTATTTTTTGAAGTCGCGCCATTAAGGTACTTATTAGTTTATAACCTTTTCTGTGCGGTTTTTTAAGAAATTACTTAAAGAACATCAATATTTTAACACTATAAACCTTCCTTGTCAAACCTTTGTGCCAATTTTGTCTGTTCACTAACAATTTTTTTTCCTTCTTTAAAATATTGATAAGTTCCAATTTTTAAAATATCTAAATCTCCTTTTTTAGTCGAAATATTTCTAAAACTAATTTTTTTTAAATATCTTTCCAATAAAAATCTATTAATCACATACTTATAATTTTTAATATATTCATAAATTTTATAAATAAAAAGCCCTAACAACAAATAATTATTTAAATTAAAAAAATAATTGCTAACTCCATAAGTTAGAACTCCCAAAACACTAATAACAATCATCAATCTATAAGCTAATTTATATGAAAAAATATAATTCAAAAAAGAATTTACAATAAAAGCCCCATCTAACGGCACTATGGGCAGCATATTAAATAACAAGATACTGGTATTATATTTTACGATTATTTCTTTGAGATTCATATCCAAAGGCATTAAAAAAATCGCTATACCTAAAATAATTTGCATAGCAATACCTGCACAACCCAAAAAAAATTCCTGATGCAAAGGAGTATTAATATCTTTTTCTAGTTTTGTAATCCCCCCAAAAGGATATATACGTACCTCAAGTATTTTAAAATGAAATACTTTACTTACTAATACATGCCCCAACTCATGCCACAACACAATGCCCAAAATAATTAGTCCTATTTTAATATAACCACATAAAAATAGAACTAAGAAAAAATACCAAGTCAAATAATCAATTTTGATAATTTTCATATTTAATCGCCACATTATCTTTTTTAATTACTAAATAAAGACTATCATCTTTAGTTTGACCCAAAACAGTTTGTTTATCTAAATAATCATATAGTTTTACTGACACATTTTCTAAATTACCATACCAAATATCAACGCCATCTACGCCTTGTACAATCACAGTATTACCATATCCCTCTTTTTCTCCAATAAAAACTACCATTCCACTTGTAATATTATAAATAATACTCTTATCACTAACAGTCAGTTTTTCCCCTTCTAAATAATCACTTATATCTTTATAAACTAATTTTCCTTCAAATACCGTCTGTACCGTTTCTTTTTTTGGTAATACTTCCCCAAATAAATCTTCATACCAACCCTTAATTTTTGTAAACGGCAAACTTTCTGTAAGAACATACTCTTTATATAAAAGTAAATTTTTATCACTAAAATTAGTAAAAATCACACTAAGTAAAAAAAAGATAATAGCAAGTAAAAATTTTGACACTAAAGATTTACTCCACTTACTATTATTACTTTTAGGACGAACATCACCAGACTTTTTTTTCTTAAAATTGTTTAAATATTCATCCATCTTCTTCACCCAACACATTTTATGCACTTTTTATATTTAATATAACTAATCAAAATAAAAATTATATTAACTACTAAGATATTGCCCAATATTTGCCAATCAAAATTATAAATGCATGCTAATACTAAATAATAGCCAAACACCATACTACTATTAAAAATCAAATAGTTTATTCTATTATATAAATTAATCTTTAGGGTCTTTTTTATGGTCCACATCAAAATCATAAATAAAGTTGTAATAAAATAAGTATGGGTAATAAATAGATCCACGAAAATACCTACTGAAACATTATAAACCAGACTTTTATCATTTATATTTAATAAAAAGAAAAAAGATTTATAAGGAGTTAAATTATATATTAATATATCTAAAATTAACCTAATCATTGCTAATGCCCCACACATATAAATAATCAATATTATTTAAATTAACCCCTAATTCCACTTCTACAGTTCTTTCTAATTCTGTTTTACTATAATTAATTGATTTAACTTTACCAACATAAATATTTTCCGGTATAACTCCTAAACCAGAAGTAACAATTGAATCGTTTTCATTAATGACATCACTACCCGTTAAATTAGTGACAACCATCTTATCATTGAGCCATTTCAAAATACCAATACTATCATTAATTCTCACCGAAATATTACTATCTTTATTAGTAACCAATTCTACTAAACTATAATAATCATATGTTTTTATTACTTGACCAACCAAGCCATCTTTTGAAAATACCGCACTACCCACAGTAACCCCATTTTTAAAGCCTTTATATATATTCAAGGTCTTTTTATAATCATATATATTGCGATATTTCACTTTTGTAACAATTAAATCATTAGAAACTGTATTTATCTCCAGCATTTCTTCTAAATTTTCCAATTTATTTTGACTACTTTCATCATAATTTTGGCATATTCTTTCATCATTTAAATGGGGATTTACCCAAATCATTAGTTTATTAAAACTACCACGAAACAATATTCCTAAAAAAATCAGCAATAATAAAACATAATCTTTATATTTCTTCATCATACATTTAGTATGTTCGATATTATTTATTATATGAATCAAACAAAATTAAAACATTATTATTTATATTATTAATAACTTCTGCTTTCGTGCTTTTAACAATTATTTTTTCATAATTATCTAATTTTTCTATAAAACTTTTACTAAGCCTAACTTCCTTCAAGTAATAATCTATTCCTTGATTTTGATAAAATGTTTCTAATTTTTGACAAGCATCTTCCAAATAACAAACTGCAATTATAACCCGATAATAGTCATCAGTTTTATAAATGTATGACGATGGAAAGGTATTAGCAAAATTATTAGCATTATCTAAAGTTTTAAAGACACCGACCTGAAAAATCTTTACCACTCCATCTTTTTTAGTAATAGCTTTTACTTCTCTATTGATATCTTGATAAAATAAAAATGCAATAACGCCTCCAATTAAAACGGCAAATCCTAATATTTTAAGATACTTTTTCATAATTTTCACCAACAATAAAATAACATATCAAGTTTAAAAAAATTGTCAAAAAAACATTAGATCTTCAAAAAATCTAATGTTATTTCACTATTTTAGTTATTCATAGTTTTAGCAATTTGTTTTTCCACACTATCCATTCCTTGTAACACAGCATTACCAGTTTTTTTCTTCATTTCTGGATTCTTCATTAAATAAATGCCACCACCAACTATGGTACCAACTCCAGCTAGCATGGCAATTTTCATCATGTTCTTCATTTAATTCACCTCTAGCCTTATTATGAGTCATTTTAAGAATTATATACTTCTAAAATTCTATCTTTCAAACTTGTTTTTCGATTAGCAGCATAATTATTACCAACTGCACTTACAAATGCTTTTGCATCTCCCACTATAGTTAAACTTTTTTTAGCCCTACTAACACCAGTATAAATCAGTTTATTATAAAGCATCTTATAATAACTTTTACTTATAGGCATTATAACATGTTCAAATTCACTTCCTTGACTTTTATGAATAGTAATAGCATAAGCATGTTTAATTTGTTTCAAATCTTTTTTTTCATAAATAACTTGATTACCATCAAAATCGATAAAGACACTATTATTTCTAATACTTTCAATATAACCAATATCGCCATTAAAAACATTATTATCTAAATCATTAACTAATTGTAACACCTTATCATTTTCTCGATATATAACATCTCCATACCTAATTTCTTCTTTTTGTTCACTATACGGATTATAAATACTTTGTAATAATACATTTAAACTATCAATCCCATTATCTCCTCGGTACATCGGTGCCAATACTTGCATGCTTCTTTCATCAATTTTTTTCTTTCTAGAAATATCTATAATTTGCAAAATAGCACTTTTAATTTGCTCATTAGTCACATTAAAGAAAGAATAATCATCACGTTTAGTTAAAAATTCTTCACTTAAATCATTATTTTTAATTTCTTTAGCTAAAAAAGGAATATAGGAATCTTCACTTTGACGATATATTTGATTCAAAGGTACATAATTAAAATAATCACTATTTATAAGATCATTTAACACTAAACCCGGTCCTACACTAGGAAGTTGAAAAGTATCTCCTACCAAAATCAATTTAATATTTGGGCTAATGCCTTTTAAAAGGGCATTAAATAAATCAATATCAATCATACTAACTTCATCTACAATGATTAAACGATGTTTGGTCTTATTAAATTCATTGTAAAAAAAATCATTACTATCTTTATACCATTTTAAATAACGATGAATTGTATAAGCATTAAGCCCAGTTGATGATGCTAACTTCTTACTAGCTCTACCCGTCGGTGCTAAAAGGGCAATATTTTCCATAATATCTTGATTACCTAACAAATTGTCTTTTATATATAATTTTACAATAGCATTTATAATCGTTGTTTTCCCAGTTCCAGGTCCTCCAGATATAATTGTTATATTATTATTAAGAGCACTTTTAATCGCTTTTTCTTGTGTTTCATTATAATTTATATTTAATTCTTTTTCTAATTTTTCTAATTTTTCATCAATATTTTTAATTTCTTTAGTCTTAAAACTAGCAATTTTTTTTAAAGTTTTTGCAATATTCATTTCTTCTTCATAATATTTTTTTAAATAATATCTTCTCTCTTCATTAATGACTTCTCCCTCATCCATAAGATTCGCTAATACTTCCAAAAAAACATCTTCACCCAGTTCAATATTAAAATTTTTTAGTAACATTTTATTGATTTCTTCTACATAACAAAATGTATCACCATTACTATCACTAATATTTTGCATTGCTTCTAAAAAACAGGCTTCAATTCGCATTTTGGTTTTATCACCATAGTTATTGACATAAATACTATCCAGTTTATTAAAGTCTATTACTTCTTTTAATTTATAAAAATCATTTACTAATAACTCATCGATTTTATCCTTAAATTTATTAAAAATTCTAAAACATTCATCAACTGAAAATCCTAAGTTTTGCAATTTTAATATAGTTTCACTACTTTTATTATAATTTTGTAACGAATCATATATTTTTAAAGCTCTTGCTTTAGTCATTCCTTCAATCTGCAACAAAGCATCCTTATCATTTTTAATTACTTCAATAGCTTGATCTCCAAAACAATCAACAATTTTTTTAGCAGTGGCCTCACCACAACCACTAACAAAAGAACTAGCTAAAAATTCCAAAATAGCATCTTTTGTCGTAGGAATTTCAATTTCATAATTGCTAACATTAAATTGCATGCCAAATTTCTCATTTTTAATATAATCACCATATAAAATCATATTAATATCAATATTAGACTCACCAAAAATTCCGGTCACTGTTATACTTTTATTAACTTTATCTTTCAACATCAAAACATTAGTTTCTTTTATTCTAAATAATGCTACCATATAGCCATTTTCTAAATTATGATAAATTATTTTTTTTATTTTTCCTTTAATATAATTCATATTACCCTACTATATATTTGTCCTATTTCTAATTCTTCATTTAAATCTACCAAAAGATAATTACTAGTATGTCCTTTACTATGGACATCACTAACTTCTTCAATCAAAACATCTTTACTACTATTGACAAACTTTTCAAAATAAGATTTTTCCAATTCTTGACTTAAAGTAAGCAATCTCTTAACTCGAGACTTTTTATCACTTTCTAACACTTGATTTGGCATTAAAGCCGCCGCAGTTCCTTCTCTTAAGGAATAAGGAAAGACATGGATTTTACTAAACTCAAGCATTTTGGCAAAATCGTAACATTCTAAAAACAGTTCTTCTGTTTCATAAGGATGCCCTACTATAATATCCGTAGATATCGATATATCTGGTCTAATGTCTCTAATTTTAGCTATTTTATTTTTAAAATATTCTTTATCATATTTGCGATTCATCCTCTTAAGTATTTCTTCACTACCTGACTGCAATGGAATATGCAAATGATCACAAATCTTTTGGTTATTTTTTAATGTTTCTAAAAACTTATCATTTAATTCCGTAATTTCAATACTAGATATTCTAATTCTTTGCAAATCTTTTATTTCAGCCAATGCATTTAATAAATCGCTTAAATCTTTGCCATTATCATTATAATGACCAGTGTGAATTCCCGTTAAAACAATTTCTTGATGTCCTTTAGCTACCAAATTTTTTGCTTCTTCAATGACTTTTTCAAAGTTTTTTGACCGCACACTTCCTCTTACAAAAGGAATAATACAGTAAGAACAAAAATTATCACAACCATCTTCGATTTTAATAAAAGCTCGAACATGATTAAAATCACTAATGATCATATCCTCAAACTCCAAATTCCGTTCATTATTAAAATCAATGATCTTTTCTCTTTTTTCAATAAATTCTTGCACCAACTTGGCTATTTGACTTTTATCTTTATTACCAAGTAAAATATCAATCGCCAAATTTTTGCAACTCACAAAACTATAGGTGTGCAAAAAACAGATGCCGCCGAGGAGCGACTCCTCGATATTAATCCTAATGTAAAAATAACAAAGCACAATGTTTTTTACACTCCGGAAACTGCGAACGATTTTGATTTTACTCAATATGATTATATTGTAGATGCGATTGATACCGTTACCGGCAAACTTGCCCTTGCTGAAAATGCTCAAAAAGCAGGTGTACCGATTATATCGTCAATGGGTGCAGGCAATAAACTCGACCCGACAGCGTTTAAAGTTGCCGATATTTCAAAAACATCGGTTTGCCCTCTTGCAAAAACGATGCGCAGAGAATGTAAAAAAAGAGGAATTAATCACTTAAAATGCGTTTATTCCGAGGAGCCTGCAATGACGCCGATTGATGACGACCAAAATAGTTGTAAGCATCATTGTATTTGCCCGCCCGACACAAAGCGCAACTGTACCATTCGCAGACAGGTGCCGGGCAGTACGGCTTTTGTTCCGTCTGTCGTCGGCTTGATTATCGCAGGCGAGGTTATCAAGGATTTGACAGGTGTTAAAAATGAATATTGAGCCGAGTTTGCAAATCAAATATGACGAATTAAAAAAGTATTTATTGTCGCTTAACAGCGTTGCTGTTGCATATTCAAGCGGCGTTGATTCAACATTCTTGCTCAAAACGGCAGTGGATACACTTCCTCGCGATAATGTTTTGGCACTAACTGCAAAATCGCATTCGTTTCCAAAACGCGAGATTAACGAATCAATTCAATTTTGCAAGTCTGAAAACATAAGGCAAATCGTATTTGAAAGCGAGGAGCTTTCAATCGACGGATTCAGTAATAATCCTCCCGATAGATGCTATATTTGCAAAAAAGAGCTTTTTTCAAAAATTAAAGGCATTGCCGATGAAAATAATATAAACGCCGTTGTCGAAGGCTCAAATGCTGATGATATTAACGATTATCGTCCCGGTATGCGTGCCGTTTCAGAACTTGAAATTTTGAGTCCGCTGAAAAAGTTCGGATTGACCAAGGATGAAATCAGAGCATTATCAAAACAACTCGGGCTGAAAACGTGGAATAAGCAACCGTTTGCCTGCTTATCGTCGCGTTTTGTTTACGGAGAGAAAATAACTGTTCAAAAACTTGATATGATTGACAAAAGCGAGCAACTTTTGCTGGATTTGGGATTTAAACAGGTTCGTGTCAGAATACACAACGATGTGGCACGAATTGAGGTTTTGCCAAACGAAACAGAAAGAGTCATGCAGTTTAAGGACACTATTAATTCAAAGCTTAAAGAATACGGCTTTAGATATGTAACACTTGATTTGGGCGGCTACAGAACAGGCAGTATGAATGACAGCCTTAACATTTAACATTGCATAAATATAATTAATTTCATATAAATACCTGTTTTTTTGCAGGTATTTATTTTTTTATGGACAAAATAGAACAAATAGTGTATAATGTGACTATATTTTTTAC
>CAKOMU010000010.1 GCA_934096755.1 uncultured Bacilli bacterium
GCTATTACCAATAACTATAAAAGGTACTGAAGCATCTTCTGTTTCCTTTAATTCTTTTTTTACTGCCAATAATAATTTTTGATTGTCACTGTTTTTCCAAGATTCATATGCTACTATTTCAAAATAATCTGTATATTTAGAATATTTATTGACAAAATAATTTAAGAAATCTTGACAATGAGGACAGCCTTGACCTCTAAACAAATATACCTTAACTTTTTCATGATCAGTTTTATCTGGTAGATTTGTTGCAGCTTTAACATTTGGCATTAAAACAATTGCTAAAAGCGTTATAATAATTAATAAATACTTCTTCATCTTTTCCTCCACGTTTATTATACTGACTTTAATAATTGTTGTAAAGTTTAACTTTTCATTTTCACAAAATCAACACTTAGTAACTCGTAAATCTTTAAAATTTTCGATAGAATTTCTTCGTCGTTAAGAGTTATATCATTTGTAGCAATTAAAGTGGCTAAACCATTGACATAAAGCCACATATTGATAAATAAGGTTTTGGCTTCATCAAATGAAAGTCCTTTTTTATTGACTAAATTAATGATGATGGACTGATTCCATTTTTCATCTAAAACATTTTCAATACTTTTCCACTCTAAATTATTACTTAAAAACAAGCTTACAAATAATTTGGGATATATTTTGGCAAATTCTACATAGGCTGTACACATACTTAATAAAGCTTTTTTAGAATCTACTCTACTCGTAATGAAAGCATCATATTTATGATAAATTGCTTTATATAAATCCTTATTGATTTCTTCCATATTATTGTATATGCGATACAATGGTTTAGTAGATATTCCTAGTTTTTTTGCTAATCCTCTAGCATTTAAACTGTCCCATCCACTACATTCTACTATTTCTAGGGCTGCAGCAATTATTTGTTCTTTACTTAAATTAATAGCGCTTTTCATTTCCTATCATTCCTTTATTTTAATCATGGTAACTTATGTTATTATTATAACATAAACCACACTAAATCTAAACAAAATATTAAAAAAAGAAGAAATTATTCTTTAATATCCATTCCTTCCTTTTTAATGTGATCAATAAATTGTTCTTTAAATGTTTGTAACTCTTTTTGTTCTAATGTTTTTGTCATACTACTTAATGTATATTCAATTAAATATTTATTTTCATAAACGTCTATTAACTCATACTTATCAATTAGATTACTTTTAAAAGTGTCTAAAGCATGTTTTAAATCACTGTACTTGTAATCTTTTGGTAGAATTACAGTATAATCAAGAATAACGTTTGGATATTTACTAATAACTTTTTCTGTAATAGTTTCACTGTTAATGTTAACAAATTTGTCAAAATCAATATCAATGGCAATTATTACCTTTTTCTTACTAAGTTTATTAGTTAAAACTTTATCCAAGACATTTATCGAACCAATTTCTTCTCCATCAATAATAATTTTTTTAGCTAAGTTGGCATCATAGTAGTCTTCTGTATTTGCACTATTTATAAACGTAACTATTTGATGTTTTAAAATTTTAAATAAATATGTGACAACATTTTTCGCGTGATTATAATAAGTTGCTATATTTTTATCTTCACCAGCTATAATGATACTTAAAATTCTTTTATTTTTATTATTTTTTATAATTGTACCTATTTCAAATAAACTGAATTGATTTAAATCTTTAAAATTTCTTTCCACAATATTTAAAAGAGAAAAACTTAAATCATCACGCAAAACATTGTTTTCTGTTTTACCTAATAATTTAACGCCAGTTTTATCCACGCCTAGTTTTTTTAACGTATTGGAATCATACCATAAATAACTATGTACTTCATGCATATCATATTTAGTTGCTAATAATTCTTTAACAGCATATTCTTGATTAAAGGTTGTTTCATGTTCATTAATGGTTAAATCTAATTTTAATGGTTTAGGAGTAAAGTTTTCCAATCCATACATTCTGGCAATTTCTTCAATTAAATCTTCCGCAATTTTGATGTCTTTACTGCGTCTATAAGTTGGCACACACACTTCATAATTATTAGGGGCAATTTTCACTTGAAATCCTAATGGTTCCAATAATTTTTTCACAGTATCTTCAGGTAAGTTTGTTCCCATATATTTGTTTAATAATTCTTTCGGCAAAATAATTTCTTCAGCTTGTAGAGGATGTGGGTAAACATCTGTTAAATTTGACGCTATTTCTAAATTAGGATTTTCTTGTTTTAAAAGATAAACTAGTCTTTTAATGGCTACATCAGTCATATTTGGATCTAACGATTTTTCATATCTCGCGCTAGCTTCGGTTCTAAGTCCTAAAGAAATGGCTGTTTTGCGAACGGAACCAGCATTAAAAGTAGCTGATTCAAGGAAAAATGACGTTGTATCTTTTTCAATTTCACTATTTAAACCTCCCATAACACCAGCAATCGCAAAGTAATCATCACCATTTTTGATCATCAAATTATCTTTTGATAACTTTCTTTCTACACCATCTAAAGTAGTAAATGTATCGTTGTCATGAGCTAAACCTACCTCAATATTTTTAACTATACGACTATCAAAGGCATGCATAGGTTGGCCAAGTTCTAACATAATGTAATTGGTTAAATCAACTATTAAAGAAATTGATCTTTGGCCACAACGATTTAAGAAAATTTGCATTTCTATAGGAGTTGTTTGATTTTCAATGTTAGCAATTTTTAGACCTGTATAGCGAGAACATAATTCAGGATTGATAATTTTAATATCTAAATCATTTTGATTATTAACAATATTTTCTAATTCTAATGTTTTTAATTCATGATTAGTAATTGCGGCTATTTCCCTAGCAATACCTAAATGCCCCCATAAATCCGGACGATTAGTTAAGGATTTATTATCTATTTCTACTATAACATCTTCAATAGGAAGATATTGTTTGATATCCATACCTACAGGAGCATCAGCTGGTAATTCGATGATACCGTCGTGACTATCGCCAATACTTAATTCTCGAAAACTACAACACATTCCGTTAGAAATTATGCCTCTTAGCGGACGAGCTTTAATTAACATACCATCAATATGCCCTCCTACTTTAACAAAAGCGGTTTTTAAACCAACACGTACATTAGGAGCCCCACAAACTACTTGAGTTAATTCTTCATCTCCACAATCAACTTGTAAAACATGCATATGATCACTATCCGGATGTTCTTCACATGTTTTAATTTCTGCAACTACAACATTATCAAATTCATTACCGACAACTTTAACATTTTCCACTTCAGCTGTGCGAATTGTGAATGTATCCCAAATATTTATCCAATCGATGTCTTCACTATTTTTAATATAATTCTTTATTTTATTACATGATATTAACATTTTTTACCTCCTATTTAATTCCAAAATTACTTAGATAACGAATGTTTCCCGAATTTAAACCACGAATATCACTGATTTTATATTTCATCATAGCTAACCTGGTTAAACCAATTCCAAAAGCAAACCCGCTATATTTGTTATGATTAATGCCACCCGCAGCTAGCACATTAGGATGTACCATACCGCAACCAATTAATTCAATCCAACCAGCATTTTTACAAGTTGGACAACCTTTACCACCACAAATTACACAGGAAATATCCATTTCATAGCTCGGTTCAGTAAATGGAAAAAAGCCTGGTCTTAATCTAACCTTAAGATCTGTATGAAAAACTTCTTTTAATAATTCTTGCATTATATACATTAAATTTTCAATAGAAACATTTTCATCAATAACCATACCCTCTATTTGAAAAAAAGTATTTTCATGATTGGGATCTAAATCTTCATTACGAAATGTTCGACCAGGAGCACATATTCTTAAAGGTGCTCCATAATTTTCCATAGCATGAATTTGATTATCACTAGTTTGAGTTCTTAATACCATGCCATTATCTAAATAATATGTATCTTGCATATCGCGAGCTGGATGGTCTTTAGGAACATTTAAAGCTTCAAAATTATAATACTCACTTTCCATTTCAGGTCCACTGACTACAGTAAAGCCCATTTTCTTTAAAATATCTGTGACTTCTTTAGCTACTATAGTTACTGGGTGTAGTGAGCCGCAGCTGATAGGATATTCTATTGAATCATCAAATGTATAATTAGCTTTATTTTCTAATTCTTCGATACGTTTAGATGTCATTTCTTCCATTTCTTGTTTAGTAATATTAATCAAGCTACCAAACTTTTTTTTATCTTCGATACTCATATCTTTTAGGTTCTTTAGTAATTCGGTCATACGACTCTTTTTACCAACAAATTTTGATTTTACATTTAAAACGTCTGCTTCTTTTTGACAATTAGCTAGTTCTTGAACTAATTGTGATTTTAATAAATTTAATTCTTCTTCCATATTTCCTCCTCAATAAAAAAATTCATAAACTAATTAAGGACGAGTATAACCCGCGGTACCACCTTAGTTTATGAATATCATACACTTTAAAATTTATATGGGAATTACCCCGTAAATGCTCCACAATTGAAATTCATCTTATGTTTTCTTAAAATAATTGCACCAATTTTATTTTATCTCTAACTTAGAAAGGCATAAAACTACTAAGATTGCTTCTTTGCATTTCTTAGATAAATATTATCACATTTGAATTTATTTAGCAACACTTAATTCTTTAATTGCGGCAAATCCATTTCATCAAAGTCATCATCTGCTACATCGTAAGAATTAAATACGTTTGTATTAAGGTCTATGGTATTTTCAACTGTAGATTCTTTTAGATCATTACCTTTGATTTTTTTCTTTGAAATATTTGGTTTATCCTGAGAATTTCCATTATTTTTAATAATTTTAAATATATCTTTAATTATTATATATAGAGCTGGTATTAGAACTATCATTAACCATCCTGCACTAGTAGCCATAAAACTTTGTAAACGTCCTAGACCAGGTATTTTTAAGGCCACTTTGCCAACAATATTATCAAACGTTACGTTAACACCGTCTTCTACTAAATTATTATCTCCTTTAGTTTGATAGTAATAATTGCCACTAGAATCTTTATTAATAGCAATGACACGATGGGTGATTGTTCCTCCTGATACACCAGGGATGCTAGAATTAAAAGTAATAACATCATTGATTTTAACATCTTCTGGTTTATTGACTTTAACGTCTACTACTACATCATAGACATTAATATTGGGAACCATACTAGGACTTATAATTGTATACAATGAAAATTTAGGTTCATGTCCACTTCCTTTTGCAACGTATACCTTCATTGCAATAAAATAATAGACGAGAAAAATAGCACAAATTATAAGCAAGGCAAAAATAGTCCAACTCATAATGGTGGAAATAAAAGTAAAAATTTCTTTAAAATCAACTTTTTTTTTCGCCTCAGCTTTCATTGTGACACATCCTTATTCTTTTTTATTATATCCAAATATTTAGTAAATAGCAATAAATCTACTTGCTAAACGTTATCAATTGACTGTACTTAGACACTGTATTTAACTCTTAATTAGGTATAATTGTCAAAATTTTAAATATAATATAGAGAAATAACTTTACAAAAAACTTAATTTATATTAAAATTAGGTTACTTGGAACCGTAGCCAAGTGGCTAAGGCGTGGGTCTGCAACACCCTGATCACCAGTTCGAATCTGGTCGGTTCCTCCATTAAAAAATTAAGGTCCTTAGGGACTTTTTTTTATTAATTAAAATTTCTTATAAAAAAAACGTGAAATACACGTATTTTATGATTTTTATCTTAAACTAATGTCGTAACATCTGTTTCTTATTGTCACCAGTAAATCTATTTTATCTGCGTTCATGACATTTCCATCAGTTTGAACAACCAATTTATTTTTCAAATTAGTAGGAGTAACATTTTTTACTGATACAATTTTTTCATTGTCGTTTATAGTATACTTGATTTGCCAAAAATTTTCTACAAAAGCATTAATTTCATTAATATTAATATAGGAAGCAGCGGTGTTGTCTAAAGTTAAATCATAATCCATAACTACAAGTGTTTGTTGATTTTGATATGTGCCATCTCCTGCAATGATATCAGTATAATTTCGACAATTATCTTTATAACAACTTTTATAAGTATATTCAAATCTCTTTGTAATACTAGCAGATTTAATTGTTAAAGATGAATCTTTAAGATTCGTAGAAGCAAATGATACATTTTCATTTAACTTTGCATTACGAACAACTTGAGTATTTTCATATAAAAGGGGTTTAATTTTGACTGTTATTGTTTTAGCTAAGAAATTTTTAGATTTAATTGAAACACCACTATAAAGTTCTAGTTTAAATGAACTATTTTTAACTTTTTCATCAATTTCATAAGGGATAATATAAGTGTGAGTGTCTCCTGCAGGAAGCCAATCATTCATAAAAGGATCGCCATAGTCTAAAAAGTAATTCCCTAAATCTAAACTAGGATAGACAAATTTATTACCATAATATAACTTTAAATTGTTATAGTCTAAATATTGATCATCCTTACTGTTATTTTTAATACTAAATTTTAATACAACGTAATATTTGCCAGATTCTATGATATTACCTTTTAAATCAACATTCGTTACCATACTATCCAAAACATTAATATTAAAATAACTATAATTAAAACTTTTATTCTCTTTATAAGAATAATGTACTTTTTCAAAATTTTTAAAATAACTGTATCCTCCAAATAAAAGAATAACAATACCAATGGCTATAATTACTCTTTTATTTTCAAGAAAATAATATTTAAACTCTCTAATAAATCGACGAATTAATCTTTCTGCTTTATAGGTTTTGAAATTTAGATTTAATTCTATTTCTTCGCTATCAGTATCCGTTACTTCTAACTGTTTTAAATCATCTTGAAAATTAAATTGTTTGACATTAAACCCTAAAGAACGAATAAACATCAAAATAGTAAAAAAATACATTGGAAAATAAATAATATTGGCAATATCTCTATAAGTTCGAGCACTAGCTGTTGACCATAAGCCATCATGCAAACTATTAATTAATGCCCCAGCAATGATGATAAAAATAAATAAAACCATGTAATAAATAATTGATATTAAATAAATTTTGTTAGGTTTCTTTTTTGTTTTTAACAACACGTAGATTGCTATTAATATAATAATTGTTAGAATTATAGCTATATATATGGCAAAACCAATGGTGGTTGATAAAATGTTATCTGTGACAGTGACGCTATAATTATTTCTGATAAATTCTCGAAAAAAAACAACAATATTATGAGATTTATAGGTTATAAAAATACAAAGTATTGTTAATAACACGTGTATAATACGGAAATTTTTAATTAAAAATGCATATGGCTTTTTTAAAATCAATTTTATCAACCCTTTTCTTACGATAATTTTACCAAAATAAAAAAAGAAAAACAACCTTCAATTGGCTGTTTACCTTTTAGACACTAAAACTTGATCTTTCAATAAATAAATGGTTTCATTTTGTTTTAAAAGGTCTTCTTTTTTGATTTTGAACATTTGACTTACGGTATCAATTGTATCTCCATCTGCAGTAATATAATAACTATAACCACTCTTAGGAATCAATATTTCTTGACTAGGATATATGTAATCATTCATATCAAGTCCATTTAAATTAGCTAGTAAAGTTGGATTGATATTATATTTTTGAGCAATTTTATATAATGAATCACCTTTTTCAATTACATAGACGTTAAAATATTCTTCTTTATTTTTAGGAATTAAAATTTCCATCCCTTCCCGTAAATCACCATAATTTTCCAACTCATTAATTTCCATAATAGTCTTAGGATCTGTATTGCACATATTTGCTATACTTAATAAAGAATCATAAGGTTTAATTATATATTTATCAAACATTTTTTTCACTCCTAGTAATAGGATATGTTGATATTTACTTTTGGTTAAAGATATATATCATGTTGTAATCATTAAATTGCCATTCACTATATTTTAATAACGCTTCTTCTTGCTTAAGTGGATTATAAAAGTATAGAGTATCACCTGATAAATAATATATACCTAAATCGACTATTTTAATTATTTTATTAACAGGTCTACTAGTAACTAAAATTTTTTGTTGATCAATTGTTAGATATAACTTGCTATCTTCAATTTGATATGAATATTGAGTACTATTTCTAAAGCTAAGATCATCATTTTTTAAACTTTGTTTAGTCACTCTTTCCCATTTGTTATCTATTAATAGTTTAAAATCTGTTTTAAAAATGTTTTTCTTTTTTATATCGATGTAGTATTCTTGATTATTTTTGTTATCAAATAAATAAATGTTATTTTTGTATTGACCTAAAAAATAACTGTCAAAATACACTTCGTATCTTAATTTAAAGTCTTTAACTTTACCGTTTTTAGCATTAATCATATAGATTTTAGTAAATTTATAATCTTCATCATAATTTGGTATTAATAATTCATTTTGGCTTTGATAAATTAAATTTAAATTATATAACTCTTTAGAAAATAAGGAAATGCTTTGTTGTGTCTTATCATTTAGATAAAGAAAACCATTATAATTCCACAAAAAATAAATATTATTATTTAAGTGGTCTATTTTAATATTTTTATAACTATCTTGCTCTAAAAACGTAGCTAATTTATCGTAATGCTCTAGATATAAATTTTGGTCATCATCATAACAAATAGTTGGTAAATTGACATGTTTGCTGGTTATGTTTAAACATGATGTTTGTTTATTTTCTGTCGTTACAATCTTTGTTAATAATTTTCGATGAGCATTATATTTATGCACGTCTACTAAAGTTAAATTAATGTCTTTCTTTTGAATTTGAAAGTTGTATGTTTGTTGCTTTTTAATAAACTCTTCTACTATATGATAGCCATCTAACTCATATTCAATTTTATAATCATGACTGTGTAAATAAGAGAACAAAAAGATGATAAAAATTATAATTAATAAACTAATGAAATACTTGAGCTTTTTCATGCTACGGGACGATCAACTTTGGCGTATTTTTGCTTTTCTGTCATCATCATTTCTGTTATTGCAGTTTCTATTTCATCTAGACCACTTTTAGGTAAATTGGAAATAGTTACTTCTTCTTTAACGGTATCAATTTTAACTTTTCCCCAAACAAGTCCTTGATACACTAGTAAGTCATTATATAAATCTGGAGTAATGGAACTTAAGAAATACCCCCATACAACTCTCTTTTGACCTATTAATATTCTTTTATTAGTAATAACTACTACACATGTTTGAAAAAAATCATAAAATGCTTCATTTTTTTGGCCAGCAAAAGCAAATTCTACTACTTCACCTGGATTTAAATGTTTTTCTACAACTGCACAATGATCCTTCAAATTCCATACTACTCCACCTGGATGTTTCCTTTTAAAAGCTAATGCTTTGTTATATACTTCTCCCATTATTATCACCTACTTCAATTGTACATTATATTTGAATATTAAGCAATTCTTAGTTTAAATATTTTGTATAAACCCAGCGATTTGGATAAATTTGTGTCCATAATCCCTTTTCTTTCATGTTGGCCACTGTAGTATTTTTAGGAATAACGTTAATGATTTTTCCATTTGGGGCATTTCTTACATTGAGAAATGACGCAATACTATGTTTTACCATATACGCTTGCTTGGGAGAGTTTTTACTAAGATATTTTATATTAACATATTCTTTATCACCAATTTTAGCCCAATCATTTACCGTTGATAATACAATTAATTGTGTATTTTTTGGCAAAGTGTTTACAACTTTATAATTTGTACCAGCACCATACCGTATATTTAAATTAGCTGTTGTATAATAAGTTATTGGAACATCACTAGTATATAGATGGACAAAATTTAAAGTACGATTATTAAGTATTTTTGTAAAATTATCATCGATAAAAAAAGCTTCTTCTGGTTTGATATTATATTTAGATGTAGTCATAATCCATAAATTTAAGTTATTTTTCTTCCAACCGCTACCAACAAATTTACCTCGACCTACTGCAATATGAAAATGTGGACCAGTTGCATTGCCGTCGCTACCTTTGGGAAACATTTTGGCGTATCTAGAAAACTTTTGGCCTACTCGGATTGATTTTAAATCTTTGTCTTCCATGTGAACAATCATCATAGTAATATAATCAGTAAATAAGGGAGTTACTACAGGTGTTGTACTTTCTAACCAAACTGTATTTGATGCTTTTAAACCAACTCCATAAATTTTTTTGACAATCATTTCGTCACAAGGACAATAGAAATAGGCTTGGTCATTACTACCGCAAGCATCATCAATTGGATAATCTTTTAAATTACCTTGTGTGTGTCTTAAATGTGTATAATTATCATGATAACTTTGTGTAATATTCATTGTTTTTAGTGGATATATCAAATAATTCATTTTATCACCCATTATATTTTATGAACTAGTCCATATTTTTTGTAGTTTATTTACATAGTTATGTTATAATTGTAACAAATGGTGATACTAAATGAAAAAAACAATTTATTATAATAATTTTACTGATGATGTTGTAACTTCTAAGAATCAAAATTATCAGCTAAAAAAGAACTTTAAATGGATACATTATAATATTTTTTATAAAATGGTTAGTTATCTTTTATATTATATTTTTTTGTTGATAAGTTTGTTTTATGCAAAAATTTTTTTACATGTACATGTGAAAAACAAAGAACTTTTGAAGCATAAAAATAATTATTTTCTTTATGGTAATCATACGCAAATGATTGGAGATGCTTTTGTCCCTCCATTAATTACTTTCCCAATCCGTCCTTATTTTGTTGTTAATAAAGCTAATTTGGGAGTTCCCTTTTTAGGTAAATTATTACCAATGTTGGGAGCAATTGTTATACCAGATGGAATTCATGATATGATAAAATTTCGAAAAGCTGTTACTTATTTTAATGAAAAACATCCTATAATTATTTATCCTGAAGCCCATGTTTGGCCATACTATACAGGTGTTCGTGCCTTTAATAATTCTGCTTTTCAATTTGCTATAGAAGAAAAAAAAGAAATTTTTGCGATGACAACTACTTATCAAAAGCGACGTAATTCCCATAAACCTAAAATTGTTATTTATATTGATGGACCATTTTTAATAGATCCTAATATTTCCAAAAAAGCTAATTGTGAAATATTGGCTAATAATGTAAAAGAAACAATGTTAAAACGAAGTCAGCTATCAAATGTTGAATACATAAAATATCAAAAAAAGGAAGGCTAATTATGCCTCCAACCACTAATATCTGTAATATTAAAATTATAAGTTAATAACTCATCATATGTTTTTTCATAGCAATGTTTTTTAGCCATGTAATCTAGATTAGACATACGAATAGAATCTTTCTTACTACTTAAACTGGAATCTGGTAAAATAATATCTAAAATATTAACTTGATAATTTAGCAAATTAAATTCTTCATTATCTAAAATGTCTGTTGATTCCATTGTAACAAAACAAGGTATAACAGGAACATTAAAATCATGAGCAAACTGATATGCACCTCTTTTACATGGGCGTGGCTTGCGATAATTAAACCACATTTCCTCTTCAGGATAAATCAAAACAATATTACCACCATCTAGTATTGTTTTTAAAGTTGGTAAAAAGGTTTTTATTATATAATTAGGACTTGAAGAAATTGGTAAAACATCTAAATAATTCATTAAATATCCTAAAGATCCAGGCATAGCTAAATTTGTGTCTTGAATAACAATATATAATTTTTTTTGTAATTTTTCTTCCACGATTAAGCGTGCAAAATAACTATCCAATGGATTAAAATGATTAGATGTCATAATTGCACCCTTGCTTAAATCTAATTTGTCTAATTTATCTAATCCTTGAATATTAGTATAAGGATAAATATGTTTACTCATTTTTTTGACGGTTAATAAAGCTGTTTTATTTTTTATTTTATAACTTTTTTTCTCTTTGTTTTTATAAAATTCATTCAAATATTTTGAAATTTCTTCATTAGTTAAATTAGGATCAGTTAATTCTACTTTTTTATTAAATTCATTATCAAGAATATTTTGTCTAATATTTGCAATGACCTGTTTTTTACTTCCACCAATTATCATAATCTTTCTTCCAAACCTGAACCAAACACCTTAGCCATAGTTATTTCTTCGTTAATCAAAGTTTGAGCACGTTTAAGCATCAAATCCATATGTTCATCATCTAACTGTTTGTCTTCAGCAGTATAATTGGCTTTTATATTTTTTATTTCTTCATAATAAGGCGTCATTTGTACATAATGCCAAAAATAGTCTTCATATTGAACATGATCATAATGCCATGGTTTTTGAAATAAATTATAATGCACTATTACCGGATTAGATTGTTCTGGATTATTAGGGTTTGGCATTGCGTCATATTTATCATTTAAGTATTTGATATGACCATAACACATAGAATTAATGTAATCTTGATCTGGAGCAATAACGTCAAAATGATATTTATTAAATAAATAAAGAAATTTTTGTTCAAAATGCTTTTCCCGTAATTTTTGAGAATTCAAAAGTAACATACCAGAATTGATATATTTATCACGCGGAATACCTACTACTTGTTCAAAGTAGTTAGCCAAAGTTTCATTATCAATCGTCGATTTATCTATAACACACCCAAAATAATTATCTCCAATATCCTCAAAGAACAACTGGGATATATCTTGTACTACTACTGTATCACTATCTATATAGATGCATTTATCATATTGTGGATATAATAAAGGAATAAAAATACGAAAATAAATAGTTAAAGTAAAAATATCTGCCCTTAATCTATTCCCAATAGAATCATCAATCATTTTTAAATCTTCAGCCATTAAATCTAAAATTATAGTACTATTTTCTGTGGCCAATGATTCTAAAATATCTTTGTTTTTAGGACTAATATCTTCATAAATAACGTGTATGTTGTAATGATAATTTGGACTAGCATTTGATAGTAGCGATTTAATTGAAGTAGCTACATATTTAGCATACTCATCGTTTATTGTATAAAAAATTGGTATAATTGATTTATTCATTATTATTCTCCTTTAACTGTAAATATTTTGTTAATATATCATCAAATTCGTAACATTTTAAAATAGTATGCATCTTATCAATTTCCCATGGTTTAACTTTTTGAGTACGAACATAAGGGAAAAATTTAAAAGTCGTCGTAAAATGTCTAAATATTGTATTTTTTTTGAGTGAATGTTGTTCATTATATTTTCGTGGTAAAATTAGTTTATGTTTACAAAATTTATTTAATGCTGCTTGATCGGGAAGCAACATCTTTTTATTTTGACAAAGGGCACGGGCTTTCAAAAAAGTTTTATTTTTCTTAATTAGATCTAAGTTTAATAATAGTACACCAGAATTTAAATAATCTTTTGTGATTTTATTTTTGCTATAAAAATATTTTCCATAAAAATCCCTAACGCCAACAACTTCATATTGACTATTATCTATATCATAAAATTCTCGAAAATTTTTGTTAGCTACAACATCATTGTCTAAGTATAGAATTTTATTAGGAAGCTCTTCAACTAAATCAGCATACAAACGCAACATGCAATATGGTGTAAAAATAGTATCTAAATTAGCTGTCGGTGGTTCTAAAGTAAAATATTGTTCCATATTAATAATTGTAATAGTACTTTCTGGATTAGTGATTAACATTTCTTGTTTGATTTTTTCAAGCATCTTTAAAGTTATCATTTTTTTGTTGGCATAGTTCATGGTTAATATATATACATTTAAAGTGCTTTTTTCATATTTTAAAATTGAAAGTAAAGAAATTATTAAACCATCCAAAATGTTGGCATCACCGCAATACAGTATATTCATGTTTTCCTTCCTTATCACATATAGCAATTACATAATCTTCTTCATAAAAATAGGTTATCTTATTTTTGATTGAATTAGTATCAACTTTTTGTAAACCATACTCTATCCCTATTCCTAACATTTTAACATAGGCTTCTTTAGCAGTCCAAATTTCTGTAAATGTTTTATTTTTATCTGTAGTATTTAAAACACGAAGTTGCTCTTCCAAAGTAAAATACTTATTAACCACTGCTTGTCTATATGTCAAATATTCTATGTCAACTCCAACTGGACTATCACTAAGTGCGATAACAGTTGTTTTTTTATCGTGACTAATGTTAAAAAATAATTGAGAGTTGTCTAATTCTGGTTTGCCATATTGATTTTTGAAAATAGTATAATTTTTTATGTTATTTTGTGCTAAGATATTTTCTAAAAATATTTGAGAATTGATATTTTCTTTAATGTATAACTTATGCATTTTCTTGATAATATTTTATGATATCTTCAACCGTTTGAATTTTTTTGATTTCATTATCAGGAATTTCTCGTTGAAAATATTCTTCAAATTCTGCCACTAAGGTAACTAAATCTAGTGACTCTAATGCTAAATCTTTAGTTAAGTTAGTCTTTTCATTGATAGATTCTTTTGGTACTTCTGCTACTCTAGCAATAATATTTATTATTTCTTCTTTCATATTTATGATCCTTTCGTTCTTATGATTTTGCGATTATTATTTTTGGGAAACTCAGTATTTCTTAATTCAACATCTGCTAACTGATGATTTTTTGGTACTTTTTTATTATAACGATAAATAAGGCCATTAAAGTAAGAAATATTGCCAATATAATCTTCATTTGGATATATTTGGGCAATTAATTGATTATTTCTTTTAGAAACAATCACTTCACAAACACCTTTATCTTTGCTAAGTTCATTTTCAATTTCCTCTGGCGAAATATTTTCACCATTACTTAAAACAATTATATTTTTTTTACGCCCAGTAATGTATAAAAAGTTATCTTTATCTAAATAACCAAAATCACCAGTATTAAAATAACCATTGTGCATAACTTGTTTACTAGATTGTTCGTCTTTGTAATATCCTAGCATAACGATGTCACCTTTAACCCATATTTCATTATCAATTATTTTGACATCAATGTCCTTTACTAGTTGACCAACAGAACCATCTTTATAAAAATGATTTCTATTAACAGCTACAACCGGAGAACATTCTGTAATTCCATAGCCATTTAATATGTTAATACCGACACTGCGAAACCATTTAACATATTTAGTATCCAATTGTGCACCACCACAAATAATATATTCTAGGTTGCCCCCAAAATTTTTTAAAATACTTTTAAAAAATACTTTTCTTAAATCAATATTTAAATATTGTAAGTTCTTACTAATCATAAGTAGTAATTTTAAACTCTTATCTTTTTTATTTTTGCGAGCTGATTTCCAAATCTGTTTATAAAACATTTCAATAAAGGCCGGAACAACAAACATCGTATTGGGCTGAGATTCTGCTAGTTCTAACATCATTTTTTTCAAACTGCTGTTTATAAAAACAGGAACATTGTAATAAAATGGCATTAAAACTCCTGTTATTAAACCGAAGGCATGATGGAAGGGTAAACAAGAAAAGACTAAGCCATTGGGTTTAAAAATACTGCAAGCACTATAAATGTCTGCAACAATATTTTTTTCACTTAACATGACTCCTTTATTGACTCCAGTCGTTCCAGATGTAAAGAAAATAACCGCTGTAGCATTATTTTTTTTATTATCTAATATTTTTACATTATTTTTTTCACACTTTAAATTAGATATGTCTTTTAAATCATAACTAATCGTTTTAGTAATTACATCATCAATATTGCAATAATCCTTGGAATAAAAGACTATTTTACTTTCACTTTTATTAAGCATATGTTTTATACTATTTAAATCGAGATCTTTATCAATTACAACTGCAATATTTTTACTTAAAATGATAGCAAAAAAAACTACCAAATAATTGTAAGAATTTGTACCTATTATAGCAATATTTTTATTATTATATTGATTACTAAGATAGTTTGATAGTTGTTCAACATCTAAGTAAAAATCTTCATAACTTTTAGTTATTAACTTATTATTATCTTTAAACATAAATGCTGTTTTATCTTTATTTTTTTTGTAATTAAAAGTTAATAATTCATAAACATTTTCTATTTTTTTATGTTCATAATATGCATATGTTTTATTCATCTTTACACCTCAAATACCATCATAAATATGTAGTAATTGTACAATTATAATAACATGAATTTCTTTTTTTGAAAACTCTTTTCACTTTGATAAACATTTTAATTTTTTTTGTTGATTATTTGTTTATTTAACCAATATAGTAGTAAGCACCAAATATAATTTTTTTCATCATTGGTAAGTGGTTTTTGCATGGGAATATTATGCCATTTTGCTAAACAAGTTCTACAACAGCATGCACAAGCATGCATTGCTATGAAGGTAGGATGATTTTTGGTTGGTGTTTGTTTACCATCATTTAAAGGAAAGGCATCTGCTAGTTTAATTCTAATAAAATCTGCAGTATGTTGTTTGATAACTTCTATTCCTTTACTTTCAATAAATTCAAAATCTCGATTGCTAAGATGAAATGAACTGCGAAATTTAGATTTTGCTAATTTGTTTAAAATTGTTTCATATTCATTATTTATGTTCATTGTATTTTTTATTAACTTTCTCCTTATATAATTGTATATAAAATTTATACTTAATTGTATGTTATAGTTTACTAAGGTCATTGCCAATGTGAATGGAAGTGCCGGTAATACACATATCTTTATTTAAAGTATATCTTATAATTTCAAATACTTGTATATATCACTTATAGAAATAGTGTGAATTTCTAATAACCATATCACTGCCTGTGGTACGTTGAGCAGGTGTAAAATTTGAAGCTACTGATAATCTGTGTTACCTATTAATTTCAGTAAACTCCATTTTTTAATTCTTTAATTTTCAATTTTTCTGTATCCTCACGCTCCAAAATATAATTATTCCTTTCAAATATGTGATAATCTCTATGTCTACCTTTTTTACTTTATTCAGTAAAAAAAGTCCTTAATATCAAATATTATGGACATATGTATAAATGACAAAAGTGCAACTTTCAATCTTAATGGTGCGATACAAGAGCCTATTTTGAACACTTATATCTAAAAGAACAACTAATAAATATCAACTCTATATATAATATAACATAAATTCGAGCTAACTGCTACAATAATTTTGAAGAATAGGTTATAATTAATTTGAATTTTAAAGAGGTGAAAAAATTAATGATAACAAAAAAACTTTTAAATGTGTAATTAATGGTATAGAACAAGAATTTGAAATTTTATATACATTCAAATCTTTTAAAACTAATAAAGATTATATAATATATACCGATAATACGCATGATGAAAATAATTCTTTAAATATTTATTCTTCAATTTATTATCCACAATCTCCAGGAAAAGAACTAGAAAACATCGAAGATGAAGATGATTGGAATGAAGTGGAAAAATTTTTAAACAATGTAAGTGGTGATAAAAATGAATAATAAAATGAAAATATCTGATTTTTTTGTTCAACTACAACAAATAGATTTTGCAAATATATTAATGTTAATATCTCCAAGCATAATATATTTTACTGCTAAAAAGCCTATAGAATCTAATTACAAATTAAGAAAAGATTTTAAAATTGGTGGTGTTAAGACTGCATCTCTTCCAGTTGAAGTTATAAGAAAGTTTGATGATATTAATGAAGAAGAAATATTGAAAAAACAATTTGGTGAATTAATAATGAATTTTGCCAATACTGTGAAAGAGAATATTCCAGAAATTAATTTAGCAATATTTTTAAATAATCTTAATACATTAGGAACGTCTATTAAAAGTTTTGGTGTTTCAAACAGAATTTTTAACCGTAGCACTGCAGGGCAATATTATCCTAAAAAGAATGCTATTGGATTGTCTAAAGATACCTATAATTTAACAATTAATCATGAGTTATTTCATGCTTCAACTGCAATTATTGATAAATCTACTGGAATGATTTATTGTGGTTTTCAACAAATATCTAATAAAAATACGCAAATTGGAGAAGGATTAAATGAGGGATATACACAATATCTTGCAGAAAAATATTTTGGAAATAATAATTCTCTTATTACTGCTTATGTTTATGAGAAAAGAATCGCTGAAACTTTGGAAATGATTGTTGGAAAAGAACAAATGCAACTATTTTATTTTAACGCAAATCTAAGTGGATTAGTTGAATGTTTAAAGAAATATGCTCCTGAAGATGAAATTTATAAATTTATAAATACATTGGATTTCTTATATGAGCATATGGGTGACAAATATTTAATTCCAAGTTCGAAAGAAATAATAAAAAATGGATTTGAATTTATTAATTCATTTCTATTAAAAACTGCATTAAGAAAAAATATTATAGATAATACTGCAACCCAACTTTCAACTGAAGAAGTATTAAAAAGTTTGCTTCCAATTTTAACGCTTATTCCTAAAACTGTTAAATCAAAAAACAATTTTTTTCAGATTTTTGACGATAAACAAATTATGGATGCTTTTTCATCTGTAATGTCTGAATACGAATTAAGTGATGATAGAAAAACAATATCTAAATAATTAATAAGATGATTAACGTTCATAATCATCTTTTTCTTTGCTTAAATCTAATTCTTCAATGTCATCTTTATCTAAAACCTTATCATCATTCATTTCATTAACAACATCAATATATTTATCATCTTTATCATACCAACTATAAAGTTTACTATGTAAGAATGATATTAGTCTTTCAAATTTATCTTTCCAATATTCAAGTGTATTTTGTATATCTTTTATTTTAGATTTTAAAAATGATATTTCATTGTCTTTTTCTTTAATCGTATCATTTAAAGCCTTAACCCTTAAATTAAGTGCTTCATTATTTTCAGTTAAAGTTTTAATCTTGCTATTTTTATCTTTTAATTGCTCGTGAGCATTAACTAATGTATTAGATAAAGTTTGTATTTTATCATATTCTTTACTTGTATTATCTACTTGATTGATAAAGTCGATAAAAGATTCTTTATCTTCTTTTGATAGAATATAATTATCTTTATTTAATTTAGACATTTTCAATTTATCAATTTTATCTTTTATATCTTTAGAGTTTTGTTTTAACTCTGAAGATTTTTTGTTTGCTTGTTTTAAGTTTTCAGTATTTTTTTCAATTTGTTTTTTTATTTCTATATAGTTGTCCATATCAGATACATGAATATCTCTATTTCTACCTTTTTGTTTCTGTTTAAGGGTAGAGTCTAAACTATATACTTGATTAAACTCTTCAATACATAAAGTTCTCATTTTGTCTTGTAATCTTATTATAGATTCTTTAGTAAATACATCAGATTTACCAACTTGTTTTTCCATACCATTTTTATTTTTATATTTAATAGGAACACCAACAATATGTAAATGTGGACTTGTTTCATCATAATGAATTATAGCACTAGCTACTTTAAAGTTAGGAACTAATAATTCTAAATCATCAACTTGTTTTTTATAAACTTCTGACATTTTCTTTTTAAAATTTTCATCTTTAGTATCCCAATATTCTTTATCTCCAAGTTCAAGAATTATTTCACAAGCAAGATCCTTTTTTTCATTATTAGATACGTTATCAAAGTAATTATCTATCATTCTACTAGGTCTTGATTGTTTAGAATTATATTCTAATCTTGCTTCTTCAAATTTGCTTAAGTATAATTCTTTTACATCATCAAGTGGAGAAGAAGTACCTCTTACTATTTCTATTAGTTCTTGATTATCATCATATTTTCTATAATTATGTTTATCTACTTTTGATAATTGTATTACATTTTGAATAGCATTATTGGGTAAAGATGTTGTTCCACTTAAATTATTTTTACCATTTTTTCTTGATATATTTTTCTTATTTTTATCACTACCTAAATGTAATGAATAAGCAAGTTCTGACACAAGCTTTCCTCCTTTCTAGAAGTGACCACTTGAGTGGCCATTTTGGTCATCCAAAATTTCTAACCCCCTAGGAATTTTAATTTGCATAAATAAAGTTTTCCTTTCTAATTATATTGATTAATTAATTTATTACTTGATAGAAAAGATATTTTTTCAGCAACTACTTGAGTCATTTTTATATTTTTTCCGTCTTTAGATTCATAATTACTTGTTTGAAGTCTTCCTTTTATACTAATTAAATCACCTTTTTTACAATATTCTGATGTATTTTTAGCAACTCCATCCCATAATATACAATCAACAAAGTCAGTATCATATTCGCCATTTTCATTTTTGTAATTTCTAGTTACAGCTACAGTTATTAATGATTTTTCTTTATCATTTTCTAAAAGTGTAACTTCTGGATCATAAGTTAATCTTCCAATTAAAAAAATTTGATTAGTCATTATAAATTATCTCCTTTGCAATAGTAATTTTAAATTGTTTTTTTCCATTTGTATTTTCCTTTCTTGAGAGTTTATTAACGAAGAATTACTTTATGTAATCTTTCAACAGCATCTTTTTTAGGTTTAACTAAATTATTAATTCCGTAATAATATCTATCAATTAAATACTTTACATAATCAGTTGTGTATTTATAATTATAAATTGCATCGATGTATTCTTGGACTTCTGTAATATTATGATTTCTTCTTAAAAGAATAAGTTGTTCGGAAATATTCTTCTTTTTAGAAATATTATTTAAAACTGTTCTTGGTGTCTTATACTGTTTCCTAAAAGAATCAATAAAATATTTATTCATTAATAGCACCCTAATAATACATACCATTAATAAATAATTAATTCTTAATACATAAAAAGAGTTAGAAGAACTCTAACTCGTAAATCATTAATGGAAAATAGCTATGCCACTATACCATGTATTTTTAAAATAATCATTGAATAAATAATTCAAAAACAATTTTGCTAGAATTAAAAACCATTATCCTTAATAGGATAATGGAAAACTTATTATAATAAAATTATTATTTTGTAATAGTAACTATCATTTTTTCATTACTTGTAATAGGATTTATTGGAAAACTACCAGAATATTTAAAAGTTTTATTGTTAGCAGTAACATTATAACTATAATTATTAATTAAATAATTTAAACTTTCTAATTTACCATATTGACTAACAGCATTATCAAATTCACTTTTTGTATATATTTGCCATTTATCAGTTGAATTCATTTGAGTAGTAGTATATGAATCATTGTAGTATTTGTTTAAACAATTTGTAATTACAGTACCAGCTCCAAATCCTGTAATTGAATAACTTCTAGTAATATTACATGTAATTTGTGTACCATCAAAGTTCAATTCAAATTCTTTATTTCTTTCATAAATTGGAAGTGATTCAATTATTTCTTTATTAAATTCTTTACTAATTTTTTCGTATTTTATTTCTTCTTTTTCAACTTGTCCTAATAAGGTAGTCTTTTTAGTACATTCTATTGTACTGTTAGTTGGTGTAGAACATACAAGCGATAACCATTCATCTTCTTTATCAAAATATGAAAGAGTAAATATTCCATCATCAACTTCAAATTTATATGTATTTGTTTGTTCCTCACTTGGTGGAGAATTTCTGTAATAAGGATCATTATAATAAGTATCATCTTTATTTAATACTTCATAATATGAAGAATCTTCTGTGAAACATATTAAATGTTCTGAATCTTTTTCATTTCTATAACATCCTTCTTCAATAGTTAGATTTTCAATTATTTTATTATTATTGTTTTTTTCTTCACCGCACCCCGTTAATAATAAACAAGGTACGATTAATAATATTATGTATTTTAAATTTTTCATAACTTTCTCCTATAAATAATTAACTTTCTTTGTTCCAACTCAAATAATGTCCATTACGAGTATCACAAGAAATATTACCAAAAGATGTTCTACATTTAGCATATAATTCATTATCTTCATCGTAAATATTAAAATTGATGTTTTCATTATCTGATTTTAAAGTAATATCTTTTACAGAATATGTTGTTGTACTAAATAATCCAGTTTTTCCATCATCAAATTCACAATCAGCTGCTGTTTTCTTTAAACCACCACCAAAATTGCCAATACTACATATTTTAGTTTTAACAGTATTTTTTTCAACTTTATAAATGTGATAATAAACTATTCCGTTAGATTCTTTTGAATAAACACTACCTTTGTATAAACCTTGTAGTTCACTTGGAATAGAAGTTGGATTTTTATCTTCTTCTTGTCCTTCATTGTTTTTAGAACCACATCCAGTTAATGAAATAGAAACTATTAATGCTAAAAGTATAAAAAAATATTTTTTCATTATATCCCTCCTCGATTCTATTATAACATTATTTTTCATATTTTTATATAAATTTAAGTAAATAACTTAAGTTTATTAAGTTGTTAATTAATGGTTAAAAATTTTAAAATCGCCGATAATAAATACTGAAAGTTGTTAAGTTAATTACTTAGGTTGGAGGTTCAAATGAAATATACTGCTGAGAATAAAAAAGAACTATTAAAACTTATTGGAAAGAATGTTAATTATTACCGCTATCATTGTAATAATGTAAAGCTTATGAACGACAAAGGTTTTGTTGCTATTGAAAGACTAGCTGAAGAAATTGATAGTAGTGCAAACATGCTTTATAATTTAACTGCTGAAAACGTAGAACAAGGAGTATCGATAATTTTTATAGATAAAATAGCAAGAGCATTAGACGTTGATTTATGTTATTTTTTTCTAAAAACACCTGAATTAAATCCACCAAAATATAATAGATAACGTATAATAATTAAAACTATAAAATAAAGAAAATGAATGTGTTCTAATAATATAGAAGGGAGAATGTAATTATGAATAATAGTAATAGTATTGAAGAACTTACAAACGATATTGATAAAAAGGTTAAAGAACTTGAGGATAACGAAATTGATACAGTTGATAAATTAACTGATTATATTGATAAGAAAATTGAAGATTTTGAAAGTGAAAATAAGGAACCTACAACTGTAGAAGAATTAACTTCACAAATAGATAAGAAAATACAAAAATTAGAAGAGGAAAAATAATTATGCAAAGAATTGAAATTTCAAATAGACACTATAATGGTGATTTTGGTGTAGGAAGTATATTTGAAGAAAAATATTCATTCGAAATAGATAATAATATATGTTATTCAAATTCAATTAAATCATTTTGTAATAACGAAGATTTTGGTGGTAATATTTTATCAAATGTAAATGTTTCTATTCCATTTGTTTTAAATGAAAATGACATACAAAAATTAAATAATATTACTAATAATATTAAAAACAATGGTAATTATTTATATAATGAAAGTCATTATAAGAAAGATTCTTTTGATTTCAATAGATATAATTATATAGATATATCAATAAATGGGATTGATTATGAATTATCAATTAAAGATGATGAAATAACAATAAATGAAATAAAAGACTTGTTTAAAATAAATAAAATTGATGAAATATTAAATAATTCGATTAACAAAATAATTTCTATGGAGAGTGATCACAGTGAATAATGAAGAGTTTTCATATTTCTTTCACGGAACTACAATAAAGGATCCTTCATTAGTTAATGAGATATTTAATAACGGTTTAATAAATTATCGTGGTAATGATATGTTGTCTACAATGTGGCCTATGAAAATTAACGAGGGCGAGTTAGGACAAAAAATGAAAGAATATGCTGGAACAAAAGGTAATGCTGTTTTTGTAATAAAAATACCAAAGTATTATTTAACACCTAGAACATCAAATGGGCAATTACAACAAATACCACTACCTATATGGAAACATTTATCAAGCACTGGTGAACATGGAGATATATCTCAACTTAGCCCAGAATTAGTATATGGTGTTTACTTTGCTGAAAATGATTCATTTATACAAAACCCAAACTATTCTCCAGTTCATAATCCTACTGGATTACAATTTGATAATCAACAAATTGAATTTTTACTAAATAATGGTGTTATGGGTATGTATAATTTTGCTGTTGGTAGAAAAGACAAATCATTTGAAGAATTAACACAAGCAGATGATATTGCTCATAATTGGGATAATGCTTTATCTCAATATAGCGACCACTTCGGTATTGAACAAAATAAAAATCATCACAGCTTGTAACAAAAATCGTGGCACGTTATGAAATTACAAAGTAATTTTGTAAGTGGCGATAGATTTTTATAATTTATTTTCATTACAAAGTTTTGAAAATAAATAATTGCAATTTATTGCAATTCAAAAAAACATAATTATTGCTTGGACGATTAGTTCTTGCTTAATTATGTTTTAGGGTTTCAAAGGGAATATTCCCTTTGCACACCGTTATTGGCTCTGCCAATAGCGTAGTGTGTTACTAAATTGTCAAAATAAAACTACTCTCTTGTTTATTTGAGAGTAGTTTTTATATTATCTCGAAAAGTTCGAGTTTCCTATTAATCTGGTGGAGTAGAGGAGAATTGAACTCCTGTCCAATATATCCTATATCACAACGTCTACAAGTTTAGGTAGATTTTAATGTTCTAACTAATTGGCTCTACACCAACCATATAGTTAGTAAGTTTAGAATTATTTCCATATACTAATCTAAACACTTAGCATATTATATCTTATATTTATGAACCCCTAGCTAATCCTATAAGAAAAAATTAGTAGAAGTGCTCCCTAACCTTTAATTAGGCAAATGCAGGAGCGAAACTATAATTAGCTTCGTCATTTAATTTAATTTTGCAATTAAGGAATGCCCACCACTTGCAGTCATGCCTAGTAATATATGTCGAAACCATTACTACCCCATGTGACTATTTTATCACATTTAAAACTTAATGACTAGCTTTATATTAATTTATTAACAAACATCTGCTTGCGATTCAGCGTTTAATGAAAAATCAGCAAATTGTCCTTTTTTATATAATGGATAAGCAGCGGCTCCAATCATTGCTGCATTATCTGTACAATACAATATGTCCGGTATATGCAATTGAGCTTGATTTTTTACTACTACTTTTTTTATTTCTTCTCGTAAATACTTGTTTGCTGATACTCCTCCTGCCACTAAAACATGTTTAATACCGGTATTTTTTAAGGCTAGATCTGTTTTTCTTGCTAACTCTTCTATTGCGACATATTGAAAACTAGCAGCTAAATCAGCTTCGTTAATTACTTTACCTTTTTGCTTTTCATTATGCACTAAATTAATAATTCTACTCTTCAAACCACTATAACTAAAATTGTATGTATCATCTAATACTGGTCTGGGTAAATCATATGTCACTTTGCCTTTTAAAGCTTTTTGCTCTATACCTGGTCCTCCTGGATAAGGAATATTTAAAATTCTGGCTACCTTATCATATGCTTCGCCAATAGCATCGTCAAGAGTGGCTCCCAATAATTCAAATTCATAATCATTTTTCATAATGACTAACTCGGTATGTCCCCCGCTAACTACTAATGCTAATAAAGGAAATTGTAAATCATTATTTATCGCATTTGCATATATATGACCTATTAAATGATTAACAGCTATCAAAGGTTTTTTATAGACATAGCTAAGTACTTTCGCAAATTCAATTCCTACTAATAAAGACCCTAATAATCCTGGTTTTTGCGTAACAGCTATGGCATCTACATCATTAACAGTCATATTGGCTTTTTTTAATACATCTTCTAAAACCAAAGTGATATTTTCTGTATGCATCCTCGATGCTATTTCCGGTACAACGCCTCCATACTTAGCGTGTGTATACATTTGTGTCGATATGGTCATCGCAATTACTTCACGACCATTTTGTACAATTGCAATACTCGTTTCATCACAAGATGATTCTATTGCTAATATTTTGATATCTTTCATTTTATCCCCCATTTCATAACTAAACCATCGGCATTATCATAATAATTTTTTCTTAATCCTACTTTTTCAAAACCCATTTTTTGGTAAAGATTTAGAGCAGTTTGATTCTTAGTTGATACTTCTAATGTGATTGTTTTATTTGGATAATTATTTTGCATATATTTAATCAAAGAAGTCCCTATTCCTGTATGACGAACTTTATTATCAACATATATGCTAAGTAAATCCATATTATCTTCTAAATTTATTAAATAAACATAAGCTTTGATTTCATTTGATTCTTCGTACACATACAACATAGCTAAAGGATTGGTAACCTCTGTTTCCATGTGATATGTTTCTTTAAAATTATTATGAAGATTCATACCTAGTTCATTTATTTTGTCTATGTCACTTTTAGTTGCTTTTCTTATCAAGTTCTACACCTATTTTCTTTATATATATGGGGTTTACCATATGGCATTCTACTGCGTCTTTATTTTGTAAAAATTGCCATATTTTTTCAGCATCTATAGTGTATTTAGTTTGATAATTTTCTAGATCAATAATATCATTATTGCCAACATAAACATAGTCTTTTATTTTATTGAATTTATTATCAAAATTTCCTAGATAAAACCCATTTCCATCACTTATAGCAACGTTTTGAACATTATTACTAATGGCACTAACTTCCAGTGAAGTAATTGTTTTAATTGGAATATTTAAAGTATAAGCCAATGTTTTAGCAATAGTTACTCCTAAACGTACTCCTGTAAAGGAACCAGGTCCATTTACTACTATGATTTCGTCAATTTTGTTAAAGTCTAAAATTTTTTTTATTGCACTGAACATATACTCACTATTATTTTTTTTGTTAATAACTTCTTGTTTATCAACAATCTTACCATCTTTTAATGAGAAAACCAAAATATCATTATAGTGAGTATCAATAACTAATGTTTTCATTAGAACACTGCTCTACATAATTCTTCATATTGTTCACCATAAGGTGTAAATATAAGAATTCGTTTATCATCATCAATAACTTTAAACTTAACATCTAATCTCTCACTAGGTAATTTATCTTTAATTATATCAGCCCATTCTATGATACATACGCCATCTTTATGAAAATAATCTTGGAATCCAATACTTTCATCAGTTTCTTCTAATCGATAAACGTCCATATGATATAATGGTAATTCACCAGATGTATATTCTTTGATTATGTTGAAAGTAGGACTTGTTATGGTTTCTTCAATTTCCATAGCACTAGCAAATCCTTTTGTAAAAACTGTTTTTCCGCTACCTAATTCACCATAAAGACAAACAACCATATTGGGAAATTTTTCACTTTCTATATTCTGTGCAATTGTTAACGTGTCGTTAATCGTTCTTGCTGTATATTTATATTCCATTAATATCACCTACATTTATTATAAATAAAAAAAATTTGTTTAACAAGATGTCTATTAATATTTGACAAAAAAATTAACGCAAAAAAAAATTGGCGATTACCTATTTTTGCGTTGCCACTATCTTCGGCGTGTTAGGTCTTAACTT
>CAKOMU010000011.1 GCA_934096755.1 uncultured Bacilli bacterium
GCCTCTACCTTTCTAGAAGCCTCTACCTTTCTAGAAGCCTCTACCTTTCTAGAAGCCTCTACCTTTCTAGAAGCCTCCGCTACTATATATAAAATTTTAACATGACTAATTTAAGTACGCAAGTATTTTAAACATTTTTGTTATTTAATTTTGACATACAAAAAGAGCGATATTCATCACTCTTTTAAGTTTATAAATACTACTTAACAAATGGAATTAAAGCCATAAATCTTGAATATTTAATTTGTTCTGCAATATGTCTTTGATGTTTTGCACAAGCTCCAGTCATTCTTCTTGGTAAGATTTTTCCTTTGTCGTTAATATATTTATTAATAATCATAACGTCTTTATAATCTACACTTTTACCTGCACACATTTGACATATTTTTTTCTTTTTACGATAAAATTCTGCCATTATTGTCCTCCTTTTTAAAATGGTAAATCATCACTACTTAAAGTAAATTCTTCCCCAAAGTCTTTATAAGGATCTTCACTAACATCAGCACCACTACCTAAACCAGAATTATCTACTGGACTAGGACTATAAGCTTCGCTATTCATTACTGGTTCTCTTGGAGTATCTTCATTTCCACGACCAGTACTTAAAAATTCAAATGAATCTACAACTACATCAGTAGTATATCTTTTTGATCCATCTTGAGCATCATAACTACTATTTCTAATACGTCCTTGTACTAAAATCATTTGGCCTTTACGACAATATTTATTAATTGTGGTAGCACTACGATTAAAAGCTACACAGTTAATAAATTCTACTTCTCTTTCACCAGTACGACTAACAAACTCCCCTTGGCATGCTAATGAAAATCTAGAAATTTCCATATTACTTTGAGACATTCTTGATTCAGGATCTCTAGTAAGACGTCCCACTAAAATTACTTTGTTCACTACTATTCTCCTTCAACTTTGATAATTAAATGTCTTAAAACATTTTCATTAATAGAAACTTTACGATCAAATTCAGCGATTGTGTCATGATCAGCTTCAACTGTCATAACATAGTAGTAACCACTAACTTCTTTTTTAATTGGATAAGCTAGTTTTTTTCTACCCATTTCTTTGAATTCAATAACTTTAGATGGTTTCTTGTTTATAAGTTTTTGCAATTCTTCACTAGTTTTTTTGATTTGATCTTCTTCCATTGTCGATTTAACTATAAACATAATTTCATACTTAGTCATTAATATTCACCTCCTTACGGTCTTTTCGGCTTCAATATTGAAGCAAGGAGTAATTGCTTTACTCGTCTTGTATTATAACAAAGATACGTTTAAACATCAAGCAGAATATGCGTAATTATTCCATAATAAATAAAAAAATGTTAACATGAGTGATTATCTCATGTTAACAACTTATAAATATTCGACCATTTTGTAATTGGCATTTAATTTTGTAATTAATTCACTAGTTTCATACTTGGCAAACATATCTTCAAAATTACTATAATCCATCAAAAACATATCAGGATAATTGATAAATATTTCTTTGTAAGTAGCTATTCCTAAATTTTGAAGATATTTAAGATTTTCTCTCACTAATTTTTCATTATCTTGAATTAAAGTTATAATTTTTTCCGGAGTATTATGATCAAATTCACTGATGTCTGCACTATCAAACCCATATTCTTCTAAAAAACTCATCTTGTTCTTCCTTTCGCTAAATTAGAATTAAACGAAATTATATCATCGATAACTGTATTTAAATGATTTAAATCTTTATCATATTTTTTAAACACTTCCATAAGTATTTCTTTTGGTGCTAAAGATTTTTTTTCTAACTTAGCTATTTCTTGATAAACTCCATTAGCATTTGTGATAACAAGTGTTTCCATCACTCTATCTGCTAACTCTTTTAATTCCAAATTTTCGATCCTGGGAGTATCCTCACCACTCTTTATATCACCTTTAGTCTTTTCACTTACTATATAATTATAGCCTCTTTCACTAAATAAATAAGCAAGATATTTCCCTTTTTCATTTTTATAAGGAATACCCAAGTGTTCTAATTGCCCCATTCTTTTAATAACGGTATCAACATCTTGTTTTAAAAACGCTGCACTTTGCATATAAGCATCAATAAAACCTAACTCTTTAGCTCGCAAAACTCTTTTTTGTAATTCCATATTTGGTAAGCTTAATACCGACCAAGCATTTGGTTTAACACGAATGGCTTGTTCAGTTAAAAAATTATAATTTGCTTCATCTGCTACTAACAAAGACCCCATAAATTTTTCAGGATGTTCTTTATTTAAATCAAGACCTTGAACTAATTTGTCATAAAGTGACATTACATCTGTTATTTCTTGCATTTTTACCTCCTTAATATGCCATTAATGGAACCTTTTTAGGATCTAAACCACTAATTTGTAAAACATTAATTGTATTATTTAATCCTTTTAAATCATATTTAACTAATACTTTTGGACTTAAAGAAATATCTTTAGTAGATTTGCCAATCGTTGTTAATTTAGCAATTTTCAAATCTAATTCTTGATCAGTTAAAATACTAGAATGTGTATATAAAATATCTAAGTCAATATTATTTTCTTTTAAACAATTAACGTTTTTCTTAATTAAATCTTCATCATAACTTGCTAAAATCTTTAATATATCATCATTACTAAATCTACTACTTACAAGACCTAACTCATTTAATAAATTTTCCAACTTAGTTTTTTCATTAACTTCTTCTGGTTTAGCACTTACTATACTTTCACTTGGTTCTGTAAATAAAGATTCTTTTTCTTCTTTAAATAACTCTTGTGTTTCTACTTTTTCGATTACCGGTTCAGCACTTTCTTCTTGTACTTCTGTTACTTCTTCCTTAGTTGGTTCTAAAACTTTATTTTCTTCCATTACTTTATCAAAAATATCTTCTAATTGTGATGTTTCTGGAACATGTTCTAAAACTGGTTCAACTGGTTCTGGTTCATGAACAGATTCTTTTTTTGCTTCCACTAAAACTTCTGTTATAGTTTTACCACTTTTATCACTACTTTTTTTAGAAGCATCATATTCATATAACGCATCTTCTGGGAACATTAGAATCTTTGCAGCTTCTCTTTGTTCATCTTCATTAAAATTAAACTTCTCTAATAAAGATGTAATTTCATCACGAGTGATATTGATATTGCCATCTAAAGCTAGTTCAAAAAACTCATTTAATTTAGCTTGATTACTTAATGCTTCGTCTTTTCGAATTCCTAATTCTTCCACTTTCGTAATGGCATTATTCATTTCGTTTTCTACATCTTCTAGTTCTTTATTAGCAGCTTCATTTTCTTCTACTACTTTTTTAATAGTTCCCGGTAAAGTTTTATTTAACTTTTCATTTATAGAAGCTGGATCAAAATCTATATTTAAGCGATCTAAAACAGTAGCAAACTCTGCTCGGTTAATGCCACTTAAAAGCGTTGATAACTTTTCTCCTTCTTGTTGTAAAGTTTCTTCTTCTAAACTTAAAGTTTTAATTTTGTCTAACAAAATCGCTTTTTCATTTTTAGTTCTTTCACCAGTTGCGATAGCTTCTTCTCTTTCTTTATTCATTTTAGTTAGTATTACACTATCTTCTCCACGTAAATTGTATAGTTTATCAAGTAGAGATTTTATTTCTGTAGATAATATCTTCATTTAATCACGCCCTTTATTATGAATAAATTATAACAAATTTATTTTTACTTGTAAAGAACTAACAATATTTAGCAAACTTCATATATTACCTTAGAAGGAGGAATTTTTTTGAAAAAAAGAATTATAATTGGGTTAGGAGTTTTAGCTTTGTTTTGTGTTATTATTGCTAGTGCTTTTGGATTGAGAAAAGAAGATAAAAAAGATTTAACTAAAGTATCTTTAGCTGATGCTACTATCACATCAAGGAACTACAAAAGTTAATAAAAGTTATAAATATAATTAAATGGGAATACAATTTCGGTTAATGAATGAATAATAGATCCTGTGTTATAACCAAAAATTATTTTCAAATTAAAAAAACGCTTAAAATTAAATCACAGATTTTCTTGATCTGTCATTTAAAATTTCAAGCACTTTTTCTAATACTTCATCTTTTACTTTATCTTCAATATTTAAATTTTCGATACTTTTTAACAAAAGTTCTGCTTTAAATGTGGCTAAGTTATCTAATAATTGTTTAATTCCTTCATTTGTTGTAGGATAGTTGACAAAAATTTGCAAATAAAGCCCCCTTAATTTTCCATTTAATTGTATGCCAAATTAAGTCTTTAATTTCAAAACAAATCATTTGTTTTTTTCCTTATATAATAGTTTTTAAATTTTTATTTTGTCTTTTCTATTTATATTATTTACTTCTCTTATGCACCAAATAATATCACAACTTGAATGTATAAAGTGACCTTACTTATATAAGAGACAATATAATTTATTTGTGCATATCTGTAACAATTTTAATAATTTATCAAGATGTTTTTGTATAAAAATCATTTAATGCATCTAAATTTGTTTTTCTAAATTTATCTTCTTCTATCAACTTGAATATATCATATTTTGAAAGATATACAACTTGTTCTACTTCGTCTTCTTCGACTTTAATTTTAGTCAAGTCATAGTTTTTTCTAATATAAAAGACATCTTTAAATGCATTTTCATATTTATAAGTTTTAAATAATTTTATTTCGTCCATATCTACATTAATACTCATTTCTTCAAGAAGTTCTTCCTGAATTGCTTCATAACTATTTTGTCCACTTTTGACATGGCCGCCTGGTAATGCCCATATTCCCTTTTTTCTAGCAGATGTTTTTTGAACTAAAATTTCATTATTTTCATTTTCTATTATTGCTAAAACCACAATGGTATATCTTCCTTCAGGTGTATTGGATTTTTCCCCTTTCTTTCTAAATATTTTTTCCCCTGTTAAATTTTTGTTTTCATCATACAAATCAGTATATTCTCCCATTTTTTTGTTCTCCTCTTATAATTATTTATTTACTTATTTTTCTTATTTCTTTGTTAACCTACATTTGCTCCAAATCCTGTAATGGATAACTACTATCTTTTAATTTTTTATATTTCAAATTTATTATAGGCATATTGTAATATTTTTCTGTTTTACCCATAACTACATCATTAGCAATATTTTTAATCTATGATAAAGATAACGCACTATAACTTAACACAACATGTTTAATTACTTTTGAAATTTATCTTTTTTCATTATTGAGGTTACGTAGTATTAACTTCACTTCCTCATTTTGAATGTTATTGTCGGTCATGTGCATTATTATATCGTAATAATAATCAGAAATGAAATTACAATTATTTGTTCTTACTTGTTTTTTTAATCTTATTGTTTTTTTGGACTGTGGTAAACCAGTCAGCCCTTTCATTTTAAAATCAGGAATATCAAGTATTGTTGAAATCATTTCAATTGGTAAATAATCAGAACTATAATTATCTTTTTCTAATGATGCCATTAAATGCTGATATTTTAAATCTAATTTATACTGAGCAATATCATCAGTACTATAGATGTCATAAATAAATTTCTTAAACATATTTCTCGGCAAGTGTATTACTTTTTTATCTTGTATAAATACACCGTCTTCTACGGAAACAATATCTTGTTCTAATTTATGAAAAATATTTCTTGCAGGTGGCCAAAAAATACAATAATATGGTTCATTAATTCTTTGCAGTATTTCTTTTAACTTTACTTGAATTTGATTTATTTCTTCAGTTGTAAATCCATTATTTATAAACCATGCGATATCATAATCTCTTCGATATAACTGTGTATTAAATACTTTTACATTTATATTCTTTTTTCCCATTAATAATGCCATTGCTAACCTGTGTGCACCATCATGAATAGAATAATTAATATCGGTTTCAATTAGTGATTCTGCTCTATAACCATTTTTTTCAATTTTATTTATTAAGTTTTTAAATCTATCTTCCCAATTTTCTTTAATACGCATATGTTGCATTTTATTGTATAAGTTAAATCCATTATTATTACATCCATAATAATTTTCAATTGCCATATATTTAACCACAATGTCTACGGCATTATAAATACCATTCTTAAATTGAGCTAGAAATAAATCTGATGTTGGAATAGTCACAACACCGCTTATTCCATTATTTTTAAATATGCCATAATCTGTTATTTTTCCATTTTCTTCTATATACTTATCTAAATACATCTCTATTCCCCCTTAATTTTATTTGTTAATTTTTCTATCACTTGCTTGTTATATCTACCTTTATTTTCTTCTGGTATTAATTTTATTATTTTTTCTGCATCTTTGTAACGCACATTGTGATTTATCAAGTATTCTGCATAACTTCTATGAGACTTTTCAAATGCTGAAATACTATATCTAAAATCTACATCCCAATCAAAATCATTTTTTACCTTTTCAATATAACTTTCGATAATTTGATATATAGGTTGCATATTATACTTAAAACAATTCAAGTTTATATAATAAGTCAATAATTCAGTTTTCAAATTACCTGGAGCTCTTCCCATACCTTGCAATGAAGTGTCAATTATCACATCATTAAATCTGCTTTTTTGTTGCATTAAAATTTGCGCAGTTGAAAATGATGATGATAAATTATTATGTAAGTGCAAACCAATTTTAATGTTATCTCTTAACAATGAACTTAATAAACTAAGTTTATTGTTAAAATCGTTGTTTAATAAAACACCAAAAGTATCTACTATTGTGAAATAATCAATATCTATTTCATTTATTTTGTTAATTAGATAAACTATTTCTTCATTTGTATAACTAGAAAAATTAATTGGATTACAACAAACTATATATCCATTTTCTTTTACCTTCTTACAATATTCTATTCCCTCGTTAATATAGCAATTATGAAATGACACTCTAATCATATCAATATTATTTAAATATGAATCTTCAAGATTACTAATATCATATTTGTCTACCTGTGTTAATAGTGAATATTTTGATTTCTTTTTTTGAATATTTTTTAATATTTCATTAGTATCTGATACTAATGAAAATCTTGCTCGGTTTTTATCATAATTACAATTTTCTAAAAATCCTAATTCGATATAATCAATATTCGCATCATTTAAACAATTGACTATATTTACAATATTATCATATCCAAAATAAGAATCGTTAAGATGACCACCATCTCGTAAAGTACAGTCTAATATTTTAATATTTTTAAATGCACTACAAGTATCAAAATTAAAGTAATTATTTAAAAAGTTTCCTACTCCGCTATTATTGTTATCTTGTATTGTAGTGAATGTAATATCGTTTAATGCATCATCTGCATTTTTCATTTTTACACCTAGAAATGAATTTTTTAAAGTAATTAAATCTTCCATTGAATTTCCAAAACTGATTATTTTATAATCCGATAAATTTATTTTTGAAAGTCCGTTGTACTTTTCGGTGCCCTTTGGCATAACTCTTAAGTACTTATTAGATTCATCATATGAAATAGTAACACTTAAATTATTTAATTTACTATTTAATTTGACTACATTTTGTTTATCACATTTTATTAAAAACTTAAAACAATCACTTAAATCAATATTGTCAAAATGTATATAATATGAATCAATTTTCTCAAATTCTCGATAGCAATTTCTGTATGTTCCATTTTTACATTCTACAATATACTCACAATTATTACTATTTAATATTTCTAATATTTTAAGAATTGTTTTTGCATTAAAGCAATTTTTAAATATAACATCTTTTCCTATAACATAATTACCATTAAAGCAATTTACATAATCTGCTTCAATTTCATCCATAAACTTTACCGTTCTTGTATAATTCCTTGTGGTATTAATTATAATTTTATGACCTAAACTTTTACATTTTTTTAAAATTATTTTATCAAATGTACTAATTCTCATATTGTCATCTAATAAAGTACCATCTAAATCTAATACTATTGCATACTTCATGTTATCTAGTACCTTTTCTTCTTAACATTTCTGTTTCCACTTTTTCTATATCACTTGGCAAATCTACCCCTATTGTATTATATTCAGAATATAATAATTTAATTTTATAGCCATATTCAAGCATTCTTATCATTTCTATTCCAGACTCTAAGGATTCTAATTGTGTTTTTTCAATCGTTGCAAATTTTTCTAAAAACCAATCCCTATACCCGTATAAACCTAACACTCTGTTAGCTTTTCCATATTCAAATTTTTCTGGAATTGGAGATCTTGAAAAATATAATGCATTTCCATTTTTATCAAGCACTACTTTTACATTGTTTCTATCGTTAAAATCTTTTTTGTTTTTTATATGTGAGTAAAGACCAACATAATAGCTATCTTTGTTATCTAACATTTCTGTTATAATTTTCTTTAACTCATTAGAATCCAAAAGTGGCTCATCACCCTGTATATTCAAATAAATTGTACCATCTAGTGTTCGTGCTGTAAACGCTAATTTTTGGGCAGCTGTATTCCCTTGTTTTTCATCAAATAAGCAGTTCATTTTATACTTATCACATATATTTTTTATTTCTATATCTGGGGTGACTATGTATAATTCATTAATTTCACTTATTTGTTTTGCTTCTTTATATACCCAGTATATCATTGGAAATCCATTAATATTTGCAATGGGTTTTCCTGGGAATCTTGAACTTCCCATTCTTGCTGGAATTAATCCTATCACTTTTTCTTTCATAACAATCCTTTCATAATAGAGAAATGCTAAATCATGGTTGTTAGTTCTTTATTTACCCAAATATACCCTAGCAAAAGTTTTGGTTATTTGGGTAATCTCTTAATTCGTGTTCTATTGTATACTTTTTATTGGATTTGGTCAACATACTATTTCAAACTTTTTGATAAAATTGGTATTAAAATAAATAATTTTTGTACTTGTTAAAAATCAATTAAATTAATAGTGCTTATAATAACCTATAATAAATCAATTTCATTTAACCATTACCTTTGTTAAAATAATCTTTTGCCTAATATTCAATTAAAATATTTTGGTAACTCTACAACCTTATTATGCATTTTGATTGATGCTGTAATATTGTCACTAACAATCATTCCATCTAACCTTTTCTAAAGTTTCCAAACAACTTTATAGAATTTAAAATCTTTATGAATTTTCATAAAACATCACTTGGTTAATGAACTGCACTCTATATAATGAGTAATTAAAGATGTTTTGATTAAATATTACTTAATTTAATAGAATAAATTATCATTATATGATATAGATTTTAATGTAATATGACATATACATTTTAAAAGAAAGGCTAAAATTATGGAAGTTAATAAATTTAATCAAAGCAAAAATGGTAACGAGTCACCTTATTATGCTATATATAGTAGAAAATCAAAGTTTACAGGTAAAGGCGAAAGTATAGATAATCAAATAGAATTATGTAAAAATCAATTAATCAATAAATATAAAATTGATGTAAATAATATTAAAGTATATCAAGATGAAGGATTTACTGGATACAATACCAATAGACCGCAATTTCAAAAAATGCTGAAAGAGATGCATAACAAAAAAATTAAATGCATTATTGTTTATAAATTGGATAGAATTAGTCGTAATGTCACAGATTTTTGTAATCTTAAGAATGAATTTTTAAAATACAACGTGGATTTTATATCGGTAACTGAAAATTTTGATACTTCTACGCCAATGGGTTCTGCTATGCTTATGATGTCTTCTGTATTTGCCCAACTTGAAAGAGACACAATAGCAGAAAGAATAAAAGATAATATGTACGAGCTTGCTAAAACAGGTAGATGGCTTGGAGGTACTACTCCACTCGGATATAAATCTAAAAAAATTGAAAATCTATCGATTGATGGTAAAAAAAGAAGCTTATATCAACTGGAAATAATACCTGAAGAAGCAGAAGTAATTAAACTAATATGGAATAAAATGAGCGAATTGAAAGGCTTGGGGAGATTAGAATCATACTTATTGCAAAAAGGTATTAAGACAAGAAACGGAAATAATTTTACAAGATTTTCATTAATAACGATTCTTAAAAATCCTGTTTATGTAATAGCTGATGATAAAATTAAAGATTTTTTCTGCAAAATGAATGTTTCAATATATGAAAATGATGGCCTAAAATGTGATGGCATACACGGATTGATTGCGTATAATAAACGAGAAGAATTGATTGGTAAAACCAAATCGTATAAAAATATTTCTGAATGGATTATAGCGGTTGGAAAGCATCTTGGAATAATATCAAGTCAACAATTTATTAAAGTATGGAATTTAATAGAAAATAATAAAAATAAACGATGTAGAACACCACAACAAAATACTTCAATATTATCTGGTATTATTAGATGTAAATTCTGTGGAAGTTATATGAGACCCAGACTACGAAATTCAATTGCATTAAATGGAGAAAGAAACTTTACTTATCTTTGTGAACTAAAAGACAAAAGTCGAAAACAATTATGTCAATGTAAAAATATAAATGGTATAGAAACAGACAAGTTAGTTATACAGAAAATTAAGGAATTAACGATACCAATAGAAGATTTTATAAAAAGATTAAAACTAATTGCGGATAGCAAAGAAAAAGAAGCTACAAAAAAGCAAAATGAACTACAGACCTTGAATGCTACTTTAACCAGAAACAAAATGAAAATAGAATTGTTAATTGATAGAATGACAATTATTGACGTTAATTTAATTAATGATGTATCATTGCAAGTGAAAGCTTTAAAATTCAAAAATACTGAAATTAAGAAGAGAATGGCAGAATTAACAAAAGAAATAAATCAAGAAACAGATCAAAAAAAAATTACTTCACTTGCATTAGATATGATAGATAAATATATGAATTCATTTGATACATTAGATATAGTTGATAAACGAACTATGGTTAAATTATTAGTAAATTCTGTTGAATCTAATGGAGAGAACGTCTATATAAATTATATAGGCAGTTCTAATACTGTAATGTGTCCACAAAGTGATGGTAGCTGAAGTTACTCATAGTTCTTTTTATACACCTTTATATGTTGCCAAAGAACTAGGTTATTTTGAAGAAGAAGGAATTGATTTAGAAATTATTTTAACTCCTGGTGCTGATAAAGTTAGCGCTGCTGTATTATCTGGTGATGTCGATTTAGGATTTGCTGGAGCAGAATCAGCTATTTACGTTTATGAACAAAAAGAAAAAGATTATTTACAAATATTTGGTGGTCTTACAAAAAGAGATGGACAATTTATTGTAGCTAGAAAACAAAATAAAAATTTTAGTTTAGAAGATTTATATGGCAAAGAAATTTTAGTAGGAAGACAAACTGGTATGCCAGCCTTAAATTTTCTTAATGCTTTAAAAAATGAAAATATTGATATTTCTAAAATTAATATTAATTATAGTGTTGAATTTGCTGCTTTATCTGGTACTTTTATTGGTGGAACTGGAGATTATGTAAATTTATTTGAACCTAATGCTACAAAATTAGAACAAGAAAATTATGGTTATGTTGTAGCAAGTGTTGGAATGATGTCAGGGGAAGTACCATATACAGCTTTTTATGCTCGAAAGAGTTATATTAAGAATAATGATGAAATTATCAAAGGTTTTGTAAGAGCTATTAACAAAGGTATTAAATATACTTTAAATAATGATGAAGAAAAAGTAGCTAAGGATATTATTAAACAGTTTCCTGATACCAGTATCAAAGATTTACAAAATATGATTAAAAGATATAAAGAATACGATTGTTTTTTAGAAACACCATTTGTTTCTAAAGAATTATTTACGAATTTAGAAGATTTCTTAATAGAGTTTGACTTATTAGATGATTATGTTCCTTATGAAGATTTAGTTAATAATTTCTATGAATAATATTTTGGAAATTCAAAATATTAAAAAAAATTATCAAACGAAACAAGGTGAAATTACAGCGATAGAAAATATTTCCTTTAATTTATGTGATCAAGATTTTTTATGTATTATTGGTGCTAGTGGCTGTGGAAAATCAACACTTTTAAATATATTGGCTGGTTTGGAAGAAAAAACGTCTGGTCAAATAATATTCAAAAAAGATGTCAAAATTGGTTATATGTTACAAGAAGATGCCTTGTTTCCTTGGCTCAATATTTTAGAAAATGCTTCATTAGGATTAAAAATATCTCACTGTGACACAAAGGAAAATAGAGATTTTGTCAAAATGTTATTATCTAAATATGGATTAAGTGACTTTTTATATAAATATCCGCATGAGTTATCAGGTGGCATGCGACAAAGAGTGGCTCTAATTAGGACTCTTGCTTTAAAACCCGATATTTTAATGCTCGATGAACCTTTTTCGGCACTTGATTATGTTTCTAGATTAAATGTTAGTAATGATGTTGCTAATATAATAAAAAATGAAGGTAAAACAGTTATAATGATAACACATGACATTGCCGAAGCCATAAGTCTAGCCACTAAAGTAATAGTTTTATCAAAACGACCTGCCAAAATTAAAAATATATATGAAATTAAATTAACTAATAAAAGTACTCCCATAGAAAATCGTAAAGCCAAAGAATTTGCATATTATTATGATTTATTATGGAAGGATATGAATGATGATGTCACGTGAACAAAAACTATTTCTAAGAAAAATAAAATTAAGAAAAATATTTATTGTCAGTATGCAAATTTTGATCGTAATACTATTTTTCCTTCTGTGGGAGATTTTAGCTAGGAAAAATATCATTAATAATTTTGTCTTTTCATCTCCTAGCAAAATTATCACCACAATAATAAATTTAGCCCAACAAAATAATCTATTTATTCATATTTTTGTCACTTTAAAAGAAGTGTTAATTGCTTTTATTTTAGGAATTGTATTAGGATTTTTAATAGCTGTTATACTATATGAAATTCCTATTATTGCTGATATTACAGATCCTTTTTTAACCATGATCAATTCTTTGCCAAAAGTGGCTTTAGGACCATTAATTATCATTATCGCTGGTGCTAATATTAAAAGCGTCATTATTATGGCACTACTAATAAATTTGATAATCAGTATCATTACAATCTACAATGGCTTTTGTAATGTGGATAAAAAGAAAATGACTTTAATGAAAACTTTTAAAGCATCTAAACTACAAATTTTACTTTATTTAGTTATTCCGAATTCTTATAATACAATTATTTCTAGTCTAAAGTTAAATATTTCGATGTCTTTAATTGGGCTAATGATAATATGGAGAGAAAAAGTGCTCTAAAATTAAGATATCTTATAAAATATCTCTATAGCGTTATCAATTATCACAACTTTATCTATAATATGCATGATTATTATTCTTTTTTCTTCAAATGACATTTTATTCCAAGTGTTTTGAAGATTCCTTAACATTTTTAATGAACTTTTATATTGTCTTTCATTATTTTTTTCATTATTAATTATTTCTAATATTAACTGCCTTTCTTGCTCTAGTTCTTTAATTTTCTTTTTGGTGTCCTCAACTGCTATATCATCTGAAATAAAATTAATTAAGTTGTTGATTTGTAAGTTTATCTTTGTAAATCTTTTTTCATATTCATTGATAACATTTACTTGTGTAATTTCGTGTTTTTCTCTAAACATATCTTCATCAAGTGTCATTGAAAATAAGTTTTCTAATACCACATCTTCAATTTCAAAGGAATTCCATCTTTTATTTTTACAATTTGGGTCTTTAATAAATTTGGGTTTACTTTTTTGCTGCGAATAGCAATAACAAATTAATCTTTTTCCCCATTTTTGATATCTATACTTTGCGCCACAGTATCCGCAAAATATTTTACCTGATAACAGATAATGACTTTCGGTTCTTGCTTTACTTCGCATTTTATTAGTTTCCATTATTTTCTTATGTAATTCTTCAGATATTACAGCTTCATGCTTTCCATCGAATTCTTGACCTTTATATGGTACGATACCTACTATTCTTCTAGATAGTATTCTTTTTTCAACTAGACTTTCATCCATACCAACTATATTACTAATTTTTATAAAACTATAACCATTTAAATAAAGATTTATCATTTTATGTAATAATTTTACTTGTTCTGGCACAGGAATTAAAGTTCCTGTATTTTTATCATAAACATAGGGAAATGGATTTTTGCCTCCACCTTTCCAATATCCATTTTCGGCCCGTTTTTGCATACCAATTTTTGTTCTTTCAAGTATCGTTTCTCTTTCAAATTGTGCAAATATTGACAAAATACCAACCATTGCTTTACCAAAAGGAGTTGTAGTATCGAAGTTTTCTCTCATAGAAACAAAACCTACATTATATTTATTAAATACCTCTTCAATTAAATATAAAGTATCCTTTTGACTTCTTGATATTCTATCTAACTTAAATACAATTACACAATTAATTTTATGATCTTTAACATCTCTTATAAGTTTTTGAACGGCTGGTCGCATTAAGTCTTTTCCACTATAACCACCATCTACATAATATTCATACTCTGTGAATTCTTTAGCTTTAGCATAGTTTAATAAAAAGTCTTTCTGTGCATCAATTGAATAACCCTCTAATTGAATATCGGTTGATACTCTAGCATATAATCCTGCTTTTATAACAATTGCCTCCTTCTAACTATAAAAGCATGCACATATATTTGATTGCTCTTACAGTGTAACGTCTATTTCAAAATTTGCCCCTTTAATCAAAATAAGGGAAAGTTCTGGCAACTATCCCTTAAGTACAACTACTTTTGCTGTGAATATTTTTTAATTAGTTCATATACCAAAGGTATCTTTATTACAATGTCTTTTGGGTTTACTATTTTACCTTTTGAATCATAATTCGTAACTTTATTAATCACTAATATAGTCGCCCCTAATTAAGTTTATTTTTATTTCATATAAATTATTCAAGCATATTTTTTAAAAGATGATTAGAAAAGAAATTTCCCCATTCATAATTATTATCGTATTGTTTTTCTCTTGTTTCTTAATCTTTATAATAAAAAGAAGTGTAATATTTAATCACATTTCTGTAACTAATAATTACACTTTTATAGTACTAAAGAGACTTATTTTATTTGGCAAAATTTTAAAACTAATTAATCTTTTGAAATAACTATTTTTTTTACATTAGATAATTTAGCTGGTTCACTTGGCAACATCACATCAGATGAAGTAATAGTTACTTTTTGATTTACTTTTAATTTATCTACGGTAGAATCTGCATTGTTATATACTATTTTTGTATCTTTATTTATTTCAAATTCATACTCAACGGTATATTCTTTTTTCTTTTTATCATATTCTTCAACTAAGACAGTATATATATCATCATTTACAGTTAACTCTTTAATTCTCGCTTCAAAGACTAATTCTGTTTCCTTTGAAACATAGTTTGTATATACGAAATATCCTAATTCTGCAAGAACAACAGCAGCTATAATTATTTTTAATAGTAAACCCTTTTTCATTTATTTCACCCATTTCTAAATTTATTTATTTAAACTGACATTATAAGAATCTATCCCAATAATATCTGTTTGTATTAGATAACGTTTTAAAATGTTCTTTGATTTGCGAACTAATTAATTTTGCTTTTTTATTTATTGGAGTACCATCATTGTAATATGATTTTTTGATTGTTCTAGTCATCATATCGGAAAACAAAACTGCTCTATCTTCTAAATAACTTTGTCTTGAATAATACGATATAAAGTAGGCATCATTAGGATTTGAAAAATTAAAATCATAGCTACTATCACTAGAACCATAACTAAATCCTGCAGGATTATAAGACTTCATTATTTCTTCCAAGTTTAATGTTGGATTTTTTTGTCTCATATAAATATCAATGTAGTGCATTATCTCATGATGTAAAGTGCTCTCAAACAATTTAGTACCATCTGTTCCAATGGTTATTGTTATATTGCTTTGATTTCTGCCATCGGTCATTCCTGAATAATTTCCATCTATTTTATTTACCATATATATTCTAAGAGAGACATTATTATCTTTCATTTCTTTAAAGAAACCGTTTGGATATTTTTTTAATGTTACTTCTACTTCTTTTAAATATTTATTTATCTCATTATCATCATTTAATTTTTCAGTGTTTATAGAGCCACCAATTAAGTAACTACCGTTTTCATTTTTATATACAATCTTAACTGAATATTTGTTTTCTAATGTTTTTCTATATTCATTGTTTTTTTCTGATTGAGTCTTTTCTACAACCGGTGGTTTTTCTTCAGGTTTAATTGTGTTTTCATTATTTTTGTTGTTTGTATTATTGTTTGTATTATGATTAGGCTTATTAGTACTACCATTGTTTGTATTATGATTAGGCTTATTAGTACTACCATTGTTAATATTTGTAGTAGTATTTGTTTCAGTTTTTTCAGTTTTAGAACCATTGTTTTTATTTTCAACTTTTTCCCAAACAGCATAAAGAGTTGTATCTTCTGCAAGCAACACCTTATTATAAATAGGAGTTTTGTTTTTATCAACCCAGCCTTTAAAAATATAACCATCTCGTGTTGGATCTTTTGGAAGTGTAAGTTCAGTATCTTTATTTATTGTAATACTTTCTATTTTACTTCCACCTTTAGTATCGAACGTAATCGTTATTATATTGTTATTTTCATTTTTTTCCCAAACAGCATAAAGAGTTGTGTCTTCTGCAAGCAACACTTTATTATAAATAGGAGTTCCATTTTTACCAACCCAGCCTTTAAAAATATAACCATCTCGTGTTGGATCTTTTGGAAGTGTAAGTTCAGTATCTTTATTTATTGTAACGCTTTCTATTTCACTTCCACCTTTAGTATCGAATGTAATCGTTATTTTTTCTTCTTTACTATCTTTTATAATACAAACATATTTAGTTGTTTTTAAAACTGTTTTAGTTTTACCATCAGAACACTTATAAGTATTTGTAAATATTCCTTTATCTTTGTAAACAGTAAGACCATCATTATAATTATCTCTAATTTTTATTATCGGACTATTATTGAATGAAAGTGCGACTATAAAATCTAAAAATATTAAACCTATTATGGAACATAGTGTGATTATTGTGATTTTTTTCTTTTTCATTATACCTCCTCATAAATAATAAACAAGATGTGCTTTACTTAACGCAAGTTAATTATATCATATATTTCTTAATAATTTCAATATTGAGGTTTATCAAATTTATACTCATTATTATATTAATATAAAGATAGTTGCTCTGATATCAAAAAAGCAGATTACACTGATACTTATAATTCATTAATGTCTATTCGTGGAATTGGTAAAGTTTATGTTACTAGTATTTTAGATAAAATTTGTTCTATTAATTATTTTCAGCATAATTTCAATTTAGATAAATATGTGGTTCTTTACAGGAATAGAACTAAACAGATAAATTTGAGCAAAAAATAAAAAGTTTTCTCAGTATGTGAATACATATCTTCGTTATTACATGATAAAGTCTGCAGTTTCTTTATCTAACAATTATAATACAAATAACTATCATTCTACATCGCAAGACCAAAGTCCATGAGTATTACAATATGCATATAATTTTGATCCTTGTATATATTTAAATTTACATTCCGGCTTTTGTTCTGGCAATAATTTAACTTTGCAAATATATTTATCATTGACAAGTGCAATCCATTCAATAAAATGATCTTTTTCCATTACGTGGTTTACATTTACCAGTATTTCATCACCAATATGTTTAAAAGTTGGAATATGTTTTTCAAACGATGCATCCACACTATTTGGAATTAAATATATCATAGGTTCACCACAACAACTTGTTACACAGCTGCAGTCATTGATTAACTCAACCAGAGCACCGCATTTTTGACATTTTTTTATTATTAATTCTTTTTTCATTTGTTTCCTCCTTAAATAAATCCATATTTTCTTAACTAAAAATGTAATTTATTTAACATTATTATAAATCTTAAATTATAATATTTCTACAATAAGTACCAAATTATATTATTTTTCATTTTCCATTTCTTCTCTTTAAATTAATGAATGAACTTTTAAGTGTTTATATAATTATACTTCATATTCAATAGTTTCACTACCCTTCAAATTTATTGGAATAGTGACTATCAAGATTAAAAAATAGCAAATACCATTACTATTAGTGCTTTCTTTTTCATATCAAAAATCTCCTATAATTTCTGGTAGTCTCACAAGCAACTTTTTATTCACCTTTCATTATATATTATTCCAAAATTTTAAAATCTATTTTTATAAAACTATAATTGAATATCAACACTAGTTTTTTTAATTGATTATTATATTATAGAAAATAATTAAACAGTTCAATGATAAATGTTCCCATTATAGAATTAAGTTCATTTCAAACTTTTATTATTATAAACTAAAGCTAACTTATCAAAGTCAATTAAATCTACTTTTTTATCTTCTTATTCATATTTTTTCATTACTTAATGTTTTCATTAAAGAATAATTCATCGAATACGACATGTATGAATTAGTAAGATTTGTTTGATTTTTATCAAGCTTATAGATATATGGATAAGAATCTTTATTAGCATTTATGCTTAGTATTATTAGGTCATCTTTAATAATGATGGCATAATTATCCATTACAAATAGGTTTAAGAGAAATAAAGACATAATAGAATTCATTGTCTTTATGTTAGTATCAGTAATTTTATCATTCGACATAGCACTATCATGCCTGTTTTATTATTTAAATTTCTATAATTCATATTCAGCTTACTTATTGTTTATTTTTCTTCTTGTTCTAATTTATAAATATTTTATAATTGATATCTATATAAATAAATTGACTTCTATATTCTTTATTTTCTTTATATCAGCAATTGTCATATTTCACATTAAATTAAAAAATTTTTTTACAATCATTATAATATTTATTTGGTAATATATAATATTTAACGTTATAACCATCGAAGTCACATTTTTAAAAATTACTTCTTGCCATAAAAATTATACTTTTTTTAATTATCACTATATCCAAATCATTGTGATTTCTTTTGTTAACTTCTCACTTCTCCATAAGAATATAATATCTCTATATATTTCTACCGTAATTAATCTTTCTCTCATTGCAATGCATTATCAGTATATGAACTTCTATTATTTTTCTCCCCATACCTGCCATGGCGGAGTCATAATGGGAGAGTTTTTAGTTAGTAAAGCTGGTATTGGTTATCTAATTATTTACGGAACACAAGTATTTAATTTAAGTTTAGTTATGAGTGGGATATTAATACTTGTCATCATATCTTTTATTCTATATAAGATTATTACTTTTTTAGAAAAATGTCTAATTCGAAAATTCTAGTGTAAACTAGAGTTTTTTTACGATAACTTTATTGAATCCCCTACTAATTTTTTGCTATAATTCGAAATACAATTATTGATGAAGGGAAGTATTATGTACGGTATTTATTTATTTTTAATATTTTTTATTTTGATTATTTTAACATTGATTTTCTTATTTAAAATAAATAATACAAAAAAAAGAATTGTTTATCGAAACCATGTGATTAGATATGCAACAGAACTAGAAAAAAATCAAAAAATTATTAATATTCAAAATAGAATAATATTACAAAAAAGGCTTAAATTATTATTTGAAAAGCATAAGGGAGGAAATTAATGTTTTATATTTTAACAGGTTCTTTATTGGCCGGTTTTATATTATGTAACTTGTTACATTTTTTATTACCTCCAAAAAAGGATTATAATTACGATAAATGGTGTCAAATAGTTAAAAATGAAACTAAAAGCACAAAAAATATTATAAAAGAAAATGAACTTTTAATAAAAATTTTAGATACCAAGATAAAGCATAATTGTTCGAAAATTTGACAATTGTGCTTTATTTAGTTAGGAGGTTAAAGTGCAAAGAATTGAGGAATTAATAAATACATTAACAAAAGATGAATTACAAACACTTAATAAAAGTATTTTAAATTATGTGCAATTAATAGCTAGCTACTATGTAACCAAAAGTGATTATGTAATCGATATGACAGTAGGTAATGGACATGACACATTATTTTTAGGCAAGATAGCCAAAAAGGTTTTTGGATTTGATATTCAACAAGAAGCAATTCATAACACAACTAAATTATTAACTGAAGAAGGCATTACTAATTATCAGTTATTTTTGGAAAGCCACGAAAATGTTGATTTAGTATTGCCACAATATAAGCAACAAATTACGTTAATTTTATTTAATTTAGGATATTTACCTAGAGGAGATAAAACGATTACTACTACTGCAGAAACTACTTTAATGGCTATAAAAAAATCCCTTATTATGCTTAATAATAAAGGAATTATTTTAGTAGTTTTTTATCCCCATGAAGAAGGAGTTAAAGAAGCTACTGTTGTAAAAAATTATTTACTTCAAGAAAATATTAATTATCAAATTTATCGCAATACTGATAATATCAATGCCCCTTATTTATTAGTTATCGATTCTTCTTGTTAAGTGTTAAAACGTAATCATGAGTTCTATTAGTCATGTTAGCGGCTGTATGAACAGCATCGATAAAGAAACCTAGATTTTGATATTCTTGTAATTCATCTTTATTTAAAAACCAATAATACATAGCTTGAAAAGTAGGACAATCAAATTGTGTAAGCATGTCTTTAAATTCACTTAAGTCCATATTTAAATAATGGTAAATATTTGATAAAAACATCAAATCATAATGTACTTGATCACTCTTTTTTTCTTTCTTTATTTTATTATAAAGAGTTGTTAAATTACCATGATAAAATTTTGGCATTTTTTTATTTTGTAAAATGGTTTGAAGTTTGTAATACTTTTTTGGATCAAAATAAGGAATTATTTTATCATCTTTAGCATTATTTTGCACATCAAAGACCTTTGTATCAATTAAAATAGAAGACAATTTAATCTTTCTAGCTACTAAATTATCAAAAAATGTTTGTACGTAAGGTGGTAAACTTTTACGTATTTCTTGATAAAGATTAGGATTATTTAATTTATCTATAACTAAGAAACGATAAAATTTATCATAATTGAAATTAGCAATAACCGCTCTTTTTAAGACAAAATATAGCCATGCATATTCATTAATGTCAAACAAATCGACATTTTCAGCACCATTTAATACGGCCGTGAAATATTGATCTCCACTTCCTAAGACACTTAAAATATCTTTTTGATCTAAATTGTATAATCTTTGATAAGATGCAACATTTTCATTGGTAAAACCATATACACATTCCACGTTAATCTCCCCCTAAAACGGGGATTATGATAACATATTTTTTTACTATTGTCTACCCTATTTTATAAATAAACGTTGTTTTATCCGCGTTGTTTGAAGTATAACCGTGATAATTATTTGCTAAATTTAAAACTGATTTAAATTTATTACTATAGGTTAGAGCTTGATTAGAATATTGAACTAATTTTTTGATACCTTGAGCATTTAGAGTATTAACGCCATCAGTGATATGCATTAAATTTTCATATACACTTTGATTACCAGAGCTAAGTTTTTGAGTGCCTTCATATATTTGATTAAGTCCACTCGCAATTTTGTTGGTATTTGTAACTAAACTATCAGTGCCACTCGCTATTTTTTGTAAATTACTTTTTAAGGATGCAAGCGATGTGGTTATTTTTTTCATTGTGGCTTCAGTATTTGTGATACTTAGGTTAAGAGCTTCATTATTCTTAGTTAATAAAGTGATTAAACTTTGATTACCCTCATATGTTTTTTTACAATTAATTAGGTTTTGAATAGTTGCAGCATCAAAATTTAAACTACTAAAATATTCATTAACTTCTTGATCATTTTGAAAATTAGCTAATCCATTATCTTCATAAGTTGTTTTTAATGTTTTATTTATTGCTTGTAAATTATTGATAGCTAAAGTATTTTGCTCTTTTAACAAATTAATATTTTTTATACTTTCAGTTAATTTTGGATCTTCTAACATACTATCTAAAGCATTAAGACTGGTAATAATTTGGTTAAGAGCTTTACTTAAATTGATTGTGCCTTGTTCTAATTGACTTAGATATTTAGTAACCGTTGACAAACTATTCGTTAATTCTTGACTTTTAGTTGCTAAAGTTTTAGAGCCATCACTTAAACTAGAAAGACCATTTACTACCGTATCCATATTATTACTGATAAGATTTATACTACTGGCTAAGGTATTTACACTATCAAAAATAGTTAAATCTGTGTTATCCAATAACTTAGGTGTAGCGACAAAATACAATTGTGGACTTTTAAATTTTTCTGTATCAAAACTAATCATGATTTGATCAAAATTAGCAAATTCTTTGATATCAGTGTATTGGTATAATCCTGGTGAAGATAAGCCTATTACAATACTCTTCGAACCCATATTGCTCATTTTACCATTTGTGATTGTGATATTACTATAGTCTTCATTATTTAAAATGGCACCTAAAGTTACGACAAAAGGACTAAAGGCATTAGACTTGCGTAGCAAAGTATTATTGATAAAATTGATTTCAATAGTGACATGACCTTTTTTGTTTTTAATTTCTTTTAAACTTAATTCTTTTCCATCTAAATAGTATTTTATATTAGTACTAATAGGTATATCTTGGGTAGTATTGCCTTTATAAAGGATATCTTGACCATTAGCTTGCCAAACTAACTTTTCCTTATCTAAAGTAAATTTTTCATTACCATTTAAATTAGTAATATCAGTAAGAGATGTATTATCCACAATATCTAAAGTATCTTTATTTTCAAGATAATTATGAACTTCTTGTTTGGTAACATTTCCTTCATTATCTAAATTGATATAAACCGTTTCCGTTTTGGTTACAGCTTTAGTTGATAGTGGAAACAAACACATCATTCCTACTAAAATAGTTGTTATCATTTTTTTATTTTTATTCATAGAATTTCCTTCTTTCTTAATAATAAATTTATCACTTACCATTAGTAGTGCTGGCAATATTAGCAATACGACTAACATACTAATGATTGAACCACGAGCTAATAAAGTACATATTGACCCAATCATATCAATTTGGGTGTATATAGCTACCGCAAAAGTCGCAGCAAAGAAACATAATGCTGAAGTAATAATGGATGGCATCGTCAATTCTAAAGTTTGTTTCATCGCTGATTTTTGATCTTTTATTTCTTTACGTAAATTTAAATATGTTGTCGATAGTAAAATCGCATAATCAATTGTGGCTCCTAGTTGAATGGTACCTACTACGATGGAAGCGATAAATGGTAAAGAAACATTAGTATAATAAGGTATTGACATGTTAATAAATATAGCAAATTCGATGGTGATAATTAATAATATTGGTAAATTAACTTGTTTTAAGACGAGAATCATAATTATAAAGATAACTATAATAGAAGTATAATTAACCATTTTAAAGTCATGATCGGCGATTTGAACTAAATCATTCATCAGTGGCCCTTCTCCAGCGATGATTCCCTTGTCATCATATTTTTTGACAATATCATTGACTGTTTCTATTTGACTTTCTAATTCTGGAGAAGCGATTTCATAGGTTGAATTAATAATGATTAATTGATAATTTCGATTATTAGTTATTTTAGAAATATCCTCTGGCAAAAGATTTTGAATACTTTCATTAACTAACAGAGATGGTGATAATACCATATCAATGCCTTCCACAGATTTTAATTCTTTTACTAAGTTGTTAATATCAGTTGTTTTAAGATCTTTATTTAAAATTATTATTTCTGGCGATATAATGTTAAATTGCTCTGCTAGTTTAGAATTGGCAATGTTAAAGGCTAAATCATCTGGTAAAGATTCGTCTAGCTTGTAATAAACTTTATAATTATTGTTACCAATATAAGCAGGAACTAACAAAATTAAGAATATCACTATGAACCATTTATAACTACCTACAATTATATTTTGAAATTTAGTAAACTTAGGAAGTAATACTTTATGTTTGGTTTTATCTATAGCTTTATCAAAGACTAAAAGGAGTGATGGGAATAAAGTTAAAACACATATAAGTCCCCATAGAACACCTTTTGCCATAACTATGCCTATATCTGTTCCTAGAGTTAAGTCCATCGTACATAGAGCTAAAAAGCCAGCAAAAGTAGTAAGGGATGAACCTATAACAGATTGAAATGTTTCATAAATAGCAATCTGCATAGCTTCATACTTGTTATTAACATTTTCTTTCAATTTAGCTTGTTCATATTTATGATATAGGAAAATGGAAAAATCCATTGTGACACCAAGTTGGAGAATTGCGGTGATAGCTTGAGTAATATAAGATATTTCTCCTAAAAAGTAGTTACTGCCCATATTATACAAAATAGCAAAACCAATGTTACCTATTAATAAAAAAGGTATTATATAAGAATCGGTTGCAATAAATAATATACTTAGACAAAAGACTACCGCTATAACAATATAAATAAACATTTCTTGATTGGATAAATCCATCGTATCAATAACCATAGATGTCATACTACTTACTTTGGTAGCATCTTTAACTACAGTCCGTAAATCTCTTACCGCATTAATGGTACTATCTTCACTCGTTGTGCCATCAAATGTTACTAAGATAATTGTTTCATCATCTTTTTCTAATTTATCAACAATTTCATTAGGTAAAAATGAAGAAGGAACTGTCACGTCTAATACGTCTTGTAAACTAAAGACACTCGTTACACCTTCTATATTTTGAATTTCTTTTTCTAAATCTAAGATTTTCTTACCATTCGTGCTATCCACTACAACGAAGGCATAGGCCCCTAAACCAAAATCGTCATTTAAGATATTTTCACCTTTAATAGTTTCAACACTATCCGGTAAGTAAACTAAAATATCGTAATTGATTCTAGTATTTAGATAGCCATAGATTGCTGGTATTACCAATAATAGACAGGCAACTAAAATTCCAATCGCATGATTAGTAATAAATTTACTAAATTTTTTCATTTCAATGTCTCCCTTAAAATTTTTCTCACGCTTATATACTATGCTAATTTGAAATAATTTACAAAAGCATATTATACAAACAGTTTGTTAACCAACATTTTTTGATTATTTGTTTGAATTTTATTAATACGTTTGTTGTTTATCTTTACTTTTGTCTTTATTAAGATATAATTTTATTGGTGATTAGATGAAAAAGAAAGAAGATTTAAGGGTGACTAAAACTAAAAAAAACTTATATGAAGGCTTACTGTTAATGATGAAAGATAAACCTTTTGAAGATATAAAAGTGATTGATATTTGTCAAAAAGCTTTAACTAATCGATCTACTTTTTATGACCATTTTCAAGATAAATATGAGTTACTAGACGCCTTGATGAATGATTTAAAAGAAAATTTAGATGAACATTTGGAAGAAAATAAAGTCAGTAATAACCCAAAAGAATTTTATGTACAAGTAATTGAATTGTTTTTTAGTCATATCAATGAAAACATAGATACTTATAATGCTATTTTAAAAATGAATAATAATAGCATTGTTATGGACATGGCTTATGATACTATTTTAAAAAATGTGGAAAAACATATCGGTGAAGATTCCTTTTTGGATACGGAAGTACCTTTAGAAATAATATCAAAATTTTATGTTAGTGGTGTTATTAACGTGTGTTTAGAATATATTAAATTTCCAAATAAATATCGTTTTGACGACATATTAGAATATTTAAAAAAATTATTACCAAATAAAATTTATTAAAAAAATTGCCAGATTTGAACTGACAATTTTTTTATTCGTTAGCTTTTAGACTACTAACCATATCTATAGTTTTAACTTTTTTGGCTAAAACAATCGATACTATATGTAAAGTGATAACTTAGCACACGAAGAAGCTTATCATAAACATGGTGATATAGATTATGAAAAAATGGAAAATATTGTTGTAGATACTATAATTAATTTACTAGAAAATTAATGTTTATTTTTTGATTTAGTAATTTTATCTATGTTTTTATTTTTGCCACTGATTAAAGCCAGAAAGCCATGAATACTACCGATATCTTTACGAGTTGCTACAATTTTATCGGCACTAGACATAATCCGTCCTTCGATGAAAAAAGATTTTCTCAATGAATAATGACCGATTTTACCAATATCAGTGGATAATTTTAGCATTTCTTTATATCTAGAATCTAACTGATCATATTTATCTTGATTGTTTAACTGCATATCTTTATTATCAAAAGCACGCACAGCCAATGGGAACATATGGTGAATAATGCCATCTATGATTAACATGGCTTTTTCTTTGTTTTGAAAATATTGCGGAAACCAGTAAATAGCATTAATCGCAGCTTCAATAGGATGAACAAAACCATGTTTATTGGGCAATGTTTTTTTTTGATGATTATTTTGCCATGGCAATTCATAAAAATCATGGAACATGGCAATTAAAAGAGCAATCTGCAAATTTATTTTTTGCATATTTTTAGACTGATATTTTTTGACTAATTTATAAGTAACTATTGTATCACATAAAATATGATCTCCAAGAGATTTAATGTCATGATGAAAAAAAGGATCATTACACCTTTTAATGAATTCTGGATGAGTTGCAATTGGTTTTATGATTCGCCATATTTTTTTTATATCATCATTATTTAATTTAAATTGAATTGCAAAGTCTTTATATTTTTGGAACATTTCTAATTCTGTCATCATAGCTAAATTATAATACAAAATTATGTATAATTCCATAATTTATTATATCTTTTTTTCGTTTTACGCATATTTTATAAAGAAGAAAAAATATTTATGAAAATGGAGGATGTATGCAAAAAAAAGTGTGTGTTTATGCAATTTGCAAAAATGAAGCCAAATTTGTGAAAAGATGGTACGATTCAATTAAAGATGCAGATGGTATTTTTGTGCTTGATACTGGATCCACTGACGATACAGTAAAAATACTTAAATCTTTGGGAGTTGTTGTAAAAACAGCAAAAATTGATCCATGGCGGTTTGATACCGCAAGAAATATGGCTTTAGAAATGATACCAGATGACTATGATATATGTATTTCTCTTGATTTAGATGAAGTTTTATTAGATGGTTGGAAAAAGGAATTATTGAGTATTTGGCAAGATGATCTTACTAGATTACATTATACATACAATTGGTTAATTATAGATGATGTACCCAAAATAACTTTTTATAGTGATAAAATTCATAAAAGAAAAAACGCAAGATGGAAAAATCCCGTGCATGAAATAGTGACATTTTTAGAGCCTGAAGTTATATCCACAACAGAAAAGATAGTGGTAAATCATTATCC